>JAFXDK010000068.1 GCA_017521805.1 Ruminococcus sp. | reverse complement strand
GGCGATGAAGAAATAATTTTTAACGACAATTTTACAGCAACAGTATCAGATGTTTTCGGAAACGTTCTTATTGAAAATGAAAGTATAAATTCAAGTAACTTTATAATAGATACATCAAAAGTGGATACAAGCAAAGAGGGAACTTACCCTGTATACGTTACTCTTGCAGATAATGAAAATGTTGTAGGCAAGTTTGATGTAGAAGTAATATCCAATGGTGAAACACCTGTAATCACAACCACCACAACAACTACAACAACCACAACTACAACAACCACAACCACAACCACAGAGAAGTCTACCGCTACAAAGCCTGTGACAACAACAACTCAGCCAATCAAAGTAACATTAAAGGGCGATGCAAACTGTGACGGTAAGGTAACAATCGCAGATGCTACAGCAGTATTCCAGGCTCTCGGAAATCCTGACAAATATGCTCTTTCCGCACAGGGTGCGGCAAATGCTGACTGTTATAAACCTGGAAGCGGTATAACACTATCTGACGCACTGACAATCCAGATGTATGATGCAAAAATGATTGATGAATTGTAATAATATATACCCGAGGTTAAAAACTTCGGGTATAACTTATTATCTTGTGCTGCACAGGGAGTGAAAAAATGAACAAAAAACAAAAAAATCTTCTGCTGATAGTATTATGTATAATTTCTGTGATATTTTTCATAAAGGAGGGCAGTGTGCCTGTTCCGCCGATAATTAAACTGATAATATATATGGTGCTGACAGTATCGATATTCGGACTTAGTATTTATAATCCGAAAGATAAGAAATAGACAATAAAAACTCCCCGAGATATCTGTTTCGGGGAGTTTTTGTAATTTTTTATTTTTCGCCTATAAGAGCTTTTCTGAACATTATCATATCAAAAACATCTACAGTAGAATCAGCTGTTAAATCGGCACTTTGGAGCTGTTCGGGAGTAAGTCTTTCGCATCCGAGAATATATTTCTGAAGAATTACAGTGTCAGAAATAGTAACTCCGCCGTCGCCATTGAGGTCGCCGGACGCAAGCTCCTGTGTAACCATAAAGCTTATACCCACAAGGGGATAAACCTTGCCGCTTTCGTCCTCAGCCTCAATTTTGTAAACGTATGTACCAACATCAAGCTTGTCAAATAACATATTGTTGTCGAATTCTCCTGAGAGACTGTAGCTGTAGCTGTTTGGATTCTTCTCCATAACATAGACAGGAGTTGAAGCGTCAGACTTATAGATTCCGCCTGTAAAGCGTGTTATACGGAGATTTGAGTTGATAACGCCGCCTAAATCTATAGGCTTGCCCTTTGCAATTCGACCATTTGGAACGATTGCATTTGAAAGTGTCATAGCAGATTCGGGATTATCAAAAAGTCTGATATATTCCATTGAGCAATAGCCTGAAATATTACCATGTTTTATATGAGCCCACTGACCGTCAGCCTTGATTACCTCAAACTTATTTTCGGGGTAAATCTGACCGATGATATCATAATTCGAGCCGTGGCCGCTTCTGATATTAAGATAAGTTGTGATATTTTTTGTGACATATGTACCCGCATATTCTTCGGAGCACTGACACTCTGCAGGTGTTACAGAAGTATCGGGAATTGTAGGCTCTGTGGGAGTTGTGGATTCTGTGGGATTCTGCGGAGTTTCCGGAATAACGGGTGTTTCAGGCGCTTGTTCCATGGAATAAGTAAAAAATGTTTCAGGGTTGTAATATGTAGCTGTGGGATATCCGCCGAGAAGTGTATCGCAAATACCGAAGTGAACGTGGTTGCCGTAGGAATTTCCGGTATTTCCAACATATCCGATAACATCTCCTGCATTTACGGCTTGTCCTGCGTAGACTGCCGTGGAATTGCAGTGAGCGTAGAATGTGTAGATACCAAGGCTTTCGTGACGGAGTACGATGAGATTGCCGTAATCGCCCATCCAGCCTGCTGAAACACACACGCCGCTTATGGGAGCGTAAATGTTGGTGTTAGCGTCGGCGGGGATATCAATAGCGTTGTGGCCGCCGTAAAGTCCGCCTGTGTTGCGGTTATCATCGAATGGCGTTGTGATTTCGTCAAATTCGGCTTCAACAGGCCATAATGCCTGAACAGCGGCATTTGCTTTGAGGAGCCATGCCTCGTTGAGAGGCATGATTGTCAATGACAAGAGCATAGCACAGAAAAGGGTGAAAAGTTTTTTGATGAACATATGAATCATACCTCCAATACGTGCCGCTTTTTGCGACACAAAAATTATATTTTCTCCGTCATTCGACGGATTTGACCTTGATTTGTGGATATTCTACAAATTTATCAACTGTTGATTGTTAATTATTGAGAATAACTAAAAAATTCGACAAAAAACAATAAAATTATTAATACTTTTAATTTAAAAGATTTAAATTTTAGGCAATACCATACAAAATGGATAATCCGATTTTGTACGATACCGCCAAATTAGATGTTAGCTATTAGCTGTCAGCCGTTAGCCGTTAGCTTTTAGCTGTTAGCTATAATCAGTATACATAACATAATCATCATAGGGCGGAAAATAGCCGTCCTATGATGAAAAATCAGTTTACGCAATACAAACGTGTTTGCATAATTACGAATTACGCATTACGAATTACGAATTAATAAGCTTTACCCCAGTAAACCATATGCTGAGCAGGCTTGCCGCAGCATACGCAATTTCCTGCGATTCTTTCCTGCATAAGAGGGATACAGCGTGAGCCGACGCCGGTCTTTTCCTTGACCTCGTCCTCACAAGCTTCCTCGCCGCACCAGAGAGCCTTTACGAAACCGTCGCCGTTCTTTTCGAGAGCGTCGATAATCTCGTCCATAGTAGAGCAGGAGTATGTCTTTTTCTCGCGGTTTTCGAGAGCTTTATTGAACATACCCTCACGAGCCTCATCAAGCTTCTGAGCGACAGCAGCTTCAAGCTCATCAATAGATACAGTAACCTTTTCGCCGTTCCAACGGGAAGCGATAATGCAGTTGCCCTCCTCGATATCACGAGGACCGATTTCAACACGTACAGGAACGCCCTTCATCTCGTACTCAGCGAACTTCCAGCCGGGAGAGTTTTCGCTGTCGTCGAGCTTTACGCGTACACCTGCAGCAGCAAGGCGGTCTTTCAGCTCATTAGCCTTATCGAGAACGCCCTCCTTATGCTGAGCAATAGGAATAATTACAGCCTGAATTGGAGCAATAGCAGGGGGGAGAACAAGACCGTTATCGTCACCGTGAGTCATAATAACAGCGCCGATAAGACGAGTTGTAACGCCCCAGCTTGTCTGGTGAGGATATACACGCTTGTTTTCCTTGTCTGTATATTCAATATCGAAAGCCTTAGCGAATCCGTCACCGAAGTAGTGGGAAGTACCTGCCTGAAGCGCCTTACCGTCGTGCATAAGAGCCTCAATAGCGTAAGTAGAAACAGCACCTGCAAATTTGTCACTCTCTGTCTTTTTGCCCTTTACAACAGGCATAGCGAGGGAATTTTCGCAGAAGTCGGCATAAACATTGAGCATTTTCTCTGTCTCGATGATAGCTTCCTCAGCAGTAGCGTGAATTGTATGTCCCTCCTGCCAGAGAAATTCTCTTGAACGGAGGAAAGGACGAGTAGTTTTTTCCCAGCGAACAACGCTTACCCACTGATTGTAGAGCTTAGGGAGGTCACGGTAGGAGTGAACTATATTTGAATAATGCTCACAGAAAAGAGTTTCGGAAGTAGGACGAACGCAAAGTCTGTCCTCAAGCTTTTCGCTTCCGCCGTGAGTAACCCACGCAACTTCGGGAGCGAAGCCCTCAACGTGGTCTTTCTCTTTCTGGAGGAGGCTTTCGGGGATAAACATAGGCATACACACATTTTCGTGACCTGTAGCCTTGAACATTCCGTCGAGGATACGCTGGATATTCTCCCAGATAGCGTAGCCGTAGGGACGGATAACCATACAGCCCTTAACGCTTGTATACTCAACAAGCTCAGCTTTTTTACATATATCGGTATACCACTGTGCGAAATCCTCATTCATGGAGGTTATCGCAGTAACCATTTTTTTATCTTTTGCCATTTTAAAAATCCTTTCATATTTACAATCACTCTATTTTATATTATATCACTTTGTGATAACAATGTCAATCACAGAACGGTTGTATTTCTTATATAATATTTTAATATTCACATAAAATTTTATGTACAAATTTACATATTTGATTTGTTTTTGTTTTAATTTGTTACATGGGCGGATATTATTCGCCTTGCGAGCAAAGCTCCGCATCAAAAAATGTCTTTTTTCTTTTTAATATGCCGTCTTATGAGCACAAATGCCATGAGAATAACGCAGAAAACAAGGAAAACAGGAGCAATCCACCTGTTGACGTTTTCATCTTCGGCAGATTTCATTTCCGTCCATAAATCCTGCATAAGCTGATTCGCCTCGTCGGAGAGATTGACGAAAACGGAAGTCTTATCACGGATAAAATCCTGATTGGGATAAGTGATAGGGCTGTTTTGCATTTCCTCGTCAAGCATATTGAAAGCAGCCTGATGAGGCGTAGAATAGCAGATATAGTCAATATTGGCAAAGGCAATATCGGGTTCGCAGAGGAAATTGATGTACATTTCAGCGGCTTCTTTCTGCTTTGCGGATTTTGGAATACACATAGCGTCAACGAAAAGGTTTGTGCCGCTTTTGGGAATAACGAAGTCCAGAGCGTCGTTATCCTCCATAATCGTCAGAGCGTCCCCTGCGTAGTATGGGGCAATAAGTGCGTCACCTGCGCCCATTTTGTCGAAAACCTCGTCCATAACGTAAGCCTGAACGATTTTTTTCTGTTCAAGAAGCTTTGCTGCAGAATCGCGCATTTCCTCCTCATTTTCGGTATTGAGGGAGTAGCCAAGCATAATTTCAGCTATGGCGAAAGCGTCACGGGGATTATCAAACATAAGAATCTGGTCGGCGTAATCCTCATTCCAGAGCAAATCCCAGTCAATATCCTCTTTGGGAATATCAATCATTGTGGTGTCGTACATAATGCCTACAGTACCCCACGTATAAGGCACAGAATAGGCATTATCGGGGTCGTAGTCCTGATTTCTGAAATTCTCCATAATGTACTTGAAATTTGGGATATTATCGAAGTTAATGGGCTGAATCATATCCTCTTTAATCATCTTGCTTATCATGTAATCAGAGGGGATAATGACATCATAGGAAGCCGCGCCGCCCTTTAATTTAGCGTAAAGCTCCTCATTTGTGGCAAAGTTTGTATAGTTGACCTTAATACCCGTCAGCTTTTCAAATTCGCCGTTTACATCGACAGTGCCCTCGTCAGCACCTGCGGAGATGTAGTCTCCCCAGTTGTAGACGTTTATGGAGATACCCTTGCCTTTGAATCGGGTATAATAATCGGGGTCCTCATAAGTAACAGTGAACTCAGTTGCTTCTTCTTCCTCCTCAATTTCAGCGGAATTGTCCGATTCCGCACAGGAGGCAAGGAGGGACATGCCAAGCATAGCCACGGAAATAAAAGAAAATAATTTTTTCATTTTCAACTCCATATTGGGATATTTTATTTTTGGCGGATATTTCAATAAAACATTGTAGGGACACGGCGCGCCGTGTCCGCCTACAGAATTATATTTGCAATATAATTTGAATAATGCGTTACCATAATATGTATATCGGACACGGCACGCCGTGTCCCTACAAATTGGTTATATATCATAATCCTGTGTAGGGATAATATCTGTCCCTGCATTAATTACGCATTACGCATTACGCATTACGCATTATTTTATATTTTTCCTGCTTTTTTCAGCGCCTTTTTTTCAATAATATTCTTCACAATGAGAATAACCACAACAGATATGAAAATAAGGGTTGAAAGAGCGTTGATTTCGGGTGATACCTTACGTCTTGTCATTGAATAAATCGTTATAGGCAGTGTCTGTGAGGTTGAACCGCTGGTGAAATAGCTGATAACAAAATCATCAAGGGAATATGTGAATGACATAAGGAATCCGCTGATAACACCCGGCATAATTTCAGGGAGAACAACCTTTCTGAATGCCTGTACGGGACTGCATCCCAAATCCTGTGCCGCCTCATAGATATGCGGGTCCATTTGATTGAATTTCGGCATAACGTTAAGGATAACATAGGGCACATTAAAGGTAATATGTGCGATAAGAAGCGTAACAAAGCCGAATTCAAGATTCATACGTGCCGCAAAGAATACGAAAAGCAGCATAAGAGATACACCTGTTACGATTTCGGGGTTGATAATAGGCATATTTGTAATGCCCATTATAACTCTTTTCGGCACTTTACGCATACTGTTTATGCCGATAGCCGCAAGAGTGCCTAAAATCGTAGAAATAACGCTTGAAACACAGGCAATTATAATCGTGTTGATAAGTGAGGAAATAATAATCCTGTTGTTGAAAAGGCGGATATACCAGTCAAAAGTAAATCCGCTGAAAACGCTTCGGCTTTTTGTCTCGTTGAATGAGAATACAATAAGCACGAAAATGGGGATATACAGGAAAAAGAGGACAAGTCCAAGATAAGCTTTACCTAATTTTTTCATTGCCGCACCTCCTACATAAGTACCTGGTCATCAGGGTCAAACTGGTTCATGACGGTCATAATTACAAGAATCAGCACCATAAGCACAAGGGACATAGCCGCGCCCAGATGCGGATTATAGGCATTTCCGAGGAACTGCATTTCAATAAGGTCGCCTACAAGGAGATTTGAACCGCCGCCAAGCATACGGGAAATAATGAATGTGGAAATAGCAGGAACAAAAACCATGGTAATTCCTGATGTGATACCCGGCATACTAAGGGGAACAATAACGCGGAAAAGCGTTTGCATATAACTGCATCCCAAGTCCTCAGCCGCCTCAAACATACTATTGTCGATTTTCTCCATAACGGAGTAGAGCGGCAGTATCATAAAGGGAAGATAATTGTAAACCATGCCGAGAACAACAGCTCCAGATGTGTTTATAAGCTTGAATGGTCCAAGACCTATCATGCCAAGGAGGTGATTTATAATGCCGTTGTTGCCAAGAAGCGTCATCCACGCGTATGTGCGGAGAAGAAAGTTCATCCACATGGGAAGCATGACAATCATGAGCATTGTGCCCTGTTTGTGTTTTTCCATTCGGGACAGGATAAATGCCACAGGATAGGCAATTACAAGGCATATTACAGTAGCAATAAGTGAAAGCCATATGGAACGGATAAAGATATTTGAATACTGTCCTACGTCGGAAATATATTTCATGGTGAATTGTCCGTCCTCGTTGGTGAATGCGAAAAATGCTATCATCAGCAGAGGGACTACAATAAATACTATCATCCATACAAGATATGGCGCAGAGAAATATTTCAGTTTCATTGTCATTCCTCCGATTTCTTCATAATGTGAATATCAAAGGGGTCAAAGGCAAGTCCTACCATAGAGCCGGGAGATTCAGCCTTTGTGGAATGTACTGTCCACTTGTGGTCTACACCGTCGATTATCATTTCATAGTGAACGCCCTTGAATACCACAGATTCCACAATACCTGTAAGCTTTGCGGAGGCGGCAGGGACTATTTTCACATCTTCGGGACGAATTACCACATCTACAGTTTCATTTTTTCCGAATCCCTTGTCAACACATTCAAACTCTCTGCCGTTGAATTGTACAAGGCAGTCTTTCAGCATAGAGCCGTTGAGGATATTGCTTTCACCGATAAAGTCCGCAACAAAGGCGTTTACAGGCTCGTTGTAGATATCCGTAGGAGAGCCAATCTGCTGAATATAGCCGTTATTCATAACAACTATACTGTCGCTCATGGTGAGGGCTTCCTCTTGGTCGTGAGTGACATATACGAAAGTGAGTTCAAGCTCCTGTTGGATTTTACGCAGTTCTATCTGCATTTCTTTTCGGAGTTTAAGGTCAAGAGCACCTAAAGGCTCGTCAAGAAGAAGAACTTTCGGATGATTTACAAGGGCGCGGGCAATAGCTACACGCTGCTGCTGTCCTCCTGAAAGACGGTTTACAGTACGCTTTTCGTAACCCATAAGGTTTACAAGCTCCAGCATTTCGCCAACGCGGCGGACAATTTCCTTTTCGGGAATTTTTTTAACGCGGAGACCAAAAGCAATATTCTCATACACGTTGAGATGTGGGAAAAGTGCGTATCTCTGGAATACAGTGTTGACATTTCTCTTGTGGGGGGGCATGCCGTTTATACGCTTTCCCTCAAAGATTACGTCGCCGCTTTTTGGCTCGAGAAATCCTGCGATAATACGCAGAGTTGTGGTTTTTCCGCAGCCTGATGGCCCGAGAAATGTTACAAATTCCTTATCCTTTATGTCAAGGCTGATATTTTTGAGTATCTGGTCGCCGTCCTCAAATTCTACAATAATATTTTTAAGGCTTACAATATTTTCCATATAAAAACCTCCCATTATTTTATAAGACGATTAATTATAGCATATATTTGGATAAAATGCAATAGTTTGACAATTAAGAATTATGTATTTTTGGAAGAATATAAAACCGCCTCACAAGCCGATTAAGGCAATGAAGCGGTTTATTGTTATTTCTGAATGTCAGCAGCAGGAGTACTTTCGACTTCAAAAGAAACTGCACCCGGCAATTCAGCGCATTTTTCAAGGAGATAGTCCATACAAATCTTGATAACGCGGTTGTTTTCATTGCTTTTCTTGCATATAATCACATCAACGGTTTTCAGCGTAACCTGACTGCACTTCACGGGTTTCATGTGTATTGCACCCTTAGGCATGCCTTTGGAGCTTGGAGAAGCCCACATATACGCATTCTTTATTCCCTGAAGCAGAATCATTTTACTGCCGTTATCCTTAACGTAAATACGCTTGAGATTAGTACCCTCATGGTCGTTATCAATATGATTCTTCTCAAAAAGATTCATTTCATCATCGGCATGAACAATTTCGGGATAAGTCTCCAACTCCTCAATGGTTACATCTTCGCAGTTTGCAAGAGGATGCCCTGCCGCCATGATAGGCTGCATAATGTACGCGATAAGAGGGTGAATCTGGAACTTTCTGTTGTTCATCTGCTCCTGATACACCTCATACTGAGCCGCAGGCACGCGGATAATACCGATATCGGCTTTACCGCTGTTTACTTCCTCAATAACCTTATTTGTATTGGTTTCGTTAAAATGCAGAGAAAGCTTATCGTCTTTATCAAGTTCGTTAATCCACTCGCTGAGCACTCCGGGGATATATGCTGAACGTACAGCGGAAATTCTCAGTGTAATGCCGTCCTCTACGCGATTTGTATAGTCTGCTTCAAGGCTGTGCATACTTTCCACAATATCCTTGGCACGCACAAGGAACCCCTCTCCCTCAGGAGTGAGTACCATACCATTAGGTGTTCTCCAGAAAATCTGCATACCTATTTCTGTTTCAAGCTCTTTAAGAGCAATACTTATATTCGGCTGTGCCTGATAGAGATTTTTCGCCGCCGCAGTAATACTTCCTGCCTGAGCGATAGCAATAATATATTCAAGCTGCTGCAATTTCATAAACAAAACCTCGCTGATTCACTTCCTAAATTATCGTATAGGCTTAATAATTTCTGATATATATTATATCATATAAAATTTAAATATGCAAGTCTTTTTACACAAATTTTACATGATTTTTTTATTTGACTACATATCATGTTCATTTGATTTCTATTATGCAACAATTAGGATATATAGTCGATTTTGCGACGCAATGCCATGGGAATTTCTCTAATACCAATCCATATGCCCACAAAAATCCCTTTCCGACGAAGCGAAAAGGGACAATTATTATTCGATTGTAACTGTAACCTTCAGGTCTTTTTTAGCAGCGCCTGCTCTCATAATAGTACGGAGCGCCTTGGCGATTCTGCCCTGTTTGCCGATTACACGACCCATATCATCGGGTGCAACTGAAAGGCGGAAATTGATAACGCCCTCCTCATCAGGCTCATCCTCTTTTATGATAATAGCTGTCTTATCTTCAACAAGACCTGCTGCAATTGCATAAAGTAAGTCTTTCATAAAGTTCTCCTTATTGCTTCGGGAACAGGAGCATTGGACGTATGTCCACGCTCCTCCTCAGCTTGTTGATTAAAGGATACCTTCCTTCTTGAGAAGTACCTTTACTGTGTCTGTAGGCTGTGCACCCTTAGCGATCCAGCTCTTAGCCTTATCTCCGTCAATCTTTACAACAGAGGGCTCCTTTGTAGGATCGTAGTAACCGATTTCCTCAACGAATCTGCCGTCTCTGGGGTATCTGGAATCTGCAACAACAACACGATAGAAAGGAGCCTTCTTAGCGCCCATTCTTCTCAGTCTAATTTTTACTGCCATTTTATATTCACCTCCACTTGATTTTTATTTGTATATTCAAGGGTTTCCCCGTGAAATCGTTATTTATCATCGCCCATAATATCAGCAATGCTGGACAGCACTATAAATATCAGCGCTATAACTATTGCTACAATATGAACAACACGCCTGCTTTCAGCGGATTCTTTATCTTCGGTCTTTTTTTCTGTTCCTTTTACGAACCAAATCAACAGCCAAGCCGCAACTAAAAAAATCAATCCCCATAAAGTTACGGGATGCCTTCTTCTACCATAGCGGCGACGGCGCAAAAACATAGCAATCGTATCAATATTCAATAAATATAATCCCATTTTTTTAATCCCCTGAATATCATTTTTATCAATGCTGTACCCCTACAGCATTTCTGCTTTAAATCAGAAAGGCAGATTTCCGCCGCCTTTACCGGTCATTTTGTCAAAATTCATACCTGCAATCTTTTTTCTTGCCTTACGCAGATTCATTTTACTGCCCTTACCTGTGAACTGCTTCATCATTTTCTGCATCTGGTCGAACTGTTTCAGAAGTCTATTGATTTCCTCAACTTTAGTACCCGAACCTGCGGCAATACGTCTTTTTCTTGACGGATTAATGATTGACGGTTTTTCACGCTCTGCCTTTGTCATTGAAGTAATAATAGCCTCAATTCTGACAAGACCGCTTTCATCTAAATCAACATCTTTCAGCTTATCGCCCAAGCCCGGAAGCATACCGATAATGGACTTCATACTGCCCATTTTCTTAATTTGCTTCATCTGGTCAAGGAGATCGTTCATATCAAACTTGTTTTCCTTGAACTTCTTAGTAAGCTTTTCAGCCTCCTGATGAGACATAACATTTTCTGCTTTTTCGATAAGGGTAAGCACATCGCCCATACCGAGAATTCTTGAAGCCATACGCTCAGGGTGGAACTGCTCAAAATCGTCAAGCTTTTCACCCATACCAACGTATTTAATAGGCTTACCTGTAACAGACAATACGGAAAGAGCCGCACCGCCTCTTGTATCTGAATCAAGCTTAGACATAAGCACGCCTGTGATTCCCACAGCCTCATCGAAGGCTTTGGCAACATTTACAGCGTCCTGACCTGTCATAGCGTCAACAACGAGCATAATCTCGTTGGGATTTGTCAGCTCCTTAATTTTTTTCAGCTCATCCATGAGAGCTTCATCAACGTGGAGACGACCAGCTGTATCTATAATAAGTATATCGTGACCGTAGTCTTTAGCATGAGCAAGGGCTTTCTGAGCAATGATAACGGGGTCAATCTGTCCCATTTCGAATACCTTTACATCAGCCTTAGCGCCCACAACCTGTAACTGATTGATAGCGGCAGGACGATAGATATCGCAGGCCGCAAGGAGGGGACGATGTCCCTCTTTTTTCAGCATTTTTGCCAGTTTAGCGGCATGGGTAGTCTTACCCGAACCCTGAAGACCGCACATCATAATAACCGTAGGCGGCTTTGACGCGTAGTTGATTCGCGAGTTGCGGTTGCCCATAAGGGAGCAGAGCTCCTCGTTAACAATCTTGATAACCTGTTGAGCAGGGGTAAGGCTTGTGAGAACGTCCTCGCCGACAGCTCTTTCAGAAACCTTAGCTACGAAATCCTTAACGACCTTGTAGCTTACATCGGCTTCAAGAAGTGCCAGTTTAACCTCACGCATAGCTTCCTTGACATCTTTCTCCGTGAGCTTTCCTCTGGATTTCAGTTTTTTAAAGACGTTATTCAGTTTTTCGGAAAGTCCCTCGAATGCCATAAGCTGCCTCCATAAAAGTTATATTAAAAGCTCCAGTCCTTTTTCGACTTCGGCGTTGATAGTATTTCTTATATTTTCATTTTCCACAAGCTTTGCCGCATTGCTTATACTGTTGAAGCAATCCTGCATTTTTCCCAGTCTTTCGGCAAATCCAAGCTTTTCCTCGTAGTTGAGAAGAATTTCCTCGCCGCGTTTTATAAAGCTTCGCACAGCCTGTCTTGTGATACCCATAGGGTTGCCGATTTCCGAGAGTGACAAATCCTCGCAGTAATACAGCTCCATAACATCGCGCTGTTTTTCGGTAAGCAATTCACCGTAGAAATCCAGGAGCATAACAAATTTAAGCTCTTTTGCCATAAAACAGCCGCCTTTCGGGTGTAATGAAAAATCACTTTACACATTATACACCATATTCCGCAATTTGTCAAGGGGGATTGAATATTTTTAAATGTGTTTACTTGAATTTTCGTCCATTTCCCTAAATAAAACAGGGCGGATTTTTCCGCCCTGCGAGATTGTCGAAAAACCTGAATTTCGTTCCGAAATTGCGGGCGACCAATGGTCGCCCCTACACAAAATAACGCAATATAGCCAATTGTAGGGGCGAGCATTGCTCGCCCTTAATTTAAACATATCTTTTTCTATAGACTGAGGGCGGAAATTCCGCCCCGTAAGTCAGTTATGAATTGAGATATTCTTCAAGTGTGCCTGTTCCGCCTGTGGAGATATATGCGTAGTATGCAAGTATCAGTGATGCGTCGGAAGCGTCGATTGTGCCGTCTTTGTTGACATCTGCGGCGGCTATCTGCGCCTCTGTCAGCTCGGATTCCTTGCCTGTTGATACAAGTGCGTATACTGCAAGAACATTTGAAGCGTCGCTGGCATCTACTGTGCTGTCGCTGTTTATATCGCCGAGGGGGAGGGCGGGTTCATCTGTTGGAGGTGTTATAGGTTCATCTGTGGGAATTAATGTAAATGTTGCAGTTTTTTCATTTCCGCAGTCATAAGTATACGTAACAGCCTTTGTATCATCCTCAACTGTGAGAATATTTCCCTCAACTGTACCGTTTGTCCATTCAGAAGCTTTTGTTAAATCAAAGCCTGTGGGGAGAGTTGAGAGGTCGAATTTGTTGTCTGTAAGGGAGATTTTGCATGTATTGTCATCATAATAGAATATCCACAATTCAGCATTATTGCTTACATCAAGTGAAGTGAGTTGATTATCGTCACACATCAACCGTTCTAATGCAGTATTCTTGCTTACATCAAGTGAAGTGAGTTGGTTATCGTCACACATCAACCGTTCTAATGCAGTATTCTTGCTTACATCAAGTGAAGTGAGTTGATTTTTATAACATAACAAGTGTGTCAATGCAGTATTCTTGCTTACATCAAGTGAAGTAAGTTGATTTTCAGAACATCTCAATTCTGTCAAAGCCGTATTTTTGCTGACATCAAGTGAAATGAACTGATTGTTTTCGCAATATAAACTTTCTAATGCAGTATTATTGCTTACATCAAGTGAAGTGAGTTGGTTATGACTGCAAGATAAATATGTCAACGCAATATTATTGCTTACATTAAGTGAAGTGAGTTGATTGCCATAGCAATTTAACGTTGTCAACGCAGTGTTTTTGCTTACATCAAGTGTAGTAAGTTGGTTTTGATAGCAATATAAATTTGTCAACGCAATATTATTGCTTACATCAAGTGAAGTGAGTTGGTTAGCACTGCAAGATAATTTTGTCAACGCAATATTATTGCTTACATCAAGTGAAGTAAGTGGATTACTACCACATTCTAACCATTCTAATGTAGTATTCTTGCTTACATCAAGTGAAGTGAGTTGATTTTCATAACATATCAATTCTGTCAAAGCAGTATTATTACTTACATCAAGTGAAGTTAGTTGATTGAAATAGCAAAATAAATCTTCTAACGCAGTGTTTTTGCTTACATCAAGTGAAGTGAGAGGATTAAAGCCACAATACAAATATTTCAATGAAGTGTTTTTGCTTATATCAAGTGAAGATAGTCTATTGGATTCGCAGCGCAAGCTTGTTAATTCTGTATTCTTACCTAGATCAAGTGAAGTGAGTTGATTGAGTTCACAATCCAAAGATTCTAATGCAGTATTATTGCTTACATCAAGTGAAGTAAGTTTGTTATCACGGCAATCCAGAGATTTCAAGCCAGTTAAATATTCTATACCTGTTAAATCAAAAATACCATCGTTATATATTTTTATGGCGGTTGCTTTACCAATCTCTTCCACAGAAAGTATTCCGTCACCATTAATATCAAAATTATCAGCCACATATTCACGGAAAATCTCATCAGGAAAGTTTGCTGCATTAATTGCCACACTTCCCTCGGCGGCATATGCGGTATTTATATCAGCTTTTATAAGTGAACCCTGTGGCATATATGCCATAGTTCCCGAACATATCAGCAAAGCCGCTGTTACTGCAAGAAATGTTTTTAATTTGCCCATTTTCATAATCTCCTTTAGTTTAAAAAATTTCAATAAATAATATCGAATACTTACATTATACAGGAAATTATATCCAAATTCAATAAATTTATATAAAATTAACAATTTTCCGTCTTTTTATCTAAATCAAACCATAAATTTACAGCGATATACACAAAGAAATCTACCGAAAAATAAAAGGCGGAAGAAACCCTCCGCCTTATTTTATAGAAAAATGTGTTTTGCGCAGGCACACAGGAATGCGCCCCTACATTTTTAATTCTTAATTAACATCAACCAGCCGCTTTATTGGAATTCTTAGCCGCCTTATTATCAGGAATACTAACCTTTTCGATATCCGCGCCGAGCTGACGGAGCTTACCCTCCATGCAGTCGTAACCGCGCTCAATGTGGAAGATATCCTCGATTTCAGTAACACCCGAAGCCGCAAGTCCGGCTATAATCAGAGCCGCACCTGCGCGGAGGTCGCAAGCCTTAACGGGAGCGCCCATAAGCTTGCCTGTTCCCTCAATAAGAGCAACCTTGCCGTTTACAGTGATATCCGCGCCCATACGTCTGAGCTCGTCAACGTAGCCGAAACGCTGGTCCCAGATATTTTCGGTAATAATGCTTGTACCCTCAGCAAGAGTGAGCAGAGTTGCAATCTGCGACTGCATATCTGTAGGGAATCCGGGGTGAGGCGCTGTCTTGACATTAGCCTTGACAAGAGGACCGTCAACCCATACTCTTATGCTGTCATCAAACTGCTCTATATTTACACCGATTTTTTCCAGCTTTTTTGTAATAGATTCAAGATGTTTCGGGATAACGTTTTTGATAACAGCGTCACCCTTTGTAGCCGCAATTGCAGCCATAAATGTACCTGCTTCAATCTGGTCGGGAATAACGGCATATGTTGTGCCATGGAGACGCTCAACACCGCGAATCTTGATAACGTCAGTACCTGCACCCATGATATTTGCGCCCATGGAGTTGAGGAAATTTGCAAGGTCAACGATATGCGGCTCTTTTGCGGCATTTTCGATAACCGTAAGTCCCTCCGCCTTTACAGCGGCAAGCATGGCATTCATTGTAGCTCCGACGGTTACAACATCGAAGAATATGGGATTTCCGCTGAGCTTTTCAGCTGTAAGGTCAATCATCCCCTGCGAAAGATTGTATTCGGCACCCAATGCGGAAAATGCCTTTAAATGCTGGTCAATGGGACGGTCTCCCAGAGGACAGCCGCCGGGCATTGATACTCTTGCCTTGTTGAATTTTCCCAGCAATGCGCCGAGGAAATAATAAGACGCTCTCATTTTTCTTGCAGTCTCATAGGGGACGCAGAAATTTGTAATCGTCGTGGGATCGATACGGTATGTGTTATTCCCCATTTCTGCTATATCCGCACCCATTTCACGCAGAATACGCAGACATATATTAACATCGCTGATAGTCGGTACATTTTCGATAACGCAGGGCTCATCCGACAGTATAACGGCAGGAAGTATAGCAACAGCGGCATTTTTCGCTCCGCTTATCACAACCTCGCCTGTAAGACGGCGGCCGCCCTTTATCACAAACTTATCCACTTTATTCTCTCCTTAATTTGCGGGATAAAAAGCCTCCCGCACAAATCTTTTATTCTGCTTCTGTCTCTGTTTCTGTTTCAGCTTCTGTAATTTCTTCTGTATTCTCTGTATTTTCAGTATTTTCTGTATCTGTATTTTCCTCAGCTTCCTCGGAGGTTTCTTCTGTCTCTGTAGCTTCCTCTTCGTCATCTGCGGAATAATCTGAGATATACCACTTTATTTCGCTTCCGTCATATTTTTCAATTGTAACGGATTCCATTACAACATCTGTAAGGGGTTTATTGTTTGCGTCTGTTTCAACCTTCTGAATCTCGAAAATGATATCAAGACCGTCGATAACCTGACCGAACACAGTGTATGCGCCGTCAAGGAAAAGTGTTCCGCCCTGTGTGCTGTAAATATCCTTTGTTGCTTCACGTATGGTATATCCGTTTGCTATAAGTTTATCATAGGCTGCATCGTCATAAACCTCACCTGTTACAATATAGAACTGGCTGCCGTTTGTAGCAGTTGTGCCTGAATTTGCATAAGCAACAGCACCTGCGGCATGGATAAGGTTGTAATACTTACCGCCGTCGAACTGACCGCCCCATGCGGATTCACCGCCCATACCAGTGCCCAGAGGGTCGCCGCCCTGAATCATGAAATCCTCAATGATTCTGTGGAATGTGAGACCGTCGTAATATCCGCTCTTTGCAAGCTTAACGAAGTTTTCAACACCCTTTGGAGCAGCCTCGGGGAAAAGTCGGAATTTTACAGTTCCGTAATCCTTGAAATTGATAACAGCGATTTCGTCGCCTTCCTCGGGAGCTGTATAGTTTATCGGTGCAGCGTCCTCGGGATTATCCCAGTCATAATCGCTGAGATACCATTTGATTTCCTCGCCGTTGTACTTTGTAAGCTTAACAGATTCCATTACAACGTCATCAACGATAGGCTTATCATTTGAATCTGTAGCAACATACTGAATCTTGAAAATTACATCAAGACCGTCGATAACCTGACCGAAAACGGTATAATTTCCGTCAAGGAAAGGAGCGCCGCCAACTTTGCTGTACATTTCCTTCTGCTTATCAGTAAAGGAATATCCATATCTCTCATATGTTAAATAAAGCTCATCTGTAAAATTCTGTATACCTGTAACAATATAGAACTGACTGCCGTTTGTAGCAGTTGAGCCTGAATTTGCATAAGCAAGAGCGCCTGTAACATGACCGAGAGCGGGATTTGTACCGCCGTCGAACTTGCCGCCCCATGTAGATTCACCGCCTGTACCATTTCCAAGAGGGTCTCCGCCCTGAATCATGAAATCCTTTATGATTCTGTGGAAAGTCAGACCGTCGTAATATCCGCTTTCAACAAGCTGTGTGAAGTTTTCGCAGGCTGTTTCGGCATATTCGGGAAAAAGTCTTATCTTAACAGTGCCGAAGTCTTTGAAATTGATTTCTACGATAGTATCGCCGTTTTCCGGCGCTGTATAGTTCATGAGGTCCACGTTTTCAGCAGGCTTTGTTTCGGATTCACCGATAACAGTCTGTGAAGAACCGTCTTTACCGGCAGTAGTATGAACGTTTTCCTTTCCGCAGGCTGTAAGCATGGAAGCGGCAGTAAGTCCGCAAACTGCAAGAGCGAGTAATTTCTTATTCATAGGTTACCTCTTTTCATAGGTTGCAGGTTTTAATCTGGTGAAGCACCACAACTGTTACACACTGTTATATACTGTTATACAGTTTTGCAGTTGTTTTGCTATCATTTTCAGTACTGTCATACAGACAGCACAAAGCTGACGGATAAAATATCCGCTATTCAACTTATTATACAACATATAAAAGCTTTTGTAAATAGTTTCGGCAAATTTTTGGTAAATATATATGATACATCTATGCCAAATACTGAGAAATACGTTTATTTTTCAGATTTGTATACATCAATTTTCACAGAATTTATCATAATATCCTCTTTGGGTATCTTGTAAATTCCGCTGTCGTCTGTTTCAAGAGAAGCAAGAGCTTCTACAACATCCAGTCCTTCATAGGTTTGTCCGATAACTGTAAGCTGCTGTGAAAAGTTGGGAATTCCTCCTTTTTCGGTGAAAGCCTTTCCTAATGCTTCGTTGTCGGAGGCTTCCATAAGCTCTTTTTTCAGTTCATCAGTGAATTCTATGGTGTTTATGATTGCAAAACGGCTGCCGTTATAATAAGTGCCGCCGCCGAATATTTTCTCCTTGAAAGTACGGTCAATAGTTGTGTTCAGCATACATATTGCACCCTTAAAAGGCCACAAATCCTGATGAAGCTCACGTTCCACAAGCTCGCGGTTTACATCGTAACCCTCGGGCATTTCACCGTTTTTCAGCTTGCTTCCTGCGGCTGAGTATGCACCGCTGTCTGAATTGAATACATATGTGCCGTCGTAATAACCGCCTTCAGCCAGTTCTGTAAAATTTTTTACGGCATTAGGGGAATGTTCGGAATAAAGTACAAATCGGAATTCGCCGAGAGTTGTGTCTACAATGGCAATGGGCGCGCCCTCTTTTATATCTTCAAGCTGTACAAGATTCATGATATCGGCATTAAGCGAAATATAACTGTTATTATTATTGTTCTGCTGAATCTGTATATACAGCAGGGCAACTGTGAGTATACCCATTATAATTGCAAGTACAATAAAAAATTTAGTAAGACCTTTATTCTTCATTTGAATTTTCCTTTTCTTTTAATAGATGTATATATTATATCACCTTTATGATAAAATTGTCAATACAACTTTTGCGTATTTCAAAACAGTTAAATTATGAATCAAAAAGTTTGACTTTTGAGTTTAAACCTGATATAATTATAAAAGCAAACTCAAAATAAGCCGATTTTGAGTTTGCTTAATTGAAATTTCATTATGTATACGCAATGAATAATACAATTTGCGTTTATCATAATATATAACAGGAGATGATAAAATGTCACGTAAAAATCTGAAATCATTGTTTCATATAAATTTAGCTGAATATAAAAACGAGTATAATCGCCGTTTCAACGATGAGGATACAATTCATCTGCCAGTATATATCGGGGAAAATCAGGCTTTTATTTGCCAGACTCCCGAAATTTATAAAATGATTGTAAATATTGAACGCATGGATAAAGCACTTGAATTTATCGAACTTCCCTCAGCCGCAAAGGAACAGTATATGCGTAAATGCCTCATTGATGAAATTATTCTGACTAATAATATTGAAGGAGTTCATAGCACACGAAAAGAAATCGGCGATATATTGCATGATTTGTCCAAAAAAAGCAAAAAAAATCGCTTTGTTGGCTTGGTTGCTAAATATGAAAAGCTTGCACAGCGTGAAAAACTTGATTTCAACTGCTGTGGGGATATACGCAAACTTTATGATGATATTTTTTATGAGGAAATCAAAGCTACAGACCCAGAAAATCTGCCTGACGGAAAAATTTTTCGCAAATCTGCCGTTGAAGTCCTTTCCGCTTCTCAAAAGGTAATTCATAAGGGACTTTACCCTGAAAGCAAGGTAATAGACGCTTTTGAAAAAAGTCTTGAAATACTCAACGACAAAAGTATTGATTACCTCATCAGAACAGCCGTTTTCCACTATCTTTTCGGATATATTCACCCATTCTATGACGGAAACGGCAGAACAAGCCGATTTATAAGCAGTTATCTGCTATCTCAGAATCTGAATTCCCTTATTGCTTTCAGATTGTCCTATACTATCAAGGAAAATATCAAAAAATATTACGAAGCTTTTGATATATGCAACAATTCGCTGAATAAAGGCGAATTAACGCCATTTGTTGAAATGTTTATAGGTATAGTAGAATCTTCAATGAAGCAGCTTTTGGAATCGTTGGAAGAAAAGAGGAGAGAACTAAATGTTTATGAAGTTTTTGTTAAGGTGTTTCTTAAAAATGAAAAGGATTTGGCACGCTTATACTACGTACTTATACAAGCAACATTATTCACAAACATCGGTATAAGCAGGGATGAACTGATTTCTCACATGGAATGTTCAGGAAATACCCTGACAAAAATGCTTAATCAAATCCCCGAAAAACTGCTGATTGTAAATCAAAATAAAAACAGAAAATTCTATCTGCTGAATCTTGACGAAATTAACAGGCTTTTAGAAGAATCTGTTTAATGAAGTGGGTACTGCCCACCTTGACATAAATCCCATAAAATGATATAATTGTAAGGAAATATGCGGTAATAACTGGTTTTAAGGATTAAGAAAATATGATGATATCAGATATGACTATCATTATACAGCAAACCAGTGCGAAAAACCGTGAAAATTAAGGAGAATAATTATGAGTGGAAATGTAAACAGCTACGAATCACCTTTTTGCACAAGATATGCCAGCGAGGAAATGCAGTATATTTTCTCAGCTGATAAGAAATTCACCACATGGAGAAAGCTCTGGGTTGCCCTTGCAAGAGCAGAAATGAAGCTTGGTCTCCCTGTAACAGAGGCGCAGGTAAAGCAGCTTGAAGAGCATATCAACGATGTTGATTACACTATGGCAGAGGAGCGTGAAAAAATCACACGCCATGACGTAATGGCTCACGTTTTCACATACGGACAGGCTTGCCCCGATGCAGCAGGTATTATTCACCTTGGTGCAACTTCCTGCTATGTAGGCGATAACACAGACGTTATAATCATGCGCGACGCTCTTAAAGTTGTACGCAGAAAGCTTATCAACGTTATGAATAACCTTGCAAGATTTGCAGAGGAATACAAGAATATGCCATGTCTTGCATATACACATCTCCAGCCTGCACAGCTTACAACAGTAGGCAAGAGAGCTACTCTTTGGCTCAATGAGCTGCTTATGGATTTCAATGATTTGGAATACAGAATGTCAACTTTAAGCCTTCTCGGCTCAAAGGGTACTACAGGTACACAGGCTTCATTTATGGAGCTTTTTGAGGGCGATACAGACAAAATCAAGGAGCTTGAAAAAATGATTGCTGAGGAAATGGGATTTGATTCCGTTGTTCCTGTTTCAGGTCAGACATATTCAAGAAAAGTGGATTCACAGGTACTTGCTGTACTCAGCGGAATCGCTCAGACTGCAAGCAAATTCTCCAACGATATGAGACTTCTCCAGAGCTTCAAGGAAATGGAAGAACCCCGTGAGAAGAAGCAGATTGGCTCATCTGCAATGGCTTACAAGCGTAATCCTATGAGATGCGAGAGAATCACTTCCCTTGCACGTTATGTTATGATTGACAGCCTTAACCCTGCATTTACAGCAGGTACACAGTGGTTCGAGAGAACTCTCGACGATTCCGCAAACAAGCGTATTTCCGTTGCTGAGGCATTCCTCGGAGTTGACGCTATACTCAACATCATGATGAATGTAACTGACGGACTTGTGGTATATCCCGAGATTATCCGTCGTCGTGTAATGGCTGAGCTTCCCTTTATGGCAAGCGAAAACGTAATGATGAACGCTGTTAAGAAAGGCGGAAACCGTCAGGAGCTTCACGACAGAATTATGGATTACTCAATGATGGCAGGCGAGCAGGTTAAGGTTTACGGTAAGGACAATAACCTCTGCGAGCTCATTCTTGCTGACCCCATGTTTATGGTTACAAAGGAGGAGCTTGATGCTGTTCTGAAGCCTGAAAACTACACTGGCAGAAGCTCACAGCAGGTTGACGAATTCCTTGCAGACTGCATCAAGCCTATTCTTGAAGCAAATAAAGACATTCTCGGTGAAAACTTTGAGATGAAGAACTAATATAGTCATTAGTAGGGGCGGATATTATCCGCCCGCAATTTAAGTACAAAATTCATTTTTTTGACATTCTCAGCCTTTAGTTCTGAGCTCAAGGCTCACAACTAAAGGCTTTTATTGAAGGGGGATTATTTATGAAAATTCTTACAATTCACGGATATCTGGGAAGTGCAGAAAATGCCGCATACGGCGCTTTGCAAGCTCTTGGAATCGAAACTATATCGCCTCAGCTTGACTACGACAGCGATACTCCTGAAAACATCCTCGAAAATCTTCGGAAAATTCTTGATGAGAACCCTTGTGATATGATAGTTGGCACAAGTCTCGGCGGATTTTTCGCCCTAGCCCTTGCAATTGAGCGGGATATGCCCGTAATGCTGGCGAATCCCTGTCTCATGCCGTTTTTACATCTGCCGCGGCTTGAATATAAGGGTGATATAGGCGGATTTATGCGGATATTCCCAATATTCTCAGAAATTGATAAAAGCAAGATATACGCGGTTATCGGAGGCAAGGACGAGATAATCGACGCACACGACTTTACGATGAATATTATTGACAGATACGATATAGTTCCCGAGGGACTTCATTCGGGACGTACTCTCAATCTGGAATACCATTTCAGAAAAGAACTTGAAAGAGGCGGTTATATATGAAAAAAGAATATCTTGAAGCAGGAAAAATTGTCACAACTCACGGCATACGTGGGGAAGTGAAAATTATGCCATACACCGACACTCCCGAACTTCTCTGCGAATTTGACCGCCTGTTTATCGGCAAAGATAAGGCGGAGCTGTACATCGAAAGGGCGAGAGTGGCAAAAAATATGGTTATTGCCAAAATCGAGGGAATCGATACCGTGGAGGCGGCTGAAAAATACCGCAATAAAGTGCTGTTTATGCATCGTGATGACCTTGAACTTGACGAGGATACCTATTTCATACAGGATTTGATTGATATGGAAGTTAGGGACGCTGACAGCGGCTTTGTATACGGAAAAATTACCGATGTTCTGCAGAATGGTGCAAATGATGTATATGTGATAAAGGGTGACAGGGAATATCTTGTGCCTGCAATTCCCGATGTGGTTATATCAACAGATATCGACAGCAATATAATGCTAATTCGTCCTCTTGAGGGACTTTTTGATTAAGGTGAATTTATGAAAATTGAAATAGCAACCCTTTTCCCCGAAATGTGCGAAGCCGTACTTGGCGAAAGCATAGTCGGCAGGGCGAGAAAAGCGGGAAAAATCGAGGTTTCCTGCCGACAGATACGTGAATATACGCAGGATAAGCACCGCAGAGTTGACGATACTCCCTACGGCGGCGGTATGGGTATGGTTATGCAGTGCGAGCCTATTTACAACTGCTACAAGGCAATATGCGAGGATTTGGGCACAAAGCCCCATACTATATATATGTCTCCGAAAGGCAAGGTGCTGACGGAGCAGAGAGCCGTGGAATTGTCGAAAATGGACAATATTCTCATTATCTGCGGTCATTACGAGGGAGTAGACCAGCGCGTACTTGATAAGATAGTAGACGAGGAGATATCAATCGGCGATTATGTTCTCACAGGCGGCGAATTGCCTGCCCTTGTGCTGACCGATTCTGTGGCACGTCTATGCCCCGGAGTGCTTTCAGATGATGTGTGCTTTACCGACGAAAGCATTTACAGCGGATTGCTGGAATATCCCCAATATACACGCCCGGAAATGTGGGAAGATATGGCTGTTCCCCCCGTTCTGCTGACGGGACATCACAAAAATATTGAGAAATGGCGGCATGAACAAAGTATTGAACTGACTAAGGAACGCCGTCCTGATTTATATGAGAAATATATTTTAGAAAATTCCGACAAAAAATACTGATAATAGACAAAATATATAAACAGTCGATAAGAAGATGCCGTATATCCATTGTTAATATTGACCATAAACTTTTAGTATATATTAACTAGGCTTATCCCAATAGAAAAATGCAACATATACTAACTGTGAAAACTGTTGAACTTTCACAATATTCTATTCATATATCGTTCATATTCTCCATGGTGAATATGAACAAGGCAAAGTTGAAAAAATATCTCTCCTTGCACTTAAATGTAGAAAATATAGCAAAGTGGCATTTTTAAATAAAAAAGCCGTTGACTATGAAAAAAAATGAATGTATAATATATTACAGCAAAGGAAATAAAACTTGCAGAGATGTATCGCACTGGTGCATCAATATGAGAATAGGAGAGTTTAATATGTTTGTCAGAGAAGTATTAGTCAAGAATCAGGTAGGACTTCACGCAAGACCTGCAACATTTTTCATCCAGAAGGCTAACGAGTTCAAGGCATCAATCTGGATTGAAAAGGAAGAGCGCAGAGTAAACGCTAAGAGCTTACTCGGTATCCTTTCACTCGGAATCGTAGGCGGTACAAATGTAAAGATTATTGCTGACGGTGCTGACGAGAGAGCTGCTGTTGACGCTCTTGTTGATCTCGTTGACAGTGGTTTCAGCGAGGAAAACAGATAAGAAAGAAATATATATATCTTAAGGGCGTTACAGATGTAACGCCCGTTGTTTTTGTGTGTCTTACGGCTAATAGCCCATCATTTCATACATATTTTCCGCAAATATGCCATATCCGCGCGTGGGGTCAGCTACAAATACATGAGTAACCGCGCCGATAATACGGTCATTCTGAATTATGGGACTGCCGCTCATCCCCTGTACAATACCGCCTGTTTCCGCAATAAGTTCCTCGTCAGTTATGCGTATAACCATATTTTTGGAGGCTTCACGGCTGTTGTAATCCACTTCCTCAATGGATATAGTATACATTTTCGGGTCTGTTCCGTTTACAGTGGATATTATATGCGCCTTGCCTATCTCGATATCCTGCCGATATCCAAGTTTATATTCCATAGGTGCGCCAATTCTGTCAAGTGCCGTTCTGCTCAGACTGCCGAAAATACCACAGCCGCTGTTCTTAGTAAGCTCACCATACGAGGGAAGCTGAGTAAACTGCCCGTGGAGACAGCCTGGTACACCTGCTTTTCCCTTTTGTACTTCGGTGATTTTTACAGGTACAGCCTCGCCGCTGTGTAGTGGGACAAGTTCACCTGTGTCGGAATCGCAGACAGGATGCCCCAATCCCGAAAATTCACCCGTTTCCTTGTCGATAAATGTCATAGTGCCTATACCTGCGATACTATCGCGCACCCACATTCCACTGCGCCATTTTTCCTCTTTTTCGGAGTATACAGGGATAAGCTCCGCCGTCATATCCACACCGTTACGGGTAAAATCGAGAGTTATCGTATCTCCGCCGCTTTCGGAGATAACACGGCTCAAATCGCTGTTGGAGGTCAGGGGAACATCATCGGCACGGGTTATGATATCTCCTTTTTCAATTCCTGCATCAGCAGCAGGACAGGATTCGCCGTCAACGTCGCTAATACCTGTAACCATAACGCCCTCCATAAGAAGCTTTATACCAAAGGGATTTCCCCCTGCAATAAGCGTCGGAGCGGCTTTTTTGTTTATTGTAACAGATTTTACGGGAATTGCTCCCATTAACGACACGGAGGCTTGATTTTCGCCTGTATACTCGCTTTTCAGCTCAGGATACGCGGCAAATTCAACATTTCCTGATTCCGTGGTTATGCTGTCGGGGATATTTGATGAAAAATAGCCTGCTGTTCCGTATAAACCAAGCAAAGCCGCAGATAATACCGTTGCGGAAGCTTTTACAAATACATTTTTAAACAGTTTTTTCAACTCCTTTTAGCCGAAAACTTCATAAACGTCGGCTGAGTTTATTATTTCTCAATAGTAAAACGATATGAGTGAAAAATATTCACAAAAGGGAACTTCTAAAAGAAAATGGTGAAAAAATGAAACAAAAGAAAAAAAATCCACTTCTTATCGCTGCCGAAATAATTATGGTCATTCTTACAGCAGTTTATTCAGCGGCTATGGTATGTCTTGCAGGTGCAGGTCTGATTTATAACGGCGAAAGCTACGGCAAGAATATAGTAAATACTGGAATACTCCTCATAATATCTGGAATCCTGCTGACCATCGGAGCAATATTATGCCTTTTCAGAAAACGCATTTTTCTAATATTATCAGCAATTTTTACAATAATCGGGTTGGCACTCTGCCTTTCAATGCTGTACATATTATGCTCTCATGCTGACAGCGCAGGCTGGACGGATAATTATACCATGACTGCGGTCAGCCATATGTACAAATCCCGTATACTTCCCGTAATCGCTCCTGCTGTGCTTGCTCTGGGAATCGTGGCGGTGAAATTATATTATGGTCGTAATTAAAGAAAAACCGCACCCGTTATTTTCTCGGGTGCGGTCAGTTTGTAGAAAAACTATAGCGAATCATGAAAAAATGGGATTCTAAAGGGCGGAGAGCCTCCGCGGGCATCATGCAGGGTGTAGAAAAACGTGAATTTCGGTATGAAATTCAGATTTTTCGACAATCTCACCGCATCCGTTATTTCTCGGATGTGGTTTTGTTTCTCATGAACTCATTCACTTTCAAAATTATTCACTTCAAATCCCCGTGCAATAAACTGAAACATTCCGACGCTGTCCAGATACAAAACATAATGTTTTGGATTCCAATAATTGAAATCTTCGCTGTTTATCTCTGCTAATTCCCGTAACCATTGCGAATCGCAAAGCTCTACAACTTTATCGTAAGCGCCATACAGCTCAGGAGTAAATCTCGCAGAAGTTTTCTTAAAGCAAAGCACGGCTGAAAATACAAGGGTTACTTTTTTCAGATTATCTTCTTCATCATATCCCTCGATTTCCATTTTCACGTCCATACCCTCGTATATGAACGTCGGGGCTTTTTCCAAAGCCGACGAAAAAACAGGGAGTTCATATTTTACAACACTTTCCATCTGTTCTGCCTTTCTACGTATAACTTGCAATCTTTTTATATACAGCAAACCCTCCCGAAATATACAATCGGGAGGGCTGACTTTGGAGCTTGTGACAGGATTCGAACCTGCGACCCGTTCATTACGAATGAACTGCTCTACCGACTGAGCCACACAAGCATTTGATATTCAGTTTTAATTTTGCAAGGCTTGCGGTGTTCGCTGTGATGTCGCTTTACCGACAACCCACGACCTGCTCATTACGAATGAGCTGCACTACCAACTGTGCTACACAAGCATTATCAACGCTTATACATAACACAAAATTGGTAAATTGTCAATATTTTTTTGTTATTACTATTCGAAAGGAACGCCCTCGCCTTTCTCCTGCATTTCTATATCGATTTTTTCTATTTCGGTTGAATAAATTAACGTTTTACCGCAGCTTGGACAGCATTTTCCGCCCATACCATATCTTATTCTCTGATAATTGCAATGAGGACAGCATACTTTCATCAAACTAATAAGCAAAGCTAAAAGCATAAATCCGGTTATAACAGCAGAACCAATAATTAACCACATATTACTTGTATTTGCAGAAATACAGACTGTTGCAAATGCAGCCACAAAGAAAAATGCCATGGTTAAATAGTATATCTTTACGCGCTTGGAAAGCAGCTTATTTTTTCTGTTTATTCTTATTTGACATCTCAATTCTGTTTCTCTTTTATTTTTTAAATCCATATAATCCACAATAAAATCTCCTTTATACATCATTATTTGTGCATTATATCACATGATGACTTGCCTGTCAATAATTTTCTGACAAGATGTCGCTTTACCGACAACCCACGACCCGTTCATTACGAATGAACTGCTCTACCGACTGAGCCACACAAGCATTTGATATTAAGTTTTATTTTTGCAAGGCTTGCGGTGTCCGTTTGTGATGTCGCTTTACCGACAACTCACGACCTGCTCATTACGAATGAGCTGTGCTACACAAGCATTATCAATGCCTATATATTATAGCACAAAATCAGGGGATTGTCAATATTTTTTCAAATTATTGCTCTGTTTTGTTTTTGGGTGTGAACTATCATTGACATCTGAACAACAATCTTCTAAAAAATACAAGAAAACCTATAGACAATTGTAAAAAAATATGGTATAATATATGTGAATAATCAAACATCAAATCCGACGGATAGAAAGGAATATCATGCTTCACGAAAAATCATGCGGAGCTATTGTTTATCGTAAGTATCACGGCAATACGGAAATACTGTTGATAAAGCACATTAACAGCGGTCACTGGTCTTTCCCGAAAGGTCATGTCGAACCGGGAGAATCCGAAGCTGAAACTGCTCTCCGCGAAATCAAAGAGGAAACGAATATCGATGTTATTATCGACCCTACTTTCAGGGAAACTGTTACATACTCCCCTAAAAAAGACACGATGAAGGTTGTTGTCTATTTCCTTGCCAGAGCTAAAAATGTTGATTTTCAGCCGCAGGAAAATGAAATTGCGGAAATTCGCTGGGTGGATATATCCTATGCCTCCAGTATTCTGTCTTATGAAAACGATAAGAATATAGTCTCCAAGGCAAAAGCTGCTATTAAAGAAAATCATTGAAAAAACTCCGCATTTTGCGGAGGGGCGAATTCCGCTCGTCCGCAATTTCGGAACGAAATTCAGTTTTTTCGACAATCTGTTCGATATAGCGATGAAGAGTAATCAAAGAGCAGGGACTTTCGATATCGAGAGTTCCTGCTTTTATAATTTTCACCGTCTTACATTTCAAATTTAATCGTAAAACAAAAATTATCGTTTTTATCGTTTTTATCGTTCCAAAAAAACGATTTAGAAACGATATTTCAAACCTCACCAAATAAAACATCCCCGCAATTGCGGGGACTCAACAATTAGAAAAATTCAAATTTACGCTTAGATTTGTCTGCTGTTTTAGGAATTGGTATCAATGTAATCTTTTAAAACCTGTGCCTCCCAATACATATCGGGTTCTATTTTGCTGTTTATCAAATATAACATTCCTTTTTTTGATTTGATTTTGGCTAATGACATGAAAATATGACAAGATATATTATCAAGCTCCTCTGTCATTAAGCTTAATAATTTCGGCTCATTTAATTTCAGTAACTCTGTATCAAACTTGGAAATCCAATATGCCGCACCTATTCGAACATCGCCTGATTCATCGTTTTCTAATAAATCAAATAAAATATTCAGCATATTTTCGTCATTCAAATAGTCCTGAAAATATTTTTCCGATGTGCTTTTGGTACTCTTATGCAGAGTTCCAATCAGGTGTTCTTTGACTGTTATTTTATTAATATCCATATTTTCTCCTTTATAACCAATCTTTGAGTTTCTGTTTTTCCGAAAGCAGAACAGGCAGGATTTATCTGATGTGAATTTCGTCCGCTAACATTTTAGGGAGTGGTATTAAAATCATACTCCTGCAACTCGTTTATATCAATAGTAATATATCTGACTTTCTCTTTCAGCTTAGCGGCTTCTTTGCCAATATACCAGCCTTTGATTTGTTTACAGTGCATTCTAAGCGCCTTTGCGGCAGTTTTAATTAGCGTGTTTGATATCTCATTTTTTTTCATAATGGCAAACTGTCCATGCATCAGGAAATTGCTGTCAGGACTGAGACCGCCAGGCGAAAAGCTCATACAGGTGTCATTCATAGAATCATAGACGCAATAGAAAATACCGTGGCACTCAGAATCTATTTTCTCTGTTACTACCGGTAAATCCCTTTTCATGATACAATAGTTCTCGGAACAGTGACTTTTTGAATAATAAATGCCTATGTGCGGTAATTCTTCAATAGATGTAAATGTCGCAGGTGACGAGGTTGACATATTTCCTGTTTCAAAATATTTTATTTCAAATGGTAACAGTTCACAGAAGGTTTTCATGATAGATAGTATATCATCTTTTGTTGCAAAAAACAACAATTTACCGCTCATTATAATTCCTCTCTTTCAATGGAAATATGTTGATTATATGTGCTTGCTTATTAATTCTCTTGCTGTCAGTTCATTCCTGTCGTAGTCAATTCTGAAATAGTCAAGGGTAACTTTCATATCGTCCTGCGTAGACAGGAATACATCTATAAGCCGTTCTTTTTTCTCGTCAGACTGCCACTCTTTCAAGCCCATATAATAAAAATGCTTGATTTCTTCATTTATAAAGAAAGGAACAATACCATTTTCAAGACATTGTTTAAGCATTAAAAGTCTGCCGATACGTCCGTTTCCGTCATAAAACGGATGTATCTTTTCAAATTCTGCATGAAATTCAGCAATGTCATACAGGTCAAGAACAGGCGTATTATCGTATCTGCGGAGAAGTTTTTGTACAAGAACCGAAACATCTTCCGGTGAAGCAGTTTTTATCGTTCCGACTTCATTTGGATATTTCTTGTAATCGCCTACAACGGCATAATCCTCATCATCCTGCATAATACCATTTTTCAGCATACGATGCAGCTGTTTGATATAGTCCTCAGTTATCGGCTCATTTATAGTATCAAGGATAAAATCAAAACATCTGAAATGATTTGCCGCCTCAAATACATCATTTACAGGAACGACACCGTCAATAGTATGAGTTTCATAAATATATCTGGTCTGGTCGTGGGTAAGTCTGCTGCCCTCGATGTGATTTGAGTTGTATGCAAAATCCACCTGCATTCTGTTATATATACTTCCTTTGAGTTTTCTGCACTTTTCAGAAAGCAAAACAGACAATAATTCTCTTTTGTCCGACAATGGCAATCCCTCCTTTTCTTTTATTTTATTATATCAATTTGCGTTTAATTAGTCAAGGTCTGAAATAGGGTGTAGGAAAAATGTAGGAAAATAACGAAAAAAGCACTTCCGATTTCTCGAAAGTGCCTGATGTGCTATATGTTTTTTTAAAATTTCTATGCGCGGATAAAAAAATACGCCTCAGTAATACTGAAGCGTGATCTGTTTGCACGAACTTCGTGCTGAGGGTGGGAGATGGGATTCGAACCCACGATCTTCGGGACCACAATCCGACGCTTTAACCAGCTAAGCTACACCCACCATATATAGCGCGCCTTGCTGGATTCGAACCAGCGGCTTACTGCTTAGAAGGCAGTTACTCTATCCAGCTGAGTTAAAGGCGCATAGATAAAATCAGCAGCCAAGGCTGCTTTTGAATGGAGCGGGTGATGGGAATCGAACCCACGTAACCAGCTTGGAAGGCTGGAATTCTACCATTGAACTACACCCGCATTCTGTGTTTTTTCAACGATATTTATTATACCATAATAGCATAGGAATGTCAAGTAGGTTTTAAAATTTTGGCGATATGCACAAATTGTATTTGTTACAGGAAATAGTTTTGCAGTATGTTTAAAAATAATTATTCATAAGAAAATTTTAAGATTTATATCCGACTTTTTTAAAACATGAGTTGTATAATTTTTACATAGTGATAAAGAAAATTTTATCTTTGTTTGTGAAGTGTTTTTTTAAAAAACTATTGACAAATATGCTTTAATGTGATATCATAATGTCGTAGCAACTGTATTATTATATTTAGTACGGTTTTACGAAAAAGATTTCATAATTTGTAAACTTAGGGTTACAAAATATGATGAATATTTTTAGTATTATTTTTTTACAATCTAATTTCTTTTTGCCTGAAAAATCCACTGGAACAATTTAGGAAGATGCTAAAAATTTCCCTTAGAACAGCCGAAAATCGCTTGTCAGACATTTTGAAAAATGGCAGTTTAAAGATTTGAAAACAGACCGAAAAAACGGCTTGTTTTTGTTAAAATAAAAAAATTTCTAAAAACTTCGTTTTTTTGGCGTTTTTAAAACACTTATTATATAGAGGGCAAAATTATAAAAAGATTCAAACAGAAAAAAGGAGATGTTGTTTTTGAAAAAGCGCAAAGACCAGTGCGGTCGGCGGGGAGAAAAAATATTTAGTAATATATGTGTAATGCCAAGCCTTATCGGTGTACTGATATTCTTTCTTATACCATTCGGAATAGTTGTCTATTATTCTGTAATCAACAATCCCATTATGCACGATTTTGTGGGAATTGAAAACTATAAAAAACTTATTGAGACGGTGGCATTTAAAAAAGCTACAGCAAATACAGTAACATTTTCTTGTATAGCCGTACCCCTTGCGGTGATTCTCTCACTGTGGTTTGCTGTACTTCTTGAAAGGAATATCCCGGGAAAAAGTCTGGTGCGGACATTTTTCCTCAGTCCCCTTATGGTTCCCACAGCGTCGGTTGTACTTGTGTGGCAGGTACTTTTCCACAACAACGGCACGCTGAATCAGATAATTGAGATGTTCGGCGGAAACTCAATCGACTGGCTGAAATCCTCATACGGACAAGTAGTCATAATTGTCATGTTCCTGTGGAAGAATATGGGATATAATATGATACTGTTCATGTCAGCCCTTGCAGGAATTCCCCGTGATATCATCGAGGTTGCAAAGCTGGAGGGCGCAAGCGGCTGGTATCAGTTTGTACATATTAAATTAAGGTATCTTTCACCCACTATTCTCTTTGTGCTGATACTTTCCCTTATAAACTCATTCAAGATATTCCGCGAGGTGTATCTCCTTACAGGCGATTACCCCTATGAGCTTTATATGCTCCAGCACTTCATGAACAACACATTTAACAGCCTTGATTACCAGAAGCTTTCAGCGGCGGCTGTGCTGTTCTCACTTGTAATGATAGTTATTATTGCCATACTCCTTGCTGTAGAAGACTATTTCGGGAAGGATGTGGAATAATGAATATAAAAAGAAAAGAAAAGTTTCTGAACATTGCCGTTATGATATTCGCATTTGTTGCGGCGCTGATGTTCGTAATGCCCACAGTCCTGACAATTGCCAATTCCTTTATGACATCGTCGGAAATTTCCGCAAACTACGGTGTTATGCTGGAAAATATGACAGAAGATAAAAAGACGTATATATCGGAAAATCTCAATCTGAAATTTATCCCCGATAAGGTGACATTCGACCAGTACAGAGACGTACTGCTGAAAAATCCCGATTATCTGCTGAAATTCTGGAATTCAGTTGCGCTGACAGTTCCAATAACGGTATTCCAGATGATACTTGCAATAATCACTTCATACGGATTTTCAAGATATCCCAACAAATTCAAGAGTATCATATTCTTTGCCTATATCATACTTATGATAATGCCCTATCAGGTAACACTTGTACCAAACTTTCTTGTTGCGGAAAAGTTCAACATTCTTGATACAAGGTGGGCGATAATCCTGCCGGGAATATTCTCACCGTTCAGCGTTTTCCTGCTTAGCAAGGTAATGCGGCGAATCCCTGTCTCTTACGTTGAGGCAGCAAAGCTTGATGGTGCAAACGAATTTCAGATACTTACAAAGATACATATGCCGCTGTGCAAAGGCGCAATTGTATCAATTGCAATGCTTGTATTCATTGACTACTGGAACATGGTTGAACAGCCTCTCGTACTTATGAAAGACAGCGCAATGCACCCACTGTCCGTATTCCTCTCACAGATAAATACGGGAGATATCGGACTTGCCTTTGCGGTAGGCACGGTATATATGGTGCCGACAATACTCATGTTCCTCTATGGCGAGGATTATCTCATAGAAGGTATCACCTATTCAGGCGGTATAAAAGGCTAAGCTAATTAAGAATTATTTTGTGCGGTAATTTTAGATATTCCCTTAATATGTAGGGGCTGCCTTTGGCAGTCCGCATTGAAACAATACTTTTTACAGATTGGGACGGATATAATCCGCCTGCAATTCAGAACAAAATTCAGATGTTCTATAAAGAATTAACGAAAGGATACAGTTAATATGGCTGATGTAAAAGAAATCAAAGACCCCAAGGATATAAAGGGCGATAAGGAGGATTACGACCCCCGCAGAAAACGCGAGATTATCAAAACCATACTTATCATATTCCTTGCAGGACTTCTTGTACTTACATTTTTCTCAAATACAATTATGAACAAGTCCCTTTCCCAGATTACAACAGAGCGTGCTACCAGTGGAAAGCTTACAGAAAGAATCCGCGGAAACGGTATGGTTATGTCAAACCAGAGCTATGGCGTAACAGTTGACGGAAACAAGGTCATTGACACAATTATGGTTAAAACTGGTCAGGAGGTCGAAAAGGGCGATGTGCTCATGACTGTAGGCACAGGCGAAAGTGAGGCACTCAATGCCGCTGTAGAAGCTCTTGAAGCTCTTGAACTTGAATACAACAAGGCACTTCTTGCTCCCGGAGCTGATTATACTGCTGAAAATCAGGCTATAAAGAATGCCCGTGAGGATTTGGCAGAGGCTATCAGAAAAAGAGATGATGCCGCCGCAAATCAGGGAAATATTCAGGCTGAAAAGGATTCTTACAGAGAAAACAAATCTCAGCTTAACTACTACACAAAGCTCCAGACAAAGCTTACCGCTATAATCTCCGCCATTGATATGGACGATTATATGAGCGCTCCTGCTGAGTATTCGGGAGAGCTTATAAGCCTTAAATCTGACGCGGAGGACGCTGAAAAGATATATCAGGAAAAGCTTGCGGTATATACTGCAATATTCGGCGCTTCCGAAGAGGATGAAACAGAGGAAGAATTCACAGATGCTGCTCCTGCCGCTGTTTCTCCCGAGGAAATTTCAGCCGCAAAAACAGCTATGGAAGAAGCTGAAACTGCAAGAAATGCCGCTTCCGACGCTTATGAAACAAAAAAATCCGAGTTGAGAAGCGAATATTCCTCACAGCTTGCAGAGGCAGAAAGCAATATCGAATACTATACATCACTTATTGAGGATTACGAATCAGGCATGAGCGGTGAGGGAATGACTCTTGAAATGCTCAATGAGGACGTAAAGTCTAAACAGCGCGCTCTTGAGGACCTTATCGCACAGCTTGACAAAACTCAGAAAGACAACGCAAATCAGGATAAGCTTGAAAGTCTTGACCTTGCCGCTATGAAAAAGAATATCGATAAGGCAAAGGAAAAGGTTGAAAAGCTTAAAAAGGAAAACGAAACAACTGAGATTATCTCAAAATACAGCGGTGTTGTAAGCTCTGTAAATGCCAAGGCAGGAGACGAAACAATTCCCGATATGGAAATTATCACAATTGATATTTCCTCCGAGGGCTATACAGTTGAAATTGTTGTCGAGGGCGAAAAGACAAAGAAAATCAAAAAAGGCGTTGCCGCTGAGGTTCTCAACAACTGGAGCGGAAATGTTGAAGCAGTCCTCACAAATATCAAGAACGATACAACTCCCAATTCCAAGAATCGTATACTTGTTTTCACTGTAACAGGTGATGTTGAATCAAATACAAACCTTGACCTTTCAATTCCCTGCGGAAGCGGAAACTATGAAACTATAGTTCCCAAGAGCTCGGTATACAGCGATAACAAGGGTTCATTCGTGCTTACAGTTCAGTCAAAGAGCTCACCTCTTGGCAACCGTTACTATGCACAGCGCGTGCCCGTTGAGGTTATTGCATCAGATGAAATGTCCAGCGCCGTAAGCGGCAGTATAAACTATGGCGATTACGTAATTATCGCCGCAAGCAAGCCGGTTGCTCCCGGAGACCAGGTTCGTATGAAAGATGAATAAGGCGGTGGGCTGATGAAAATCAAAAAGGTTTTAATTGCCGCCCTTGCAGCCGCTAATGTGGTATCCATAGGCGCGTGTGGAATTCTCACCGCCGTGGGAAGCTCCTCAGCTCATTCCCAGAGCGGCAACTACGCCGCACAGCGCTGGGATTCCGAGGGCGGACATACTCAGCTAAGCTGTTTCTTTACCGAAGATGCAGAATTCAATACCGATACAGTGCCTTTTGTGAAACAAACTCTTACGGATAAGCTGAAAAACGTGGGAATTGTTGCCGAAAACGGACAAAAGCTGATTCCCGAAGCCTACAGCGCAGAAGCAGGGCAGATGTCCATACGATGTGACATAACAGGGCGCTCTGAGGCTATGGTTACAGCAGTGGGCGGAGATTTCTTCATGTTCCGTGATTTCAAGCTTCTTGACGGTGCGTTCTTTTCCGATGAGGATATAATGCAGGACGGCGCAGTTATTGACCGGAATCTTGCATGGGAGCTTTACGGATCTGAGGATATTTCGGGAATGAATATCTACATTAACGGTGTGAAGTTCTATATATCGGGAGTAATACAGCTTCCTCAGACAAAGCAGGAGAAAAAGACAGCAGGGGATTTTTCCCGCGTATATATCTCCTATGACGGTCTGGCGCTTATCAGCGGCGGAATGCAGGAGGAGGAAGAAAATCCTCTGAAAAAAATCACCTGCTATGAATGTATTGTTCCCAATCCCGTAGAAAATTTCGCATACAATGCTCTTAACGAATATTTCAGCGGAGGCTACAGCTATTCAAGCGTTCTTGTGAATAATACGGAGCGATTTGAACCCTCAAAGCTTGCGAAGAAGTACAAAAAGCTGTCGGAATATGCCATATCTGATAAGCCTATGGTATATCCCTACTGGGAAAATGCTTCCCGTATAACAGAATTCAGACTTGCAGGAGTATACTACTTCCGCAGGCTGACATACATCATTCCGATACTGACATTATTGTTCCTTATCGTCCTTGGTTGGCGTGCAGGAGGCAGACTGAGAAAAAAAGTGACATCAAATTTAGGGGATAGTGTAACAAAAGTCCTCTACAGACGGAGTATATTAAGGGAACAGAAAAAAGAACAAAAGGAACAGCAGAAAAACTCCAAACAATTCAAGGAATGACATACTAATGAAATTGTCAAAAAGCTATATAAAAAGGGATTCTAAAGGGTGAAACCCTTTAGCAGAGTCCAGAGACGGAGTCTCTGGTGGGTGCAGGGCAAAGCCCTGCGTAGCGTTCAAGCGCTCTGTAAGAGAGAGCGTCCCCCCCCTGAATAAATTCTTTTATTATGACTTTTTCGACAGACTGAAACCAATATATTTATTTTTAAGGAGAAAATTAAAATGAACAAATTAAAAAGAGTACTTGCAGGCGCTATGGCATTAACATGCATGATTTCAGCTGTATCATGCAGTGAAAAAGAAAAAGACAGCAATAAAGAAAATAACTCCGCGCAGGTACAGGAAATAATGGAGAAATCCTATAAGGCTATTGAGCTTGAAGCAGAGCTTCCTTTTAAGGAAGCAAACTCGCTTATTCCTATCGGCGATACAGGTAAAATCATTGCTTTGGGTTTTGATACAACCGGCGGTCAGTATATCCCCAAGACTTATATTACAGATTTTGAATTTCTTACCTTTGAGGAAATAACACTTGATTACGGCAACGTTGAAAACAGCTCTCCAAATGCAAGATTTTCAGTTACTCCAAGCGGAAGAATCTTTGCTATAGTTTCATTCACAGATTACGGTGATTTTGAATTGCCTGATTATGAAGACCCCGACTTTGATTACGAAAACTTTGATTACGAGGCAATGGAGGCGGCGGCAACTGTCAGTCATTTTATTTACGAAATTGACGCTACAGGCGCTGTTGTTTCTAAAAACGAAATAAAGGGACTTGAAAAATACGCTGATAATGAATATAACCCCAATGGCAATGTTTATCTCGGTGAAAGCTTCTCCATAGGTGAAAACACTGTTATCTCTATCAACGGTTCTGAGAAGATGATATATGTAACTGTTGACAATCAGGGTAATATTTCAGAGCCACTTGATTTCGACGAGGAGGATTATATTTTCACTCGCGGAACAGATACAAACGGCAATTTTGTATTTACATCCAACCAAGATGGCAAAGAGGTACTGAAAAAATTTGACGCTGCAACAATGTCGATTTCTCCTGATGTTGTCACATTTGACGATAGTATTTCCTATTTCAATTTTATTATGACAGGTTCAGGCGATTATACCTTATACCTTTCAACCTCAACATTACTTTACGGCTTAAAGGAAGACGGAACACTTGACGAGATTATCAACTGGGTGGATTCCGACATTTCAGGCGATTATGTTACAAGCGTGCTTCCTGTTGATAATGGTGAATTTATTATTGTTGAGCGCAATTATACAGACGGCTCTGTTAATCTCTATCGCCTTACAAAGCGTGACGCTTCCGAGATTGAAAACGTAAAGATTATCAACATGGTTGTTGAGTACAGTGACCAGGAAACTCTTGAAAGTGTAAAGGAATTCAACAAGACAAACAGCGAATATCGTATAAAGCTTGAGGATTATAACCAATACTATGAATGGGACGAAGAAAACGAAAAGCAATTGAATTCTCCCTCTAAGCAGCTGAAACAGGATATCGCTACAGGAAAAGACGTTGACATTATCTGTATGTCCGGCTCTACATCACTTTTCAGCAACCTTTCAAGAAAGGGTGCTCTTGTTGATCTTTACCAGTTCCTTGACAGTGAAGAAACCCTTTCAAGAGATGATTTTGTTCCCGCAGCTCTTGCAGTAGGCGAATTTGAAGGAAAGCTTACTACTTTAGCTCCTTCGTTCTACATCAACACTCTTGCATGTAAGACAAAGTTCTGCGACAAGGAGAACTGGACTATTGACGAATTTATCGAGACCTGCAACAATCTTCCCGAGGGAATGAAGCCATTTGCAATGGGCAACTCAAAACAGGATATGTTTGGCAGACTCCTTTACGGAAACAGCGATTTCATCAATTACGATGAAGCTACCTGTAATTTCAATTCTCCCGACTTTATAAAGGTTCTGGAATTCTGCAATCAGTTCGATAATCCCGGCGAGGGAGATGAAATTGACTGGGAGAATGCAACAAGTGAGGAATGGAACAAATATTATGAGGAGTCAGAGGTTGCGCTTCTCAACGATAAGGCACTTCTCACCGAAGTGTATATGTCTGATTTCAGTGAATATGCCCGTGCGAAACATGCTCAGTTCGGCGATGAAATTACTCTTGTAGGAAATCCCACTGCTAACGGAACAGGTGCAAGAATATTCGCTTCAATGTCATATGCAATTCTTGAAACTTCTGACTGCAAGGAAGCGTGCTGGGACTTCATCGCGAAATCGTTCAGTGAGGAAACTCAGACTAAGGAACATATGTTTTATATTCCTGCTACCAAGTCTGCATTTACCAAAAAGCTTGATGAATCAATGGAAAAACCGTATTACACTGACGCAGACGGTGTAAAACACGAATATGACAACACTTACTATATCGGCGGCAAGGAAATAATAGTAAAGCCTCTTACACAGGAAGAAAGAGACTTCCTTGAGGAATATATAAGCAATGTAAAGCCCGGTGCATATTACTACGATGATGATATTGACAGCATAATCAACGAGGAAGTAGAAGCATACTTCAAGGGCGACAAGTCAGCCGAAGCAACAGCAGAGACAATCCAGAACCGCGTATCTATCCTCATAAGCGAACAGTCCTGATAACAGGTTAAGTTCTATATCGACAGCCTTGTATGACATTCTATTGTGACATCTTTGTACGACATCTTGTTCAGACATTTTATTGAGACATCACGATTGACATTTTTTATCCGACAGCCTGTATGACAATAAAGCGGCTTCGGAGATATCCTCCGAAGCCTGACAGAATCTATTATTATGATATTTTCTACAGGGGTTCTCTAAAAACCGGAACACGAGCGAAATTTCATAGAAAGTTCGCCGTGAGGGAGTTTTTTAGAGGTTCCCTGCAAACATATACTCCACCTCCTTACAAGAAACGAGCCCCTACTCCAAGGGCTCGTTTCTTTTTGGTTGAAGCAAAAACGGCGCACCCGAAGATACGCCGTTACTACCTAAAACTTTATATTTAATAGAAACAGAAATTTAATAGATAGAAGAATTGAATAAACAACATTTGAAAAGACCACTTGACACGCATGAAAAGACTTTCCTTTTTCTTATACAACAATCCCCCTCGTCAAAAGTCGGCAAAGGGAGGGAAAAAGGGGAAAGGGAAAAGAGAGTCCAGAGAGGAAAACCGTAGGGGAAAAAGGGAGGGAAATGCCGACTTTTGTATCAGTTTTGTTTTTCCCTCCCTTTTGCCCCGTAGGTGTTCCTCTTTGGTGATAAATTACCCTTTTGTATTTATTATAATAAAAAAGTAAAGTTTAAGATGTTACAACGTACTACACAGAATTGCAATATATAGTTATACAATTTTAATACTGAATATTGTCCCGATTTGTTACTTCTGCCTGTATTGTCAATTTTATAACTTCGTTTGATATATGGATAGTGTAGGATATTCCGTCTTTGTTTTTTGCATTATACTGCACATATCTGCCATGTTCAGTTACAGATGTTTCATAGCCCATTGCCTTGAATACTGCTTCAAAATCCTCAAATGAGGATTTAACAGTAAGACCGTGTACCATTACATTCGGATCGGTAATTTCAATTTTTGTTATATACTGTCCGCCGTCAGCATAGTCGGGATAAGCTGTAATTGTATACATAACATAATGCTCGGGCTTTACTTCGTTTCCGTCCTCGTCCTTGACAGCTGAATATCCCTTGCCATAGTATTCTTTTCCACCCATTAAGCCGTAGATTCTGTTATACTGCGAAAAATCCACGTTCTCTACATTCTCGGTTATCTGAAATTCAAGAAAAGTATTTTTCTTATCAATAAAGTTATCTTTTATCAGCTTTTCTCTCATCAGACAAACATCAAATACATCAAGCTTGCCGTCTTTGTATAAATCGGCATTTTCCCAGTATTTAATTTCAACATCCTTTTTGCCAAGCATCCATTTCTGAATTGTAACTACATCTGCAATACCGAACTTTCCATCAAGGTTTATATCTCCGTCTGGGTCGGGCAGGGGAAATCCTCCCATAATCGGAGGAATTTCTTCAGTTGTCGTTGTGGTTGTTTCGATATAGCTGTCAGGGGGCATTGGAACTCCTGCTGTTGGCGGAAGTTCTTCCTCCGTCGGCGGCTCAATGTAGTCATCAGGGGGCATCATATCGCCTATTGTTAATTCAATGTCGTCATCAGAAGGCATGTCAACTCCTGCTGTTGGCGGTATAGTTGTCGTTGTTGTGCATGTAGTATAAGTGCCGACAAGGGTAGTTGTGGTTAAATTCTCTGTTGTTGTTACCGTTGTTGTAGCTTTGCTTGTGGTATAAGTGCCCATAAGGGGCGGAATTGTGGTTGTCGTTGTAGTGGTTGTGGTAGTGTATGTGCCCGCAATTGCTGTGGTGTCTGGCTGTTCAATGTAGTCGTCGGGAGGCATCATACCGCCGTCTACAGCCGGATATTCTTCTGTAGGAGCAACTATATCACCTACAGTTGCTTCGATTTCTTCCGATGACGCTGTAATTGCACCGGCAGATGCACTGACAGTCGCCGCAGCCAGAAGCGCTGTTATCTCTTTTGTGAATTTTCTCATGATTCCTTACCTCCGTTTTCTTTAGATATTATTTCAAGTGCAGTAAGAATATGCACTTGTTCTTCCATGCAGGCTGCTTCTGAAATATCTCTTACCGTGCCTGTTGTTGCCATTTTTCTGCAAGCGCAGGAATTATGGCAGTAATTCAATATTTCACAGCCATTGCATCTCTCCGATACCATTGAATAATCGGGATGCGCTTTTCTTGCTTCTTCCGCTTTGATACCAACAAAAATATCTCCGCAGCGATATTCGGCTATGTTCTGAAACTGCACACAGGGATAAAAGTTTCCGTCCCAGTTTATGAACACTTTCTTTTTGCAGATTTCGCAGATGCCCCGTATATTTTCCTTGATGTTTTTCTTTTTTACAGCAAGCTCGTACATATATAAATCTTCGATTTCAGCAATTTTACGCCACTGCTCCCGTAAAATATCGCCGAAGCTGTCGGGATTTTCGGGATTAAGGAATGCGTCCATTGCCGCTGATACCTTTTTTACTCCGAGATTTTTCAGATATAATACATTATTGTAAAGCTCAGGGAGTGTTTCTTCCGTATACACAAGCTGTACAAGAGTTTCAGGCTGATATTTCAGCAGCATTTTCAGATTTGCGTCAAGAATTGCTGTATCAACGCCCCGTTCAGTGCATTTTATGCCGTCATGGGACATATTTATAATAACTTTTCTCTCAACACACCACTTTACGAATTCTTCGTCAAGAAGCGTTCCGTTTGTTGTGATTACAAATTTCTTCGCTTTGACGTTTTCGCAGTAATACTTTACAATGTCCTTATAAAGCAGGGGTTCTCCGCCGAAAAGATAAACGATACCTGCGTCGCCCTGACGATTTATGAAATCTGCAATTTTTACCTTTGTTTCTTCGTTTATATTTCCGTATTCTGTATTCAGGTGCCTTTCATAGCAGTAACTGCATTTCAGATTGCATTTGTTCGTTATGCTGATTGTGTAATCCAAAAGAATCACCCCTTTCACCTTAAAGCTCTATATTTCACCTATATTATAACATATATCTATTGAGATTTCAATATGAATTTGTGAAATGTCATCAGACAAAGATAATAAACAGAAATTTTGGTTAAATTGCTGTATTATTCGCTATATCATTGTACAGGTTGTGCATTTAATCGAAAAATATCGAATACCCTTGAAAAAATCCCCGTTTTATAGTATAATTAAGAGGATAATATGATAGGGAATTATGGCTTTTTATTGCTGCACCAATAATTTACCATATCCCAAAAAGGAGGAACAACATTGATAAAAACAACTTCCGCCAGCAAAAAGCCTGATTATGCGTGTGCTTATGAGCCTGCACGCTATGTCAAGTTCAAGCCGCTTTACTATATTGCCGCTTTCTTGATTCCGGCTCTGCTGACATTCATCGCTTACGTTATCTTCGGAGTTTATCCCTTCGGAGAGCGTTCTGTACTGACACTCGACCTTAACGGTCAGTACGTCTACTATTTCGAAAATATCCGCCGCTGCTTCTGGGAGGGCGAAAGCGTCCTCTACAGCTGGGCACGAAATCTTTCAGGCGGCTATCAGGGAGTTATCGGCTACTATCTTGCCAGTCCCTTTACCTTTATAGTCATACTGATGCCCCGAAGTCTCATTATCGAAGCATTGATGATAATGCAGATTTGCAAAGTGGGCGCATGTGGTGTGGCATTCTGTGCATATGCTCAGAACTCCAAAAACGTAAAGCCTTTACAGTCGGTGATATTCTCAACCATGTATGCGCTTATGGCTTACGTTTCAATTCAGCTTATCGACCCCATGTGGATTGACGGACCTATTTTCCTGCCGCTTATAATCCTCGGCGTTGAGTATCTCATCGACGACGGCAGAAAGATAAATTATATCATTCCCCTTGCTATAATGTTTATAGCAAACTTCTACATCGGCTTCATGGTGGCAATATTTGTTGCTCTCTACTTCGTGTACTACCTTTTCTTCGGTGCAAAGAGAAAGTTCAAGGGTATCGGCGATTACGCCTTTGTATGCGGAAGAATGGTTCTTGCAACGGGTGTTGCGCTTATGTGCAGTTATATCATGATTGTGCCGATATACAACGCTCTGGCTCTTGGTAAGTTTGACTTCTCCGAGCCTGACTACAGCATGAAGACAATGTTCAATCCCATTGAGCTTCTTCCTACGCTGTTCCCCAACCAGTACTACTCCGTAAACGTGGACGAGGGTACAAGAATGTACGGCAGACCCGAGATTTACTGCGGTGTGCTTTCATTCGTTCTTTCTGTGCTCTATTTCTTCAATAAGAAGATTACAATAAACCGTAAAATCGGACACGGTCTGCTGCTGTTTGTAATGTTTTTCAGCATGTGGATTAAGCCCCTTAATATGATGTGGCACGGCGGACAGGACCCCAACTGGCTCCCTTACCGTTACAGCTTCCTCATATCCTTTATACTTGTATCAATGGCAGCGGAGACATTCTCCAAGCTTGACGGCTACAAGATGAGCATTAAAGCTCCTATGGGCGTATTCGGAGGAATCGCACTTCTCTCATTTGTCTTTGAGGCGCTGAAGGAAACCTTCAATTACAACGAAACCGATTACAAATATGTTGCAATCAATCCCTATAAGGAGACTGTAACAATCAACGGCGAATCCGTGGAGCATCTCTTCCTCGGAACACTTGTTTTCGGTGTTATCCTTTCTGCGATTTATCTCACATTCGCATATCTCATAAGCCATACAAAATCCGAAAAGGGACGTATTGTAATTTCTGTGTTCCTTGCAGGCCTTGTATTCTTCGAGGCAGGATATAACATCTTCGACACTATCTACAAGATAGACCAGGAGGTTTATTATTCTTCAAGGGATTCCTACAGCGAAATCATGTCCGCTCCCGACATTATGGAGGATTTAGAGGCAATTGACGACGGCTTCTATCGTGCGGAAAAGACATATTTCAGAAACGTAAATGATAACCAGGCTTACGGATTAAAGGGTGTTTCACATTCAAGCTCTGTAATGAATGCGAGAATCCTCACTTTCCTTGAAACACTGGGATACACAACAAAGAGCTACGAGTCAAGATATGACGGTAATACTCCTCTTGCCGATTCACTTCTCGGCATCAAGTACGTTATTCATGACCCCTCACAGTTCAATCCCGAAACAGATATAAGAACACTTCTCAGCCCCCACTACAACAAGGTTGGCACATCAACTATTACCAAAGAGGGCGGAAATGATCAGGAGCTTGAAATCTACGAGAACCCCGACGCTCTGCCTATCGGTTTCATGGCTGACGATGATATTCTCCGTCTCAGCTATCTCGGAAACGACAATCCTTTCAACAGCATGAACAACTTCCTCAGCTCAATGACAGGAAATACACCTGATTATACAACTCTTGAGCCCAGACCTTATTTCTACCGTTTACAGTTTGACCCCGTAAACGATGTTGAGCTTAACGAGTGTACTGTAAGAGACTACAACGGTCAGTTCTGCTATGACGCTCTGCCCAATGCGGTTGACCCCACTGTAAGAGTTCATTTCACTTCACAGAGCGAGGACAACCTCTATATCTACCTCAAATCTGACAACCAGAAACAGTGCAACCTCTGGCTTTCCACAACAAAGAATGAGGAGACAGGCGAATTCGAGGATTTCACAGGTCTTGGTTCTTACTTCGACGGCTACGACAACTGTATCATCAATCTCGGTTCATTCCCTGTAGGTACAGAAATTGAGCTCCGTATGACAATTATCCAGCAGGATAAGACAGGTGCAAACGAGTTCATTATGATTAAGGACTACCAGTTCTACTACTTCGACTACGACCTTTTCCACGAGGATATCCAGAAGCTTAAGGAATCACCCCTTGTGCTTAATATGGACAAGACTAAGGAAAACCGTATTGTAGGTGAGGTAAATGCTAAGGACGGACAGATTCTCTATACATCAATCCCCTATGAACCCGGCTGGACTATCAAGGTTGACGGCAAAAAGGTTGACCAGCAGTTTGAGGAAGTTATTACAGAGGACGGTATGAATCTGGCTGTAAACAATACTAATAACAAGCTCGGCAGCGTATGTATACTCAACGCTATGCTTGGTCTCAGACTTGAACCCGGTACTCATACAATCGAGATGACTTATGCGCCTCCCGGATTCAAGGCAGGTGTTCTCCTGCTTATACTCGGAATCGCCGCTGTTATTGCACTGTGGTACTTCGACAGAAAGAACAATCCCGCACTTCTCAACAAGGCAGAGGCAAAGGCAAACTGGAAAAAGGGTATCTATACCATTCCTGAGCCTGCTGTCGAGGAAAAAAAGCCCGTGAAGATTATCAAATCCAAGGGTGCTGTAGCAGAGGTTGAGTTTACATCTTCAGAGGATGAGGAATTCGAGGACGAAGATGAGGAGATGGAAGCAGCCGAGAATAAGCCCGAGAAGAAGAACTCCAAGGGACTTGCTGAGGAGCTTTACGGTGAGAATTCCGACAGCAAAAAGGAAAAGAAGCAGAATAACAACAACAAAAACAAAAACAACAGCCAGAAAAATAACAATAACAAGAATAATCAGAACAAAAACAAGAAAAAGAAAAAATAATTGATTGACGGGGCGTTCTTTCGGGAGCGCCCTGTTAGTATGTAGGGGCGGATATTATCCGCCTCAGTCTGTAGAAAAAGGTGTATTGCATAATGGACACGCCACGCCGTGCTCCTACAAAACGGCTATTCTACGTTGTTTTGTGTAGGGGCTGCCTTTGGCAGTCCGCAATTTCGGAACGAAATTCATTTTTAAATTCTGAGAGACACGCCGCGCCATGCTTATTTTTACGGAATGGCGTTAGCACGTACTAATTCAAAATTATTGCAATTCAGCGTGAAAAGTGATATAATTAAAAGTGCAGAACAATTTTGCGAGGTAAAGTATGAAAAGAATTACTGTTATCACCGGTCATTACGGCTGCGGTAAAACAAATCTGTCCGTAAATCTTGCGCTTAATGCCGCAAAAATATGGAAATCCGTTACCGTTGTAGACCTTGACCTTGTCAATCCCTATTTCCGTACAGCCGATTTCAAAAAGCTGTTTGAGGAAAACGATATAAAGCTTATTGCCCCCGATTTCGCCAATACAAACCTTGATGTCCCCTCGGTGCAGTTCGATATCGAGCAGCTTGCCGCAGGCGACGGATGCCTTATTATCGACGTTGGCGGCGATGACGCAGGCGCTTTTGCTCTCGGCAGACACGCGCAGGCACTCAATAACTACGGCGATGAGCTTGATATGCTCTATGTTATAAATCAGCGGAGAAATCTCACCGAAACTGCCGATGAAGCCGTTTCCCTTATGTATGAGATTGAAACAGCTTCACGTATGAAGCATACCGCTGTTGTAAATAATACCAATCTCGGCTGTGAGACTACAGCGGAGATAATTGCTGAATCCAAGGATTTTGCAGACGAGGTAGCGGCTAAAACGGGACTTCCCCTTGCCTTTACAACCTGCCCCGAGGATTTGTGCGAATCCCCCGAAACTTCCGATATACTCCCCATAAAGGTTTTTGTAAAGCCTCTGTGGGAAATATAAACCAAAACTGTATATGAAAGTGTGGTGTAAAAATTGGCAAAAATGACTGTTATTACAGAACGCTGTAAGGGCTGTGGTCTCTGTGCCGCTGCCTGCCCCAAGAAAATTGTTGAGCTTCAGAAAGAAAAGCGTAACAAGAAGGGCTATTTCTACGCTGTATGTACCGATCAGGAGGCTTGCATCGGCTGTGCTATGTGCGCTATGATGTGCCCCGATTGTGCAATCACTATTGAAAAGTAAATGAAAGGAGCTTAAAGCTTTGGAAAGAAATCTTATGAAGGGCAATGAAGCTCTTGCTGAGGCCGCTATCAGAGCAGGCTGTAAGTGCTTCTTCGGCTACCCTATCACTCCCCAGACTGAGCTTGCCGCTTATATGGCTAAGCGTATGAATAAGGCAGGCGGCGTATTTTTACAGGCTGAGTCCGAAATCGCTGCTATAAATATGGTTCTCGGTGCGGCTTCCACAGGTGTCCGCGCTATGACATCATCATCTTCTCCCGGAATCTCCCTTAAGAGCGAGGGTATCTCATACATCGCAGGTTCTGACCTTCCTGCTGTAATTATCAACGTACAGCGCGGCGGCCCCGGACTTGGCGGTATCCAGCCCTCACAGGCTGACTACTGGCAGGCTACAAAGGCTCTCGGCCACGGCGATTTCCACCTTATGGTATTCGCTCCTGCTTCCGTTCAGGAAATGGTTGATATGGTTGTAAAGGCTTTCGATAAGGCTGATGAATACCGTGTTCCCGCTATGATTCTTGCTGACGGTCTTCTCGGTCAGATGATGGAGCCTGTATCATTCCCCGAAATCAGCGCAAATCCCACAGACAAGAGCAGCTGGGCTGCTGACGGTCACAAGGGTAAGAGAGAGCACCACATCATCAACTCCCTCTACCTCAAGCCCGATGAGCTTGAAAAGTCCGTTGAAGATCGTTTTGCAAGATACGAGACTATCAAGGCTAACGAGACTGACGCTGAGCTTTATCTCACAGAGGACTGCGATATTCTTCTCTGCGCATTCGGCGCAACTGCAAGAGTTGTAAAATCCGCTGTAAACGAGGCAAGAGCACAGGGTATAAAGGCTGGACTTTTCCGTCCTAAGACACTGTGGCCTTTCCCTGTAAAAGAGCTTAACGAGGCGGCTAAGAGCGCTAAGAAGCTTCTCAGCGTTGAAATGTCCATGGGACAGATGATTGATGATATCAAGCTTGCTATCAACTGCTCAAAGCCCGTAGAGTTCTACGGACGTACAGGCGGCGTTATTCCCAATCCTGCTGAAATTCTGGCAGAAATCAAAAAAGTCGGAGGTGCTGAATAATGGCTGTTGTATTTGAAAGACCAAAGTCACTCCTTGATGTTCCTACACATTACTGCCCAGGCTGTACTCATGGTATCGTTCACAGACTCGTTGCTGAGGTTATGGACGAAATGGGTATCGAGGGCGATACAGTGGGCGTATGCCCCGTTGGATGCTCCGTTATGGCTTATGACTATTTCGGATGCGATATGATTGAAGCTCCCCACGGACGCGCTCCTGCTGTTGCTACAGGCGTTAAGCGTACAAATCCCGATAAGTTTGTATTTACATATCAGGGCGACGGCGACCTTGCTGCTATCGGTACTGCTGAGACTGTTCACGTTGCTACAAGAGGCGAGAATATTGTTGTTATCTTTATCAACAATACAATCTACGGCATGACAGGCGGACAGATGGCTCCCACAACACTTCCCGGACAGGTTACACAGACTACACCTTTCGGCCGTGACCCACAGCTTGCAGGCTATCCCGTAAGAGTATGCGAGATGCTTTCAACTCTCACAGGTACTGCTTATGCTCACCGTGTTGCTGTTGACAGCGTACCCCATATCCGTGACGCTAAGAAGGCTATCAGAAAGGCTTTCGAGACACAGAAGGCAAAGAAGGGCTTCTCTATCGTTGAGGTTCTCTCAACTTGTCCTACAAACTGGGGACTTACTCCCACAGAGGCAATAAAGAGACTTCAGGACGAGATGATTCCCTATTATCCCCTTGGAGTATACAAGGACACTACAGAGGAGGGCAATGAATAATGGCAGCTACAGAAATTCTTCTTGCAGGCTTCGGCGGACAGGGCGTGCTTTTCGCCGGAAAAATCCTTGCATACTGCGGACTTCTTGACAATAAGGAGCTTTCATGGCTTCCCTCTTACGGCCCTGAAATGCGCGGCGGTACAGCTAACTGCTCCGTATGTATTTCAGATGAGCCTATCGGTTCACCTCTTGTACTGAATCCCGATATCCTTATTGCTATGAATCAGCCCTCATTTGACAAGTTTGTCAATGACGTAAAGCCAGGCGGTAAGGTATTCTATGACAGCACACTTATCGAAAGCGAGTGCACACGTACAGATATCGAGATATTTGCAATTCCCTCCACAGAGCTTGCAGATTCCAACGAGCTCAAGGGCGGTTCAAATATCATTCTTCTCGGCAAGCTGATGAAAGAGACAGGTATCTTTACACTTGATACAATGAAGAAGTGTATCGAAAAGGTTGTACCTCCCACAAAGGCACAGCTTATTGCAAACAATTTCAGAGCTATTGAGCTGGGAATGAATAGCTGATGCATAACGCATAATTTTTTCAAAGGGCGGGTGTTTTTCATCCGCCTTTTTTTGTTGTCCATAAACATACCCCCTTCACTAATGGGCTGAAATGAGCCATTTTGCAACGGAAAAACGTTGCAAAATAAAAAATAATTTTTATTTTCTATTTTTTCACTAATTGCCAACAGGTGAAATTGTGTATGTTGTATGAAATTTACTGTTATATTTTTATGCTGATATTGAAAATTCATTTTATTATAATAAGCAAAAAAGGGAGCAATTTCGCTCCCTTGAGATTGTTACGCATTATGCATTAAAAAAATCCCCGAAGGGATTTTTTTCTTGCTTGGATTAAACCTCTGCGTTGTTCTCGATATAAGCAACAATGTCGCCTACTGTCTTGATGCTCTCAACAGCCTCATCGGGAATAGAAAGGTCGTACTCATCCTCAATTGTCTGGATAAGGTCTACGATATCAAGAGAATCTGCACCGAGATCGTCCTGAATGCTTGCCTCAGATGTAACTGCGTCCTCATCTGCTCCGAGCTGATCAACGATAAGCTCCTTAACCTTGTCAAATACCATAGTTTTTTCCTCCTAATTTTTGTTTTTCGGACATTAAGCCCGTTTATATTTTTTAGAATCGGCTATTCTGTGAATTCGCCAATCTTCCTGTACTTAGTATACCTTGCTTTTAGCAATTCGTCAATATCTTTTTGACATTTTTCTTCAATTTTGAGTGACAAATATTCTCTAATATTTTCGGAAATTTTGTCTAAATCGTTATGTGCTCCTCCGAGAGGCTCTTCAATAATCGTTTCTGCTACTCCAAGACGTACCATATCATCGGCTGTAACCTGCATTATATTGCAGGCTTCTTCCTCTCTGGAAGCGTCTTTCCAGAGAATACTTGCAAAGCCTCTGGGAGATACAACAGAGTACTGTGCATTCTCCAGCATTGCAAGCTCATCGCACACACCGAGAGCCAAAGCACCGCCGCTTCCGCCCTCGCCGAGAACGATTGATATAACAGGTGTACGCAATGTCATAAACTCAGCTATATTCTTGGCGATAGCCTCGCCCTGACCGCGCTCCTCAGCCGCCATGCCTGCGTATGCGCCGGGGGTATCTATAAAGCATATAACAGGTCTGTGGAACTTCTCAGCCTGTTTAGCAAGCCTCAGAGCCTTTCTGTAGCCCTCGGGGAGAGGCATTGCAAAATTGCAGTCCTTGTTCTCGTTTAGGTCTCTGCCCTTTACCTGCGCAATTACTGTTACAGGTCTGCCGTCAAGACGGGCAATTCCGCCGATTATTGCGTGGTCGTCGCCGTAGTAGCGGTCGCCGTGGAGCTCGTGGAAATCTGTGAAAATAAGGGGGATATAGTCCCTTACAGTCGGTCTGCCCTTTGTGTGAACAAGAGCAAGGCGCTCCCATGCGGTTTTATTGTTTTCCAAGGCTCAGACCTCCTTTTCTTCCTGCGTGTGCATTGCAAGAAGCGATGCAAGAGTAACACGCATTTTCTTTCTTTCAACAATCATATCCACAAAACCCTTTTCCTGCATGAACTCTGCAAGCTGGAAATCCTCGGGAAGTCTCTGCTTCATGGTGCTTTCTATAACTCGTCTGCCTGCAAAGCCAATGAGTATTTTCGGCTCAGCTATGATGATATCGCCCAGAGATGCAAAGCTTGCGGTAACGCCGCCTGTTGTGGGGTCGGTGAGGACTGTTATATAAAGTCCGCCGTTGTCGCTGTGGAGCTTTACTGCTCCCGATGTCTTAGCCATTTGCATGAGAGATACTATGCCCTCCTGCATACGTGCGCCGCCTGATGCGGTAAACATTATAACAGGGAGATTATTCTCTGTTGCATACTCAAAGGCACGGGCAATTTTTTCGCCTACAACGCTTCCCATTGAAGCCATCATGTATCTGGAATCCATAACGCCTACAACAGCCTTATGTCCCTTTATAAGAGCAGTACCTGTTACAATGGCGTCGTTAAGCCCTGTAGCCTCGCGCAGTTCCTCCTGTTTTTCGGGATATTCGGGAAAGCTTATGGGGTCGCAGCTTATCATACTGCTGTCGAATTCCTCGAAGCTGTCCTTGTCGAAAGTTACGGCAATACGCTCCCTTGCGGTCAGTCTGCCGTGATAGTTACAATTTGGACATACTCTTATCATGTCTTCGTAGCGTTCAAGAGACACAACACCCTGACATCTGGGGCATTTGAATGAGGGGACGGTTTCCTCCTCCTCACCGCCGTTGAAGCGGTGCTTTACAACCTTAAAAAAATCTTCAAACATCTGTATTCACCGCCTTACTTTCGGGATTCCATATATCTTGTAAGAAATCCGTTATCGTAATTTCCGCCGATAAATTCGGGCTGTTTTATAATTTCAAGCTGGAAATCAATATTTGTATCAACACCGTCAACGATAAATTCCGACAGCGCCCATCTCATCTTGCGGATAGCTTCATCTCTGTCAGCGCCGTGAACGATAAGCTTGCTTATCATGGAATCGTAGTAGGGAGTGATTGTATATCCCTGATAAACCGCGCTGTCAATGCGTATACCGGGGCCTCCGGGGACGTAAAGAGCGTTTATAGTACCAGGTGAGGGACGGAAGTTCAGCTCGGGATTTTCAGCGTTTATACGGCACTCTATAGCATGGCCTGTCAGTCTGATATCCTCTTGTGAAACGCGGAGGGGCATATCAGCCGCAACCTCAATCTGCGCTTTTACAAGGTCAAAGCCTGTAACTTCCTCGGTTATAGGGTGCTCAACCTGAATACGCGTATTCATTTCCATGAAGTAGAAGTCGCGGTTTTCGTCAACGAGGAATTCAATAGTACCTGCGTTGTAATAGCCGCACTCCTTAGCCGCTGTTACAGCCGCCTTGCCCATTTTTTCGCGGAGCTCAGGGCTTACAACGGGGCTGGGGCACTCCTCTAAAATCTTCTGGTTGCGCCTCTGCATGGAGCAGTCACGCTCGCCGAGATAGATTGTATTTCCCTTTTTGTCCGCCATAATCTGAATTTCAACATGGTGGGGATTTACAAGGAATTTTTCGATATATACGGTATCATCGCCGAAGAAAGCAAGAGCCTCCTGCTGTGCGGCAACAATCTGGGATTCAAGGTCATCGGGGGAATCAACGCGGCGTATGCCTCTGCCGCCTCCACCTGCGGAAGCCTTTACCAGTACGGGATATCCGCATTTTTCGGCAATTTTCTTAGCATCTGCAATATCCTTTACAGCGCCCTTTGAGCCCGGGATAACAGGAACTCCAGCCGCCGCCATAGTCTCCTTAGCCGCCGCCTTATCACCCAGCATTTCGATAGATTTATATGACGGACCGATGAAAACGATTCCGTTTTTCTCGCAAAGTCTTGCAAATTCGGCATTTTCGGAAAGGAATCCGAAGCCCGGGTGGATAGCCTCTGCGCCTACGTTTACAGCCGCCTGAATGACAGCGTTCATATTGAGGTAGCTGTCTTTGGTGGCAGGAGGGCCTATACATATCGCTTCATCGGCAATCTGCGCGTGGAGGGCGTTTCTGTCTGCGGTGGAATACACAGCAACACAGCGCACACCAAGCTCACGGCAGGCGCGGATTATACGTACCGCAATTTCTCCGCGGTTAGCAATCAATATTTTTTTAAACATTTATTGTACTCCATTATTGTCGGGTATTATGCCCGAATCTATTTACTTATCACCGTCTGCAACAACAAAGGTAATTTCGCAGGAAACAGCCTTTTCGCCGTCTACGGAAGCAAGAGCCTTACCTGTGCCGATTGGTCCTCTCTGGCGGATAATCTCAACTTCAAGGTCGAGAACATCTCCGGGAACAACCTGTCTGCGGAACTTAGCCTTGTCAATGCCGCCGAAAAGTCCGATTTTGCCCTTGAATTCAGGCTTTGAAAGCATACATACAGCACCTGCCTGAGCAAGCATTTCAACCATAAGCACACCGGGAGTTACAGGATAATTTGGGAAGTGTCCCTTGAACCAGAAATCGTCCTCTTTGATGTACTTTCTTGCCTTAACCTTAACGCCCACTTCCATTTCAACGATTTCGTCAATAAGGAGAAACGGGTCGCGGTGGGGGATAATTTCCATTATCTGCTCTTTATTCATTAAAATATCTGACATTTTGTTCCCCCTTACTTGATTATCATAATAGGCTGGTCGAACTCAACAGCCTGACCGTCAGTTACAAGAATACGTTCAACAGTACCGTCAAACTCGGACTGTACCTCATTCATAAGCTTCATTGACTCGATAATCATAATGATATCGCCCTTTTTCACTGTATCGCCAACCTTTACAAAAGGCGGCTTATCGGGAGAGGGTGCCTGATAGAAAGTGCCTACAATTGGGGATTTTACCACATTGCCCTCGGGAACAGCCTCAGCCTTTGGAGCTTCCGCTGTCTGTACGGGAGCAGATGCAGGAGAAGCCACAGGCATACCCATAGGCATTACAGGGGCAGGGGGAGGACATTTCTTGCCCTTTATAGTTATATTGCAGTCGTCGTTTGAAATTGTGATTTCCGAAAGCTCGTTGTCCTTAACAATCTTTGCAAGCTTTTCAATTGTTCCAAGCTCAACTGTATCAAGAATCTTACACATAGGCTTACTCCTTATTCTTTAACTTTTTTGAAGCAGAGTGTTCCGTTATGACCGCCGAATCCAAGGGAATTGGAAAGTGCGGCATTAATCTCCTGCTTAATATTGCCGTTTACGCAGTAATCAAGGTCACATTCCTCGTCTGGAACCTGATAACCTACAGTTGCGTGAATAATTCCCTCGTCAATGGACTTTGCCACAACGATAGCTTCAATAGCGCCTGCCGCGCCAAGAAGATGACCTGTCATTGACTTTGTGGAATTTATCTTTACATTCTTTGCCTCGTCACCGAAAGCAAGCTTTATAGCGGCTGTTTCATACTTGTCATTAAGACCTGTAGAAGTGCCGTGAGCGTTGATATAGTCGATATCAGCAGGGGTAAGTCCGGCTTCCTGCATAGCAAGAGTCATACCCATACCTGCGGCTTCGCCTGTAGGCATAGGGGAAGTCATATGGTAGCCGTCATCAGTTGCGCCATAGCCTGCGATTTCAGCGTATATCTTAGCGCCTCTTGCCTTGGCATGCTCGTATTCTTCAAGTACGAGAACACCGCTTCCCTCGCTGAGTACAAAGCCGTGGCGCTCCTTATCAAAGGGAATTGACGCTCTTTCGAGATTATCTGCCTTTGTGAGAGCCTTCATATTTGCAAAGCCTGCATAAGTAAACTCAACATTTGTACTTTCTGTACCGCCTGCAAGACAAACATCGAGATAGCCGTCCTTAATCTTGCGGAAAGCCTCGCCGATAGCGTGAGTAGCAGTTGCACAAGCTGAGGAGATATCGAAATTAGCGCCTCTGAAGCCTGTTTTCATAGCGATAGTACCCGAAGCCATATTACTTATCATCATAGGGATATAGAAAGCGGAAACGCGACCGGGACCTTTTTCCAGATATTTTGAATACTCGGAAAGGGTGAGGTCAATACCGCCGATACCCGAACCCACAAGAACGCCCGCTCTGTAGCAGTCGATATCAGAGAAATCAGTACCTGCGTCAACCATAGCTTCGTGAGCCGCAACGACAGCGTATTTTGTGAATGTATCCATACGCTTTGCCTCTTTTTTATCGAAGCAGCCCTTTACATCGTAGTAAGCTGTTTCATCGAAATCACGGACAATACCTGCAATTTTAACGCCTGTTTTTTCCGTATCGAAAGCGTCGATATAGGAAAAGCCGATTTTGTTTGCCTTAATTCCCTCCCAGAATTTCTCAACACCTGTGCCGAGGGGAGTAATTGCGCCCATACCTGTGATAACAACTCGTCTGCTCATATATTTTATCATTTTCCTTTCTGCAATTCTTATATTTTATATTTCTGCCGGGCGTCGCTAAAAACCGCTGTGAGGTCGGTTTTTAGAGATGCCTTAATTTACATTGAAAGTCCGCCTGAAATTTCAATTACCTGTCCTGTTATATATGAAGCGTCCTCAGATGCGAGGAATGACACAACAGAAGCAACTTCCTCAGGCTCGCCGTATCTGCCGAGAGCGATTGCGGAAAGCATTTTTGCTTTAAGCTCATCGGAAAGAACGTCCGTCATAGGTGTGCGGATAAGTCCCGGAGCAACGGCATTACAAGTGATATTGCGTGAACCGAACTCCTTTGCTACGGTTTTAGTCATACCGATTATAGCCGCCTTTGATGCGGAATAATTCACCTGTCCTGCATTGCCGTAAAGACCTGCAACAGAGGTGATATTGATGATTCTGCCGTGACGCTGTTTCATCATTACAGCGCAGGTATGCTTTAACATATTGTAGACGCTTTTCTGATTTACAGCGATTACAGCGTCGTAATCTTCTTCTTTCATGCGTGCAAGGAGTGTATCCTTTGTGATGCCTGCGTTGTTTACGAGAACATCAATTGTGCCGAATTCAGCCTTTGTCTGCTTCACCATGGCTTCGCACTGGTCGAACTGTGAAACATCGGCGGCAATACATATTGCCTTAACGCCGAAAGCCTCACATTCAGCCGCAACAGCAAGAGCCTTTTCCTTACTGCTTTCCTTTGGTGAATGATTTATAACGACATCAAAGCCGTCTTTAGCAAGTCTTTTTGCAATACAAGCGCCGATTCCCTGTGATGCGCCTGTGATAATTGCTGTAGCCATATTTTACCTCCATTTTAAATGCTTTTCTTTGCAAAGCAAGCTGTTAGCTTTTAAATCTTGCAATTGTTTTAATTTTCACAATCAATTTCAAATACAAGGTCGTAGCTGGCGATTGCACCATAACCGCCTACCTCAACGGGAAGTTTGCCGACAAACCGCCAACCCTGTTCAGCCATATCTCTGATTACTGTTCTGTGGTTACGGTATCCGTCCCCTTTTGCAGTTACGTATCCGCCTTTTAGCATCCTGTATGTCATTCTTATAAACTTATATTCTTTCATAATAATCTCTATCCTTATATCAATTTAACGGAGCGATATGAGCATCGTCCATACAAATAATTACGAATTTATTTACAATTCTTAATTCATAATTCTTAATTCTTAATTAATCTCTCAGCCTGTTCCATTATTTCCTTAACAATAGCTTCACAAGGCTTGATATCGTTAATCATACCTGCAATAGCACCGCAGAGGAAAGAGCCTTCCTCAAGATTACCGTCCTGAACAGCTTTACGGAGAGAGCCGAGAGTAACCTCCTCAAACTGTTCGGGAGTGAGTGAGCCGTCCTTTTCACCGTTTGCAAGCATTTTTGCAAACTTTGTCTTGATGTTTCTGCAAGGGTGACCTGTGTATCTTCCAGTAACAACGCTGTCGGTATCCTTAGCCTTAACAACAAGCTCCTTGAATGTAGGGTGAATCTGACATTCCTCGGAAGCAAGGAAGCGTGTGCCAATCTGTACGCCCTCTGCACCAAGCATAAATGAAGCCGCAACGCCTCTGCCGTCAGCAATACCGCCTGCGGCAATTACGGGGATTTCAAGAGCATCTACAACCTGCGGAACAAGGCACATTGTTGTATTTTCGCCGATATGACCGCCTGATTCCGTACCCTCTGCAACAACAGCATCAGCACCTGCACGCTCCATACGCTTTGCAAGAGCAACTGAGGGGATAACAGGAATTACCTTGATTCCAGCCTCTTTCCAAGCAGGAATGAATTTTCCCGGATTTCCTGCGCCTGTTGTTACAACAGCAACTTTTTCATCAATACAAAGCTGTGCAAGGTCCTCAGCGTTGGGACTCATGAGCATGATATTAACACCGAAAGGCTTATCTGTTTTCTCCTTGCAGAGACGAATCTGCTCACGGAGATAATCAATAGGAGCTGAACCTCCTGCAATAAGACCGATACCGCCTGCATTTGATACAGCGGCGGCAAGAGTATGTTCTGCAACCCAAGCCATACCGCCCTGAATAATGGGGTACTGACAGCCTAATAATTCTGTAATTCTTGTTTTCATTTTATTTCCTCCTCTTTTCAACACTAATCTATATATATTTTTTGTAAACTCATTAGTAGGGGCCGCCTTTGGCGGTCCGTAATGAAATAAAAAAATTTACAGAATTTCTTATATATTCCGATTTTGTCGGCGGACTGCCAAAGGCAGCCCCTACAACAAATATTTAATTTACACTATTCTTGCATATTACTTACGTGTGTTTTCCCTTAATACTCCAATATCACACTGCCATAGGAAAGACCTGCACCGAATCCAACGAGAGCAAGTTTCTGTCCTTTTTTCACAATGCCCTTTTCAATAGCTTCATCAAGGGCAAGGGGAATTGACGCGCTTGATGTATTTCCATGGTGGTCGAGAGTTACAATGAATTTATCCATTGGCGCTCCCAGATTTTTTGCCGCAGTTTCAATAATTCTCACATTTGCCTGATGAGGTACAAACCAGTCGATTTCCTCACTTGTAATACCGATTTTCTCAGCGGCGGCTTTGAAAGCTGTTGGAAGCGCTTTTACAGCGAATTTATAAACCTCTCTGCCGTCCTGATAGAGACTGTGGACAGCCTGCTTTTCAAATCCGTCCTCAAAATCCGATTCCTGCTTCACGATAGGCGCAGGATGACAATTTCTTGCATAGAGCTTTCTTGCTCCGCTTCCGTCAGAATTGAGGAAAGAAGAATAAAGCTTATCACTTTTTTCAATAACAGCGGCGGCGGCACCGTCGCCGAAAAGTATGCATGAGCCTCTGTCCTCGAAATCACAGATACGTGAAATTGCCTCTGTTGAGATTACAATAGCATATTTTATGCTGTCGTCAGTTTCAAGGAATCTTCTTGCTGTATCAAGGGAGAATACGAATCCCGAGCAAGCGGCGTTAAGGTCAAAAGCGGCGGCATTTTCAATTCCCAGCTCATACTGGAGCAGGCTTGCAATGCTTGGTGTTACAAAATCACTTGTAACAGTGCTTACGATAACAAGTCCGATATCCTTAGGGGAGATTCCAGCTTTTTCGATAGCCTTTTCTGCGGCTTTTTTGCCCATATACCAAACAGGCTCCCAGCCTGCCATATGACGCTGAGTTATACCTGTACGCGTGCGAATCCATTCATCATTTGTATCGAGGAATCCCGCAAAGTCGTCGTTTGTCATAATTTTTTCGGGAAGATAGCTTCCCATAGCCAATAAGTTGATGCCCATTCCGTAGCTCCTTTATTTACTCAACACCATTCAATATAAAATTTTGAAAAAAGTGTTGTAATATTTTCAAATTTATGTTATAGTAATAGTATGCTGGAATTAAGCGACGATATAGAGTAAAATTCTGATTGACAGCATACATATATACATATATTGTAAATCATTTCCGAGCTTTTTGCAAGAATTTTTTTCCCTTTTGTAGTAAGGAAAATGAAAATTCGTCACTTTAGACAGGATTTATTAGAATAATTCGGTAAAATCGTCGTTTTGATTGTCATTTTGCACAGAAAGGAACAATAAAAGTTATGACTATTTCACTGTTTGTAGGACAGGGTTCACAGGCTCAGGGCATGGGCAGAGATATTGCGGAGGCATTTCCAAAAACCGCGGAATTATACGACACTGCGTCGGATATTCTCGGCAAGGATATGAAAAAGCTTTGCTTTGAAAGTCCCATTGAGGAGCTTTCAAAAACTATCAACGCTCAGCCTGCAATTATGCTCACTTCCCTTGTATGTCTCAATGCCGCAATTGAAAAGGGATATAAATTCGACGGCGTGGCAGGTCATTCTCTCGGCGAATATGCCGCACTTGTAAGCTCAGGTATGGTATCAGCCGAGGACGGATTCAGACTTATAAAGGCACGTGCAGAGGCTATGGAAGCGGCAACAGCAGAGCAAAAGGGCGCAATGGCGGCTGTTATGAAGCTTGCTCCCGAGAAAATCGAAGAAATCTGCGCTAACGCTTCAAACTATGTCACAGCAGTAAATTACAACTCCCCACAGCAGACGGTAATTGCAGGAACACCCGAGGGAATTGCCGAAGTAAGCGAAATATTTGCAGAATTAAAGGCAAGAGTTGTACCTCTTAATGTTGCAGGTGCATTCCATTCTAAGCTGATGCAGTCTGCCGCTGATAAATTCTATGAAACAGCAAAGACAATCACATTCAACGCTCCGCAGGTGAAGTATTACTCCAACGTAACCGGCGGTGAGCTGACAGATTTCAGCGATATGGCGGCAATTCTTGCAAAGCATATCGTTTCGCCTGTACGCTTTACATCCGAGCTTGCGGCAATGCAAGCGGCAGGAGCAGATACATTTGTTGAATTCGGTCCGGGAAAAACACTTACAGGACTTGTTAAAAAGACGCTTTCAGGAGTAACTGCCCTTAATATAGAAAATCTTGCAGGACTTGAGGGAGCTGAAATTTATGGATAAATACGGACTTATCGGGCATCCTCTGGGACATTCAATGTCGCCGCTTATACACAATAAGCTTTTTGCTTTAAGCGGAATCGAGGACTACAGCTACGAGCTGATTGACATTGCACCTGAAAAGCTTGCGGAAAGCGAAGATATGCTCCGCCGGTTGAAAGGCTTCAATATAACTATTCCGCACAAAACGGCAATTATTCCCATGACGGACAGACTTGGCGAGAGTGCGGAGCGGTACAATTCCGTCAACTGCGTGTCCAACGACAACGGAGTTATGACGGGATACAATACAGACTGCGACGGATTTCTCCGTTCCGCAGAACTGCTTCCCCTCGGCGGAAAAGTACTCCTTGTAGGCTGCGGCGGCGTAGGCAGAATGATTGCCATTGAAGCGGCGCTTCACGGAGCAGAGCTGACAATCGCCGTTCTCCCCGACGCTGTAAAAACAGCACAGCTTGTAATGGCGGAGATACTTTCAAAGTGCGGCGGTGCTTCTGTAAAAATCTGCCTTGTAAGCGAGATTGAGGGCAGCTTTGACCTCCTTGTAAATGCAACTCCCGTGGGTATGTACCCGAAAATTGACGCATGCCCCGTTTCAGATGAGATAATTGAAAATTGTCTCAGCTTCTTCGATGTTATATACAATCCCATTGAAACACTCCTTATGAAAAAGGCAAGAGAGCTTGGACGAACAGCAGTAGGCGGCGCGGCAATGCTTGTATATCAGGCTGTAAAGGCTCACGAGCTGTGGTATGGCGGAGAATTTGCCTCGGAGGATATATCTGCAATAATAAAAGATGTTGAAGCTGAAGTTGAAAAGATGAATCGGGGTAAGTGATATGACTGTATTTTTATGCGGATTTATGGGCTGCGGAAAATCCACTGTGGGAAAGCTTGCCGCAAGGAAGCTTGGTTACAGCTTCTGCGATTCCGATGAGGTTATAGTGGCAAGAGAGGGCATGACAATTCCCGAAATTTTCGCAGAAAAGGGCGAAGCATATTTCCGTCAGGTTGAAGCGGAGGTTATAAAATCCCTCTGCGGAAAAAAGGCTGTTGTGGCATGCGGCGGCGGCGCAATGCTCAATCCCGATTCTGCAAAAGCGGCGGCAAAGTCAGGAGCTGTTATATTCTTAGACCTTGATTTTGAAGCCTGCTATAGCCGTATAAACGGCGATTCAAACCGCCCCATTGTTGTGAATTCCACAAAAGAGGAGCTTGAAGAACGCTTCAATGCCCGTCATGATGTATACAAGAAACATTCCACAATACAGATAGACGGCAGCGGCAGTCCTATGAGTACAGCGGAGCTTATAGTTGACGCTGTTAAAATGCTGAAGTGATATGATTGGAGGATTTTATGCTTATATATAATGCTGAAATAATTACTATGGACGGCACAGGAACAATAAAAAAAGGCTGGCTTGAAACAGACGGCGGAAATATCGGTGCCATAGGTGAGGGCGACCCTGTAAATATCCCCGAGGACAGCCTCGACGCACAGGGAGGACTTATTCTCCCCGGCTTTATCGACGCTCATACTCACCTTGGAATAATCGAGGACGGCGTTGATTTCGAGGGAGACGACTGCAACGAATCCACCGACGCTTTTACTCCTCAGATGAGAGCGATTGACGGTATAAATCCCTTTGACCGCTGTTTTGAGGAAGCGAGAATGAGAGGTATAACAACCGTTGCTTCATGCCCCGGAAGTGCCAATGCCTGCGGCGGTGAAATTTCCGTTATAAAGACAGCAGGCAGACGTATTGACGATATGCTTATCAAAACCTGCGGCATGAAATTTGCCTTAGGTGAAAATCCCAAAAGGGTATACAGCGAAAAGGGTACAACTCCCGTAACACGTATGGCTACAGCGGCTATAATCCGTGAGGGCTTGTATAAATCCCGCAGATACGCTCACGATATGGATATATACTATTCCGACAACGAAAATTACGAGCCGCCGGAGTACGATATAAAATGCGAGGCGCTCATGCCTCTCCTTGAACGCAAGCAGAAAGCATTTTTCCACTGTCATCGTGCCGACGATATCTGCACCGCTATGCGCATAGCAAAGGAATTTTCTCTGGAGCTTGTTATTATCCACGGCACAGAGAGCTACAAAATCGCCGATATCTTAGGCGAGGAGGAAGTTCCCGTTATATGCGGCCCGCTGATATGCGACCGCTGCAAGCCTGAAATGAAAGGTCTGGAGTTGAAAAATGCGGCAATACTTGCGGAAAACAACGTAAAGCTTGCAATATGCACCGACCACACAGTTATACCGATACAGTATCTGCCAATATCCGCACAGGCGGCAGTAAAGGGCGGACTTGATATGGAAAAGGCGCTCCGCAGTCTCACCATAGACGCGGCAGAAATTCTCGGAGTTGACGACGTTACAGGAAGTCTTACAGCAGGAAAAGATGCAGATATCCAGCTTTATCGCAAGGGCGAATCTCCCCTTGACCTTATGTCAGAGCCTGTGCTGGTTATGATTGACGGTGAAATCATTAAAGGGGCTCTCTAAAAGAAAGGAATTGTAATGAAACTTTTATCTGCAATAATAAGCGGAATTATGGCTGTATCTTCCGTATCGGCAACAGCTGAAACAGACAGCCGCAAGGAGATTTCAACAGTTATAAATGCTGTAGAGTACACAATACTCGTAAATTCCGACGGAAAAACAGCGGAACTGAAAAGCGTGTATCTCCCGCACAGCTATGCAGAAGCGGAAGTACCCACGGAAATAAGCGGATATACCATAACTGCCATAGGTGAAAAAGCCTATGCAGGCAATTTCAACGTTGAAAAAATAACAATAGGAAAGAATATAAAAAGTATCGGTGAAAAAGCTTTTATGAGCTGTAACGAGCTGACAGAAGTGACATTCAGCAAGGGAATTACAGCAATTCCCGACGATTGCTTTTTCTCCTGCCCGAAGCTTGAAACAGTAAAGCTTCCCACATCGCTGAAAACTATCGGAGATGAAGCCTTTTACGGCTGTGTTGCGCTGGATATGGAAATTCCGTCAAGCGTTACAGCCATAGGTGCAAATGCACTCGGCATGGAGGCGGCTACTCATGAGGAGGGAAGCACGGTTATCCACGATTTTCTCATCAAGGGCACAACTGGAAGCGCCTCTGAAAAGTACGCCTTGGAAAATGGCATAGATTTTATAGATATGAAAAATTTCATGGCAGGAGACGTAAACAACGATGAAACAACGGATTCCGCAGACGCATCTGACGTTCTTGCGGAATATGCAAAGATTTCCACAGGTATACCTGCTGTATTTACAAAAAAACAGCGTATCATCGGAGATTTAAACGGTGATGAAATCGTCGATTCCTCTGACGCTTCTGAAATTCTGGCTATATATGCCAAAAATTCCACAGGCGGCTAATGGGTCTATCATATTTATATATGCCTAAATTCGACAAATCACTATGTTGATTCCACACATATTTTCTATAAGACATTTTTCAGTATCTATTGACATAAGGCTGAAAAAATGTTATTATTAAAGTTAATAAACTCGGTTTGTATTCGGAATAATTTTGTTCCGAAAAAAAGTTAAAGGAGGATTTATTATGCTGACTGATATTAACAGCAAATTCCAGAAAGAAGGACTTACATTCGACGATGTACTGCTTATTCCCGACGAATCGGATGTTACTCCGAACATGATTAAACTCGACACAAGACTTGCAGGAAACATCAGACTTAATACTCCCATTATGACTGCTGCTATGGATACAGTTACTGATTCCCGTATGGCTATTGCCATTGCCCGTGAGGGTGGTATCGGAATTATCCACAAGAATATGTCCATTGAACAGCAGGCAGAGGAAGTTGACAAGGTAAAGCGTTCCGAGAACGGCGTTATTGTAAATCCTTTCTCTCTCACCGAGGACAGACTTGTTGCTGACGCTGACGAGCTTATGGGCAAGTACAAGATTTCAGGTGTGCCCATTGTTGACGATAAAAACAAGCTTGTTGGTATTATCACCAACAGAGATATGAGATTCCTCACAGATTTTTCTGCTAAGATTTCCGAAGTTATGACAAAGGACAACCTTATTACAGCTCCCGTTGGCACAACTATGGAACAGGCACAGGAGATACTTCGCAAGCACAAGATTGAAAAGCTCCCTATCGTTGACGAAAACGGCTACCTCAAGGGACTTATCACAATAAAGGATATCGAAAAGTCCGTACAGTATCCTAACTCTGCAAGAGACAGCAAGGGCAGACTTCTCTGCGGCGCAGGAATCGGCGTTACAGCTAACGTGCTTGAAAGAGCAAAGGCTCTTATCGACGCACAGGTTGACGTACTCGTTCTGGATTCTTCACATGGTCACAGCGCAAACGTTGTAAAGTGCCTGAAAATGCTCAAGGAGACATATCCCGATATCCCTGTTATTGCAGGAAATATTGCAACAGCTGAGGCTGCTGAGGTTCTTATTGCCGCAGGTGCTGACTGCCTTAAAGTAGGTATCGGCCCCGGCTCTATCTGCACAACAAGAGTTGTTGCAGGCTGTGGTGTACCTCAGATTACAGCAGTATATGACGTTGCATGTGTTGCTCAGAAGTACGATATTCCCGTTATTGCCGACGGTGGTATCAAGTATTCGGGCGATATTGTAAAGGCACTTGCCGCAGGTGCAAGTGTAGTTATGCTTGGTTCGCTTCTCGCAGGCTGTGCAGAAGCTCCCGGCGAAACTGAGATTTATCAGGGCCGTCAGTTCAAGGTATACAGAGGTATGGGAAGCCTTGGCGCTATGGCAAACGGTTCAACAGACAGATATTTTCAGGAGGGCGCAAAGAAGCTTGTTCCCGAGGGCGTAGAGGGACGCGTTCCCTACAAGGGTGTACTTGCTGAAACAATCTTCCAGCTTGTAGGCGGAATCCGTTCAGGTATGGGACTTTGCGGCTGTAAAGATATCCCCACACTTCACGAAAAGGCTAAGTTCGTAAGAATCACAGGCGCAGGACTTAAGGAGAGCCACCCCCACGATATTTATATCACTAAGGAAGCTCCCAACTATTCAGCAGGAATATAAAACACTAAAAAACGGCGTATCTTCGGGTACGCCGTTTTTAACGTTTATGACAGTGGTAAAGCAAAACAGGGCGGAGAAATCCGCCCTTAGCTTAATTAGTTTTATCAGAATTCTGAGAACCATTTTTTCTTTCTTTTACTTTAAGTATAATTGTGGAGATTGCCCAATATATGCAATATCCTATTATATAATAGAAGTAACCGGCAATTATACACATATACCACAACAGCCAAAACATTCCTTCAAAAAAGGCAACATTTCAACACAACACTGTTGATACTTACTATTATACAACAAAAAAATGCAATAGTTTTGTGTGGAAAAGTTATAAAAATCTGCACTTTACCCAAATACCGCTGATATTTCACAGCAATTTACACAAAGAAATCTCCCGAAAACAACAAAAAGGCGGAAGAAACCCTCCGCCATAGTATCAATTATTTTGCTTCACCATAAGCGCCACACAATGCGCGGATATGCCAAGCTTTTCACCTGTAAATCCCAGATGTTCCTCTGTTGTAGCTTTAACACTTATCTGCGACACATCACAGCCGCACACTCTTGCAATATTTTCGCGCATAGCAACGATATGCGGTGCAAGCTTAGGCGCTTGAGCAATAACCGTAGCGTCAATATTTCCAATTATATAGCCATTTTCGCGGCATATCTCCGCAACTCTTTCAAGAAGCTTCATGCTGTCAGCGCCGCGGTATTCCTCCGCAGTATCGGGGAAATGCTTGCCGATATCTCCAAGAGCAAGCGCGCCGAGCATGGAATCCATAACGGCATGGAGCAGAACATCGGCATCGGAATGGCCTAAAAGTCCTACAGTGTGGGGAATATCCACACCGCCGAGTATCAGCTTTCTGCCCTCCACCAGCTTATGTACATCATAACCGTGACCTATTCTGAACATACGTTTTTCTCCTTTTCCAAAGCAAGCAGAGTTTCCGCAATTTTTATATCCTCGGGAGTAGTAATTTTGATATTTGTATAATCTCCCACCGTCATATATATTTTACAGCCGATAGCCTCTGCAAGCTGACAATCGTCAGTGAAATCAAGTCCGTGTTCAAGGGCGAAATCAACCCCCTCAAAGTATATCTTTTTCTTGAATATCTGCGGAGTTTGCGTAATATAGAGGTTACTCCGCGGCGGAGTATCGGTAACAAGTCCGCCCTCCACAAATTTTATGGTATCCTTTACGGGAACTCCAAGTGCCGCACCGCCGAAAACAAGTGCGTCCTTTATAGCTTTTTCGATATGCTCAGGCTTTACAAGAGGTCTTGCTCCGTCATGAACGGCAATAAGCTCTGTTTCCTGCGATATACAGCGGATTCCGTTAATAACACTCTCCTGACGGGTAGCGCCTCCCGTAACGCATTTTACAAGCTTTGTAATGCCTGTCCGCTTTGCCTCCGTTTCAATTTCGGGGATATCGCTTTCACGGGCAACGATAATTATTTCCTTGATACTGGGGGAATCCTCAAAGGCTTTCAAAGTCTGTCCGATAACAAGTCTGTCTCCAAGGGGCATGAGGATTTTGTTGATACCGCCCATTCTTGTGGAGTTTCCTGCGCATACAATTACAACAGATGTGTTCATTGCTTGTCCTCCGTATTTTTGCCTGTATTATTTATAAATTCCGCAACTATGAAGCGCGGACGCTGTTTAACTTCGGCATATATTTTTCCCACATATTCGCCGATGATACCCAAAGCAAGAAGCTGTAAGCCGCCGATAAACCATATAGAGCAGACCGTACTTGACCAGCCAAGCTCCGAAGCACCTGCAATTTTAACAACAATAGTCCAGAGCATAGCAAGTATGCTGACAACAGACATTATAAATCCCATAGTTGTAATGAGTTTAAGCGGTTTTGTGCTGAATGAAGTTATGCCGTTTATGGCAAAAGCAAGCATTTTTTTCAGCGGATACTTGCTCTCACCTGCAAAGCGTTCAGCGCGCTCGTAGTAGACGTTGCAGCTCTGGAAACCGATAAGGGGAACCATTCCGCGCAGGAAAAGATTTACTTCCTTATAATTTGCAAGCTCCTGCAATACACGAGCGCTCATAAGGCGGAAATCCGCGTGGTTGTACACAACGTCAGCGCCCATGACTTTCATGAATTTATAAAATCCCTCAGCGGTGAATTTCTTGAAAAATGTGTCAGTATCTCTTGCGCTTCTCACGCCGTAAACAACCTGATTTCCCTCATGATACTTTTCAACCATAGCGTCAATAGCGTTGATATCGTCCTGCAAATCAGCGTCCATTGTGATTGCCATACTGCAAATATCCTTTACAGTCATAAGTCCTGCAAGCACCGCATTCTGATGACCGCTGTTGCGAGCGAGATTTATACCCGAGAAAGTTTCAGGATTTGCCGCATGAAGCTCCTGTATTATATCCCATGTCTTATCCTTTGAGCCGTCATTTACGAATACTACGCGGCTTTCAGCGGATATAAGCTCCCTTTCTATAAGCGACGCATATTTTTCTTTCAGACGTTTTGCTGTTTCGTGGAGAACCTCCTCCTCGTTATAGCAGGGAACGACCATATACAGCGTTTTTTTGGTGTTCATGTTTTTATTCCTCCTTGCCGTACTGTTATTTAGAGGAAACCTCTAAATATCTAATCGGCATTCTCCGAAACGGAAAATGCCGATTGAATTGTCTTTAGAATTTTTTCTTTTCTTCCTCAATAATTTTAAGAAGATCATCAACGGACATATCCGAGGGCTTCTTTGAGGATTTGCGAGGGCTTGTTCCGAGAATATCGGAGATATCGGGAGAACTGTTCTTTTTAGGTGCAGGAGCAGCAGCCTTTGTTTCAACAGGTTTTACAGGTGCGCCGCCTCTAAGCTCTGCAACCTGATCTCTTGTGAGAATTCCAGTATTATCTGAAACAGGCTCGGCAGTTTTTTTGATGTTATAAGTTCCTGTGCGTTCAACCTCTGATGTTTTTCTCAGCATTTCTTCTCTGAGAGTTTCAGCGGTAGGCGCAGGAGATGACATACTGTTGGGATTTCTTGCGGCAAAAGCAGATTCAGCAGAGCCGGAAGCGTTGATATTTCCGCCCTTCTGAGCCTTGAACTGAACTGTACGCTCCTTTTCTTTCTGATAAGGAGAATCAGGATTAACCTCTTTCTGCTTGAAGTTTTCAGCAATAGACATTTTTCTTCTCTCGAAAGCAGGACTTACAGGGGCCTCAGCCTTGGGCTCGTAGAGGGGATCACTGTTTCTTGCGGCAGCTCTCTTGTTTTCAGCTTCTTCGTACTCGTAGAAACCGAATTCGTCCTCATCGTCGTCATCTGAACGGCGAGCACCTGCAATAGTTGCAAAGAGAACTATAACAAGAAGAAGTGCAGGAAGTCCAAGGAGGAAGATAATACCCTTGAGGCTTTTAGCGAAAGTGATAAATCGGCCGAGCTCCAGACTTTCATTATAGCCTGTGCAGATTGCAACGATTTTATCTTTAGTGATAGAGCCTGCTGTATCTTCGTGGAGGGAATCCATAGTATAATAAGAAGTGTCCTCCTCGTTTTCAGCGATAAAGCTGATACTTCTGAGGCTGAGCTTATCGGGAGCGTCAGCAGGATAGCAGAGGACAATATCTCCTGTAGCGATACTGATATTATCGGCATCCATGGAGAGAAGTGCAGCGCCGGTAGTAATAGTGCCAGCCATTGGGTTATCCTCACCGACAACATAGATATGTCTGCCAAAAATTTCAGGAGTTTTTCCTCCTGCGAATAAAATATTAATACCAGCTGATACTATAACTGAGGTTATACAGATTATAACTATCAAAAGTTTCAGAACCGAGAATCTTTTCTTTTTTTTCATTGCCGATGTTCCTTTCTGTTAATAAATATTTCCACACATTATTGCTCTTCAAGAGCTATCTTATATATTATACCATATATTTTCTAAAATTTCAATCTTTTTTTTATTTTTTTTCAACTTTTTTTTGCAGAGAGCGTCATAATATGACGAACACAGAAAGTGATATAATTTCTATGACAGCTTATGAACAAAAATTATACCATAAGTATTGATTTAGCAATGTTATTTTAGTTGTAATACACAAAAAAACGCTGTAAAATTTCGGCATTTAAACATTTTGCACATACGGATTAAAGAATTTTAGCTATTATGACATTCGTTTTTAGCAATATGATAATTCCGCAGGCAAAAGTTTGTGAAAATATACAATTGAAATAAAACGGGAAATATGGTAGAATAATAAATGTGATATTATACAGCTTGTTTTGCATTTAAATATACGAGTTGTGTAATTATACATTTGGTATTGCTTTTAAAATGTGTTGTTTAAGCGGCACATTGATATGAAAGGAGATATAATATGATATCCAAGAAAACTGAAATCCTCGAAAAAATCAAGGTGGATTTCCCGAAAAAACTCCAGTCCCTTTACAGCGTAACTCCCGAAGAAGCCTCAGATAAGCAGGTTTATCAGGTGCTTTCTTCCATTATAGTTGAGATACTCGGCAACAAAAGACAGAGCTTCGTGAACCATACTCACTCCGTAGGCGGAAAGCAGATTTACTATCTTTCCATGGAGTTCCTTATGGGACGCTCTCTCAAAACAAGCCTTTATAACCTTGAAATTGCAGAAGAAGTCCGCGATATGCTGAAATCCCATACAATCAATCTCGACAAGGTATTCGACCACGAACCCGATGCCGGTCTGGGCAACGGCGGTCTTGGCAGACTTGCAGCATGCTATCTCGACGGACTTGCAACAACAGCTTTCCCCGCTATGGGCTACTCACTCTGCTACGAGTACGGCATTTTCCAGCAGAAGCTGGAGGATGGCTGGCAGACAGAACTTCCTGACAACTGGCTTCCCGGCGGAAGCGTATGGCTTGTACCCAAGCCTGAGCTTTCAATCGACGTTCATTTCGAGGGCGATTTGCAGGAATACTGGGATAATCAGTACCACTATATCTCCCACGTAAACTACAGCACTGTTGTGGCTACCCCTTATGATATGTATGTGTCAGGCTTCGGCGGCGAGGGTGTTTCTGTTCTCCGTCTGTGGTCTGCTAAGGCTCCCAACTTCAATATGGCTGATTTCAACGAGGGCAACTACGCTAAGGCGCTTACACAGAACGCTACAGCTAACTCTATCTCAAAAATTCTCTATCCCAACGATAATCACGCTGAGGGTAAGAGTCTCCGTCTGAGACAGCAGTACTTCCTCTGTGCAGCCTCAGTGGGAGACATCGTAAATAGTCACATGATGGTTTACGGCACACTGGAAAATCTTGCTGAAAAGGTTGCTATCCACATCAACGATACACACCCCACACTCGCTATCCCCGAGCTTATGCGTATACTCCTTGACGACTGCGGATACGGCTGGGATCAGGCATGGGATATCGTTACAAAGACCTTTGCCTACACTAACCATACCGTTATGGCTGAGGCTCTTGAAAAGTGGGATGTAAACCTTGTAAAGCACGTTATCCCCAGAATCTTCTCTATCATTGTTGAGATAAACAACCGCTACTGTCAGTCCCTTATGGAGAAAAACGGCGGCGACAGCGCAAAGACAACACGTATGTCAATTATCAAGGACAATATGATTCATATGGCTACTCTCTGCGTTGCGGCTTCTCACAGCGTAAACGGCGTATCTCAGCTTCACTCCGAGATTATCAAGGAATCCGTATTCCGCGAGGAGTATGAGGTTACACCTTATAAATTCAAAAACGTTACAAACGGTATCGCATACAGAAGATGGCTTATGCAGTCAAATTCCGGACTTACAAATCTTCTCTCCGAGACTATCGGCGATAAGTTCAAGAAAGACGGTTCAGAGCTTGAAAAATTCAGAGCATTTGAAAATGACGAAACCGTTCTCAAAAAGCTTCTTGAAATCAAGCAGGAGAACAAGAAAAAGTTTGCTAAGCACGTTAAGTCTGCAAGCGGTATAATTCTTGATACAGAGCGTATTTTTGATGTACAGGTTAAGCGTCTCCACGAATACAAGAGACAGCACCTCAACGTTATGAATATTCTTGCGGATTATGCATATCTCCTTGCAAATCCCGACGCACCTTTCACTCCAAAGACTTATATTTTTGCGGCTAAGGCAGCTCCCGGATACTATCTTGCAAAGCAGATTATCAAGATGATTTGGGCAATTTCTGAGGAAATCAGAAAGAATCCCAAGATTTCACAGAAATTACAGGTTGTATTCCTTGAAAATTACTGCGTAACTCTCTCTGAGAGACTTATGCCTGCGTCTGATATATCCGAGCAGATTTCTCTTGCAGGAACAGAGGCTTCCGGTACAGGAAATATGAAGTTCATGCTCAACGGTGCTGTTACTCTCGGTACTCTTGACGGTGCTAATATCGAAATCAAGGATGCGGCAGGTGACGACAATATCGTTATCTTCGGTATGACAACTCCCGAGGTTAATGCTCTCAAGGCAAGAGGCTATAATCCTCACGATTACTACAACGGAGATGAGCGTATCAAGGAGGCTATTCAGCGTATGTACAACGGCATTAACGGCTGTACTTTCAATGATGTTGCAAACTCCCTTAAAGACCGTGATCCTTATATGGTACTTGCTGATTTCGACAGCTACCGCAAGGCTCAGGCTTATATTACAGAGTGCTACAACGACAGAACGAAGTGGGCTAAGATGTCCCTGAACAATATCGCAGGTGCAGGAATCTTCTCCGCTGACCGTGCTGTTACCGAATATGCAGACAACATCTGGCATCTCAGATAATAATTAATATATGATGATAAGGCTGTAATTTTATGCAGCCTTATTGTCGTACTTGTCCAATTCGTAATGCGTAATTCGTAATTATTTTTAAAAGCTGATATTATTTTGTAGGGACACAGCGTGCTGTGTCCGCAGTTTAACGTAATATAGCCTATTTTGTGTAGGGGCGGATATTATCCGCCCGCAATTTCGGTACGAAATTTACGTTTTTCGACAATCTGAGATTATTTTTCTATAAAGTAATTACGCATTACGCATTATTATTAAGGAGGTAATATAAAGGTGAAACCAATATATGATACATGGAATCTTAGCTATAAGTCAATTTTCGGAGCTGTACGGCAGTTTTCAACCTGCCGCTTCTCCATAAGACTTGCAAAGGATATCCGCCCCGATTTTCCGCCTGTTCTCGTGCTTTTCCGTACAGGCTTCAAGGAGCGTTTCCTCACTATGAACGTAACCGCAGAGGAGGAGGATTGCTTTGTATACTCCTGCGATTACACTCCCCGTTACAGCGACGTTCACTACTACTATTTTTCATATACAAGCGGTGGGATCCGCCATTATATCAAGAAAATCAACTGCCATGAGGGTGCTGAGGGCGACGGCGGATTGTTTCAGCTTACGGTGTATGCCCACGATTACGAAACTCCCGATTTCCTCAAAGGTGGCGTGATGTATCAGATTTTCCCTGACCGTTTCTGCAAAAGCGGCGAGGTTCACGAGAATATCCCCGAGGGCAGAGTTCTCCGCGAGGATTGGAACGGTACGCCATGGTACAAGCCCGACCACAACGGTCATGTGTGGAATAACGACTATTTCGGCGGCGATTTCAAGGGTATACAGTCAAAGCTGAAATATCTCAGCAATCTGGGAGTAACTTGTATTTATCTCAATCCCATTTTTGAATCCCACGAAAATCACAGATATAATACTGCCGACTATATGAAAGCCGATCCCATGCTTGGCACTAACGACGATTTTGAGGAGCTTTGCACCGAGGCGAAAAAGTACGGTATTTCCGTAATTCTCGACGGCGTATTCTCCCACACAGGCGCAGACAGCCGATATTTCAACAAATTCGGCAGATACAAGGACAGCGTAGGCGCGTATCAATCCAAGGAAAGCCCATATTACGACTGGTACAGCTTTATAAATTATCCCCATGAATACGAGGCATGGTGGGGCATAGATACCCTGCCGAATATATGGGAAAACAACGAGGAATACACGGATTTCATCTGCGGTGAGGAGGGTGTGCTCCACTACTGGTTAAGCAAGGGCGCGGCAGGCTTCCGCCTTGATGTTGCCGACGAGCTGCCCGACCAGTTCCTCAATAATCTGCGCAAATCCGTAAAAGCCTGCGGCAAGGACAAGGTAATTATCGGCGAGGTCTGGGAGGACGCTTCAAACAAGGAAAGCTACGGCATAAAGCGCCGCTATCTCCTTGGCGACCAGCTTGATTCCGTTATGAATTACCCTTTCCGTGAGGCTATAATCAATTTCGTCAAGGGCGGTCCTGCCAGAGATTTCATATATTCCGTAATGACTATACTTGAAAATTATCCCAAGCCGTCCATTGATGTGCTGATGAATTTCGTTTCAACTCACGATATTGAACGTGCTATAAACCGTCTTGCAGGGGATTACTGCGACGACAAGAGCAAGGACTGGATGGCTGAACGATATCTCACTGAGGAACAGTACCGTCAGGGAAAAAATATGCTCAAAGTGGCTATGACGCTTATGTTCTTCCTCCCCGGTGTTCCCAGTATCTACTATGGAGATGAAGCAGGCTTGCAGGGATATAAAGACCCGTTCAACCGCCGCTGTTATCCGTGGGGCAATGAGGATCACGAGCTTATCAGCTATGTTTCTGAGCTGAGCCGCGTGAGAAAATCCATTCCGAATATGAAAGACGGCAGAACCTATTTCGTTGTAAACGACGGACAGACCATTGATGAAAGAGTTGTTGCCTTTACCCGTCAGGGCGAAGACGAGGATTATCTTATATTCGTCAACAGATCGGGGGATGAAGTGCGAATTCCTGCCTTATCAGAAAAGCTTTACAGATTTACTGATTTCAGACAGTTTAACGGCAGTTATTCTGATGACTGTGTAAAACTCAATCCCTACGGCTATGCCGTAGTAAAGGCAAAATATAGGGGATAATAAATTTCACTTAAACGCATATGTAATCATTATGAAAAATATATATTATTGAAACCATAAATTTACATTTTTTTAAGGTTATTTTAAGGTTTCTAAAGTATACTAAAGTAGGATTAATAATCCCCCAATTCCCCTTCTATATTTATTTGAGCAAACCTTCGCTCGCTTGGCTGTATCACCTTGATGCAGTCTTTTTTTTGCAATAGGGACCCTATAAAAAAACAAAATCCCCCTTGACAACTGTGAGAAAATATGATATCATTAATGTATATTCCAAAGCTATGACGAGGAAGGCTGTATCCGCCGCGATATTTCAGAGAGCTGCCGTGTGGTGCGAGGCAGTATATCAAGGATAATAGCACACCGCCTTTGAGTGCGTCTAATAAACGACGGCTGACTTCCGTTACAAAGTCGCAATGAGTTGCGGTAAATCCGCATGAATCAGGGTGGAACCACGGTTGAATTATCGTCCCTTGTGCCTTTTCGGGTATGAGGGACTTTTTGTATCCCTTATCACAAAGGCAAGCACTACAAATGAAAAGAGGTGATACAATGAGCAATATAAAGTACAACGAGGAACAGGAAGCTTTTGAGCTCCCCTATAAGCTGTGGAATAATATGGTCACTATACGCTTTTATACCGAATCCGAGGAAGATATTACAGGGAATATCGGCGGTATAGCCATGAAGCTTGAAACCATAAACGGCGGAAAAGCCAAGCTTTCACGTATTCTTGCAGAGGAGGGTATTTATCGCGGTTCAGAGGAAACTCTCAGAAAATGTATCGTCATTGATGATATATATGCAGATATCGACGAGGGCGAGATAACGTTCTGTTTCACTGTGTCCAGCGAGGACGGTTATATGGAACCACAATCAATTGAATTGTACGATGAAGAATTTGAAATTGTGGGGAATGCGTATTAATAAAGGAGAGATTTACAATGATTAAATTAACATTAAAAGACGGCAGCATAAGAGAAATCGAGGCTGCATCATCTGCTGCTGAAATCGTAAAAGGCATCGGCATGGGACTTTACAAGGCGGCTTGCTGTGTAAAAATCAACGGCGAGCTTAAAGACCTTCGTACAGTAATCGACAGCGACTGCGAATTTGAGGTTTGCACATTTGATACAATTGAGGGTAAAAAGACTTTCTGGCATACAGCGTCGCATATTCTTGCACAGGCTGTAAAGAGACTTTATCCCGAAGCTAAGCTTGCTATCGGACCTGCTATCGACAATGGCTTCTACTATGACTTTGACGTTGAAAAGCCTTTCACTCAGGAAGAACTTGAAAAAATCGAGGCTGAAATGAAAAAAATCGTCAAGGAGGGCATTGCTTTAGAGCAGTACGAAATGTCCCCTGCTGACGCTATCTCTTATCTCAAAGAGGCTGGCGAGATTTACAAAGTCGAACTCTGCGAGGAGCACGCTGACAAGGGCGAGCCTATTTCTTTCTACAAGCAGGCTGAATTCACAGACCTCTGCGCAGGCCCACATCTTATGACAACCGCTCCCGTAAAGGCATTCAAGCTTATTTCCTGCACAGGCGCTTACTGGAGAGGCTCTGAAAAGAACAAGATGCTCTCCCGTATCTACGCTACAGCTTATCCTAAGGCTGCTGACCTTGAAGCTGATATAAAGCAGCGCGAGGAAGCTAAGCTCCGTGACCACAACAAGCTTGGACGTGAGCTTGAATTCTTTACAACTGTTGACTGCATCGGTCAGGGACTTCCTATACTTCTCCCCAAGGGTTCAAGAGTTATTCAGCTTCTCCAGCGCTGGATTGAGGACGAGGAGCAGAAGCGCGGCTATATCCTTACAAAAACTCCTCTTATGGCTAAGTCCGACCTTTATAAAATTTCAGGACACTGGGATCACTACCGTGACGGTATGTTTATCCTCGGTGATCCGGACGATGAAACAAAGGAATGTTTCGCGCTCCGTCCTATGACTTGTCCTTTCCAGTATCAGGTATTCCTCAACAGACAGCGTTCATACCGTGACCTGCCTATGCGTTTAGGTGAGACTTCAACTCTGTTCAGAAATGAGGAATCAGGCGAAATGCACGGTCTTATCCGTGTACGTCAGTTTACTATCTCAGAGGGACATCTGGTACTCCGCCCCGAACAGCTTGAAGATGAATTCAAGGGCTGTCTGGAGCTTGCAAAATATGTCCTCGATACGGTTGGCATGCTTGAGGACTGTACATTCCGCTTCTCTCAGTGGGACCCTGCAAATCCCAAGAACAAGTACGAGGGTACTGCTGAACAGTGGGAGACTGCACAGGCTGCAATGGCTAAGATTCTCGATAATCTCGGCGTAGACTACGAAATCGGTATTGACGAAGCCGCATTCTACGGACCTAAGCTTGATATCCAGTACAAGAACGTATACGGCAAGGAAGATACTATTGTTACAATTCAGATTGATATGCTTCTTGCTGAAAAGTTCGGCATGGAGTATATCGACGTTGACGGAACAAAAAAGCGTCCTTATATCATTCACAGAACATCTCTCGGTTGCTATGAGAGAACTCTTGCATATCTTATTGAGAAGTATGCAGGCGCATTTCCGCTGTGGCTTGCTCCTGAGCAGGTGAGAATTGTTCCCGTTGCAGACCGTCACCTTGACTACTGCTATGAACTCAAAGCTAAGCTTGAAGCCGCAAATATCAGATGTTCAATTGATGACAGAGCTGAAAAGGTTGGTAAGAAAATCCGCGACGCACGTCTTGAAAAGCTGCCTGTGTGGATAACTGTAGGCGACAAGGAAGTTGAGGGCAATACAGTTTCTGTGACTTCACGCCGCGAGGGTGATTTAGGCTCTATGACACAGGGAGAGCTCCTTTCAAAGCTTCTTGATGATATTGCAAAGAAAGTAAGATAAGTGGGTAGCACCCACGGGCATTTTAATGCGTGATTACTATTGATATGTTGTGTAGGGGGCGATGTAAACATCGCCCCGATATAATCTGATTGCAACTAGGGGCTGATGTGGGCGTCAGCCCCTACACGATTACATTTTTCATCAAGTTTTAGTTGTTACAAGGTACTACACAGAATTATGGTATATAGCCAATTCGTAGGGACCGCCTTTGGCGGTCCGCATAGTAATAATAACTTTTTCTACAGACTGAGGGCGGAATTTCCGCCCTGTTTTTTAGCCTGTTACGACAATTTACCGATTTTGTACATTATCTGAAAATCTTCTTGCATTAATTTTCCATATATGCTATAATATATTATATACATATTCGTGAACAAAACGTGCAAAGGAGGTTACAAAATGTACAAATCAAAACATATAACAGCAATGGCGGCAGCACTTGCCATATTTTCGGGAGCAATACCCTATGCGCCGATTATTCCGCAGAATACAGCGGTATCAGCGGCAGAGGAAAGCGTATCAGCAAGTGGTGAATGCGGCGAAAATCTCACATGGAAAATTACAGGAGATACTCTGACAATAAGCGGATTCGGCACAATGGCATCGTGGTGGAGCAATCCGGGACACGTTCCATGGTCTGACAACAAGACATTCAGAAAGGTTGTAATCGAGCTTGGAGTAACATCTATCGGCGCAAACGCATTTTCGGGCTGTACTCAGCTTGAATCCGTAACACTCCCCGAAAGCATTATGTCTATACGCAGTGCCGCCTTTGAAAACTGCGAAAATCTCACATCGATAACAATACCCGAGGGCGTGAAATACATCGATGAGAGAACATTCAGACACTGCACAAGCCTTTCCGCAGTTACACTTCCCGAGGGAGTTGAAGAAATCGGCTTCAAGGCATTTGAGGGATGTACAAAGCTGAGCAAAATAGAAATCCCCGACAGCGTAAACATCATACATCTGGACGCATTCAGGGATACCCCATGGATTGAGCAGAAAATCGACGATACTCCCCTTGTTATCGAGGACGGAATTCTTATGGACGGCACAGCCTGTCAGGGAGTTGTAATCGTCCCCGACACAGTAACAGCCATTGCGGACAATGCCTTTCTCAATTGTGTGGGAGTAAAATCCGTAACAATTCCCGATACTGTTACCGATATGGGAAACAGCGTATTCAGCGGATGTGATTCCCTTGAATCAGCGGTTATAGGCAGTCACGTCAGCAGTATAGGCAACAGTACATTCCGCAATTGCAAAAATCTTATATACGCTGAATTGCCCATGAATATCGATAAGATTCCCGACGATACATTTTACAATTGTGACAGTCTGAATTACGCCATAATCCCTGACAGTGCCGAAGTCATAGGGGAAAGAGCATTTGCCTCCTGTGACGGACTGATAATACTGAATATTCCCGACAGCGTAAAGGAACTTGGTACAGGCTGTTTTTCAGATTGCGCCAATATCACAAAAGTTCATATACCCGACGAAATAAGGAATCTCAACGGAGCTTTTAAGGGCTGTAAAGCTCTGGAATCCATAGATATGCCTGAAAATCTGAGAGTAATAAACAGCAGCGAATTCAAAGGCTGTGAAAGTCTGAAAGAAATAGTAATACCGGCAAAAGCGGAAAGTATCGGGGAAAGCGCATTTGCGGATTGTCTTGCATTAACAGCAATAATCTTTGAAAATCCTCGCTGTGAAATTTTCGATAGTTTGAGTACTATACCAAAATCCGCGAAGATTCATGGTTACGACGATTCAACAGCGCAGGCATATGCAGAAAAATATGACAGAACTTTCGTGAGCATGGGCAAAGCCCCCGATTTTGTTGTAATTGAAAGTGTGGCTATTGACGAAAAAAACTTCCCCGATGAAAAATTCCGCGGCTGTATCTCACAATCCTGCGATACAGACAGCGACGGTATTCTTTCGGGTGAGGAAATAGAGCATGCAGTTAAATTATCCGTGGGATATCATAATATTTCCGATTTAACGGGCGTTGAACATTTAATTTTTCTTAAAGAACTGAACTGTTCGGGCAATAAGCTTGAAAGCCTTGATATAAGTGCAAATACGGCTTTAACGTATATTGACTGCGGTATAAATCAGCTTAAAACTCTTGATATAGGAAACAATACAAAGCTGAAAGATTTGCTGTGCTACGGAAATCAGCTTGACTCCCTTGATGTCAGCAGTAATACAGAGCTGAATACGCTTTACTGCGAGGGAAATCAGATTCCGTCCCTTGATATCAGCAGTAATAAGAATCTGACGGAGCTGAATTGCAGCGGAAATCTTCTTACAGAACTTGATTTGAAAAACAACACAAAGCTGAAAACTTTATATTGCGAAAGCAATCAATTGAAACGGCTTGACCTTAAAAACAACGGAGACCTGAAAAACGTCAGTTGTTTTATGAATCAGTTGAATTATATCAATTTAAGCAATTGCGTACAGCTTTTGTATCTGGATTGCCGTGAAAATGAATTTAAAAATATAGACCTCAGCAACAACACCGAACTTGAAACTCTTGATTGTCAGGCAAACAAGCTTGAAAGCCTTAATATTTCGCGAAATATAATGCTGAAAAATCTGAGATGCAGTGAAAATAAGCTGAATGAGCTTGATATGAGTAAAAATACAAAGCTTGAAAAGGCGGTAATTAATAAAAACCTGATCAGTTCCGTTGATTTGAGCAAAAACACAGCCCTGAAACAACTTGATGTCAGCGGAAACAGACTGACCTCGCTTGATTTGAGTGTAAATACAAATCTGAAAGAGTTTGCCTGTTTTGACAACAGATATGACATAAAAATGAGTGGAAACCGCTATAATCTGGGAGAGCTGAAAGGCTTTGATATAACAAGGGCTTACGATTGGAAAAATGCAAAGCTTGAAGATAACATTCTCATTGTTGAAAACGTTAAAAACTCAGTGACATACACCTACAAATGCGGCGGAAACGTAACAGCGGAATTCACGTTTATTACTTTAAAATCGGGCATGGGAGACATTAATTCTGATGAAACCGTTGATGCAAGCGATGCTTCAATGATTCTTGCGGAATATTCAAGAATTTCCACAGGAGAAACAGCGGAATTCACAGCGGAGCGGGCTGAATCAGCCGATATAAACGGCGATGGAGTAATTGATTCCTCTGACGCGTCGCTTGTTCTTGCCTATTACGGCTACACTTCTACAGGCGGAAGTTATACAATAGAGGAATTTATTCTGAGCATGGAACAATAACGATTTCCAATAATTTTTTCAAAAAGTCTATTGCAATTATCTTGTACATATGATATAATATAAATACACAAAAACCAAACTAATTGTTGAATTATAACTATAATATCGGAGGCGGAAAATGAACAGGCTCCTAAGAAAAATAATTATTATATCTGCGGCAGTATTCTGTGCAGGGGTTTCCGATACGGCGGCACGGATTATCAATGGATTTGCAGAGAAATCGACATATTTCGGAGCTGAGGAATTAATTCTCGGAGACGTATCTCCCGACGGAGTTATAAATTCCAGTGATGCCTCATTGATACTTGCCGAATATTCCATGATTTCAGTGGGAAAGGAATCGATTCTGACAAAGGAACAGGCAAAGGCGGCAGATGTAAACCGCGACGGGCAGATAGATTCCACGGATGCCTCGTGGGTATTGGCGCATTACAGTGCAATATCAACAGGAAAAGATATCACCATAGAGGAATTAATTGGGGAAATTACAGGCAGATAATAATAATCAATGAGGGCGACCAACGGTCGCCCTCTTAATTAATGCTGTTTTTTATCAATATTTGTTTTTCTTGATGTTTTTTTGATGACTTTCCGCAGTCTGTCGCAGGTTTCCTCAGGGAAAGTCGTTACAAAGGTAAGCGCCTGATTATGTGCATCCTCGTGGCTTAATTTGAGAAAACGACGGAAGAAAATATAAGTCTCGTTGAAATTGCGGAAAATATCCCTTACCACATCAATCCCCTCAGGAGTAAGCACAACGCTTATAGCATAATCCTCGTACACAAGCCCCGAATTAGCAAGACAGCGGAGAGTTTTGCTTACGCTTGAACGTGATACGCCGAGATGACGGGCTATATCCACGCTTTTCACTTCATCGGATGCCGCGGAAAGCTCCTGTATAGCAGTAAGATATTTTACCTGTGCGGCACAGTATTTCATACTCATTCCCCCTATTTGTCAGAATCAATGAGATGCCAGTAGCCTTTAAGATAAACAGCTCCCGAAATAATAGTAAGAGCAGTGGAAATCCAGATAAGCGCAGGAATAACCCAGCAATCAACCGCAGTAATAACAGCAGTGGGGATTCCAAAACTGAAATCGTGGCATATACTGAGCCACATCAGAGCCGCAACAATCGTCACCATGGTAAAAGCAGTTTTCAGCTTGCCCCATATACCAGCCGCAACAACGATTCCGCTGTCAGCGGCAAGGAGACGAAGTCCTGATACCATAAATTCTCTTGCGCTTATGATGATAAGGGGAATCGCGCCCATGTGTACCTCGTCAAGCTCCACAAAAACTGTGAGAGCCGAAAGCACAAGCACCTTGTCAGCCAGTGGGTCAAGGAATTTTCCGAAGTTGGTTACAAGATTTCTTGACCTTGCGATTTTTCCGTCAAGAGCGTCAGTAATTGACGCGGCGGCAAATATTATCAGCGCAAACAGGAACTTGAAGGGAATATCGATATAGATAAACAAGAGAAAAAAGGGAATGAGAATAACTCTCAGCAGGGTTAATTTATTTGGCAGATTCATTCAATCACTTCTCCTATCAGGTCATAGTCAAGGGTATCTGTAATTTTTATAGTGACGTAATCGCCTATTTTAAGGGGATTTTCAGATGTGAAGAACACTTTTCCGTCAATATCGGGAGCGTCAAGGGCAGTACGTCCGAAGAAGCACTCGCCGAATCTGTCGTAACCCTCCACAACGGCTTCAAGCTCAGCGTCCATGAGCTTTTTGTTGTTGTCATAGCTTCTTTCAAGCTGCTGTTCCATGATTATATCAGCGCGGTGAGCCGCAGCGTCCTCGTCAACCTGATTTTCAAATCCTGCCGCCTTTGTACCTTCCTCGGGAGAATATGGGAAACAGCCAAGACGGTCAAATCCAACGCGGTCAACGAATTCAGCAAGGGAATTGAACTGCTCCTCAGTCTCGCCGGGGAAGCCTGTAATAAGTGTGGTACGAAGTACAACATCGGGGATTTTACTTCTGATACGTGCAAAGAGGGATTCCAGCTTTTCCTCATCGCCCCACCTATTCATAGCGGAGAGAATATCCCCGTCGCAGTGCTGAATTGGAATTTCCAGATATTTTACAAGCTTTTCCTCAGAAGCTATTGTGTCCAGAAGTTCGTCGGTGATACGCTCAGGATAGCAGTAAAGTGTGCGAATCCATTTCAGACCGTCGATTTTGCAAAGCTCTCTCAGCAGTTCAGGGAGCTTTGATTCGCCGTATAAATCCTCGCCATAGCGTGAGGTATCCTGTGCAATAACCACAAGCTCGGTAATGCCGTTTTCAGCCAGTTTTTTCGCCTCAGCGATAACGTCCTCCATAGGCACGCTTCTGTATTTTCCGCGAATCATGGGGATAGCGCAGTAAGTACAGCAGTTTGAACAGCCCTCAGCGATTTTAAGATATGTGAAGAATGGGAGAGTAGAAATAATTCTGTCTCCTGTCATTTCCGCGTCAAGCTTAGAGCCGAATCTCACCACGCGCTCACCTGCCATAACCTCATTGAGAATATCCACAATATCCTTGTTGTTGCCGATGCCGATAACAGCGTCAGCCTCGGGGAAAAGCTCAGCAGCTTCCTCCCTGTAGCGCTCGGTAAGACAGCCTGTGATAACGATTTTTTTCAGCGTACCGTCAGCTTTAAGCGCGGCAAGCTCAAGAATTGTCTCAATAGCTTCTTCTTTTGCGGATTTGATAAAGCCGCAGGTATTGACAACCGCAATATCAGCCAATCCCGGCTCTGTTACAAGTTCATATCCGTTTTGTTTCAGTTTATAGAGCATTCTCTCGGAATCCACAAGATTCTTTGAGCAGCCCAGTGATACCATACCAACCTTAATAGGCATTGTTCTGCACCTCTGATTTATTCAAAATATTCCGCAACTGCGCGGTTTATTTCGTCGTAGCCATAGCCGTACCGCACAAGAGCGTTTTTCGCTTTTTCAATAGATTTTCTGTCTGTATCGTCTGTGAGATAACGGCTGTATTTTCCGCGCAGGAGCGCCGCCAGATTTTCCTCAAAGGAATCCGCGTATTGTTTCAGCGCGCCGCACACCGTATTCTCAGCAAGACCTTTCTGCATCATTTCGCGCTTAGCACGGCGATAGCCGTATTTTTTCGATTCCACAAGCTTCCGCGCCAGCTTTTCCGCATACCGTTCATCATTGATAATACCTGCCCTTGCAAGCTTTTTCACGACTTCGAGGCATAAAGCCTCATTTTTGTAGGTTTCAAGGAGCTTTTCATAGATTTCCTCAGCGGAGAAGTCTCTGTAATCAAGGCGATACAGGGCATATTCATAGGCACGGCGGAAATTCGATGCATAAATAACTTTTTTCAGTTCGGCGCGCTCAATCTCCATACCCTGCGCTATGCCGAAATCGGTAATGATATCGATATGGAGATAGAGCTTTCGCTGATTATCAATTTCAACCTCAAAGGTTTTTCCTTTGTAGTGGGAAAGGGACGTAATTTCCATTATTCAGCAGGTGTGAATTCCTCGAAATCCTCGTCAATACTGTCAAGGATACCTGAATTATCGGAATCTTCGCTTTCCTCAGCAACAGCCGCCGCAATTGAAGCCGCCTTGCCCTTATCCTTTTTCTTGTCGTTTTTGTTCATAAGTTCGTCTTTGCGCTGTAAAATCTGCTCCTCGATTTCAGCCATGAATTCGGGGTCATTTTTCAGCAGCTCCTTGACGTTATCACGTCCCTGACCGAGCTTGCGGTCGCCGTAGCTGAACCATGAGCCGCCCTTTTTGATGATATCCAGTTCAGTAGCAATGTCAAGAACCTCGCCGGTACGTGAGATACCCTCGCCGTACATCATATCGAACTCAGCCTCCTTGAAAGGCGGAGCGACTTTGTTCTTTACAACCTTGCAGCGAGTGCTTGCACCGATAATCTGACCGCCCTCCTTGATAACCTCGCCCTTGCGGACTTCGATACGTACAGAGGCATAGAATTTCAGCGCACGGCCGCCGGGAGTAGTCTCAGGATTTCCGTACATAACGCCGATTTTTTCACGAATCTGGTTGATGAAGATAGCAACGCAATTGGATTTTGATATAGCCGCAGTCAGCTTTCTCATAGCCTGAGACATAAGTCTTGCCAGCTGACCAACGTGGAGGTCACCCATTTCGCCGTCGATTTCCGCACGGGTAGTCATAGCGGCAATGGAGTCGAGAACGATAACATCAATAGCACCTGAACGGATAAGAGCCTCAGCAATTTCAAGAGCCTGTTCACCGCTGTCGGGCTGAGATACAAGGAGATTGTCGATATTTACGCCCAGAGCCTTTGCGTAGTTAGGGTCAAGAGCGTGTTCAACGTCGATGAAAGCAACTTCACCGTCAAGCTTCTGAGCCTGAGCAATAACGGAGAGGGCAACAGTAGTTTTACCCGAGCTTTCAGGGCCGTAAATCTCAACAATACGTCCGCGGGGCACACCGCCGATACCAAGCGCCATATCCAGTGTCATAGAGCCTGTGGGGATAGCGTCAACATTGAGCACCTTAGTCTCTCCAAGACGCATTACCGCACCTGCACCGTATCTTTTTTCAAGCTGTTTGAGCGCTCCTGCAAGAGCCTCTTTTTTGTCGTCCTTTGCGGTAACTTTTACAACAGTGGGTTTGGTTTTCAGTTCCTTTTTTGCCATGTTATACCTCCGTTTTCTCCGCAGTGACAGTGCGTATAATACCGCCTCCGTCACGGCTGAACTTTATATTTACAAAATTATTTTCTTCAAGTATAAGTTTAATATCTTTTTCCTGTCCCATGCCGAATTCATAGCATAGACAGCCGCCGTTTTCGAGGGAATTTCTCCAGATTGGCGTCATAGCGCGGTAGAAATCAAGACCGTCATCGCCGCCGAAAAGGGCAGCTTCAGGCTCTTTCTGCACTTCCGTCTGCAATTCCGCCATATCCTGCGCCGTGAGGTATGGGGGATTGCTTACGATTATATGGAATCCCTTAAATTCCGCCGCTAAGTCGGGAGAAAGAACGTCCCCGTGAATTATGTTTATATCCGCGGAATTCAGCTTCACATTATGTCTGAGATATTCCAGAGCCTTTTCGGAAAGCTCCACAGCGTAAACATCGGCAGAGGGGATTTCCTTTTTCAGCGCAATTGCAATACAGCCGCTTCCGCTGCACAAATCCACAATTTTCGGGGATTTATAGCCTTTTTCTCTGACAATGTGCAGGATATCCTCAATAAGCGTTTCCGTGTCGGGACGAGGTATCAGTACACCCTCTCCCACTTTTAAAGGCAGTCCCCAGAATTCCCATTCACCGAGAATATACTGCAATGGCATACCGCTTATGCGCTTGTTTACCATGTCCAGAATTGCGGATTCCTTATCCGCAGGAACTTCCAGATTCGGCTGAATCATGGGCATTTTATCCCCAAGAATATCCTGAAAAATACACAGGGTATCGAATTCGCTGTCGGGGATATCAGCGGAATCCATAAGCTCCGCGCAATATCTGTAAAGCTCCTGTCTTACCATTTGTCCTCCGATTTATCCTCAGGAATACAAGGTGTCATTGCGGCAATTGCAATTTCAATCATGCTGTCGTCAGGCTCGCGTGTAGTTATTCTCTGCATTGCAAGTCCGGGAGCTGAAAGTATTCTCGTAAAGAGGTTGTCGTGATTTCCTGCAAGACGTATGAACTCGTAGGAAATACCAACAACAAGAGGGAGAGTTGCAAGGCTGAGCAGTGAACGCTGCCACCAGATAAGTCCCTTAGGCATGAAGCACATAACGAAGATACCTACAAGAAGCACGATGAAAATAAAGCTTGTGCCGCAGCGCTTGTGGAAGCGTGACTGCTTGCGGATATTTTCAATGGTGAGAGGCAGTTCAGCCTCGTGACAGGCAATGGTTTTATGCTCTGCACCGTGATACATATACTGTCTCTTTATGTCATTCATAAGGCTTATAAGCCACATATAGAGTACAAAAAGGGCGATTTTAACAATACCCTCCAGCATTGAACGGAGAATACCCGAATTTTCGATATCGGGGATAAGTCCCACAAGGAATTTCGGCATGAAGAAGAAAAGTCCCATAGCAACGGCAAATCCGAGAATTGTACCGATAACCATAACAACATCAAAGGCCGCGGAGGAGAGTTTTTCGTCGTCCCCCTCTGTTTTAATGCCTGTTTTTTCAGCGGCTTTTCTTTCAGCCTCAGCTTTTTCGTCCTCGGTCATCTGCTTTTCAGCAGATTTCATGGTGTATTTATAACCCTTTTTAAGCGATGTTACGAAATTCACACAGCCGCGTACAAGGGGAGTTTTTTTATACCACGGAGCTGATTTTCCGTTGTTTTCGTCCCATACTTCGAGGTCGATAGTGCCGTCAGGGAGGCGGCAAGCCATAGCGCCTTTCTGCGGTCCTAACATCATGATACCCTCAATAAGTGCCTGACCGCCTATTTTCGATTTGAATTTTTCACCGCTTGGTGAATTATTGTTCTTACTCATTTTTTTGCTCCTGATTTTCATGGTTTCGGGATTTATCGGACGGATAATATCCGCCCCTGATGAATTTCGTTCCGAAATTGCGGTCACGGCACGCCGTGACCCTACACCGTGTTGCGTAAAATATTTATTTATAGGGACAGGTTGTGCCGTGTCCGTATTTAAGGCAATAAAATAATTACGCATTACGCATTACGAATTACGCATTAATTTTTTGCTGGCAATGTTATCGTAACCTTAGTACCCTTACCCTCGCCTGCGCTGTATATTTCCAGTTTACCGCCGTGCATAGCGATAATTTCATCAGCCACAGCAAGTCCGATTCCCGAACCGCGCCGTGTATGATTTGCTTTATAGAATTTCGTCTTGACTTTTGCAAGGTCGCTTTCCTTGATACCACAGCCTGTATCTTTAACAGATACCCTGATTCTGCCGTCCTTTACGCCTGCCTTTATGGTTACAGTACCCCCCGGCTCGGAGTATTTCAGCGCATTGTCAATAACGTTGATAAAAACCTGTCGTATGCGGTTTTTATCGCCGAACACAAAGGGGAGCATTTCAGGCTCGTCGTAGATAATCTTTATCTGCTCGCGCCTTGCCTTGTCGGAGTACATCAGCACCGCGTCGCCAAGCTCAGCAAGGATATCCATAGTGCTGTTCTGCAAGGTAAAATGACCGTTCTGCATACGGGAGAAGTCAAGGAGTTCTTCAACCATTTGCTGAAGTCGTTCTGTCTCGTTTACAATAACTCCAACGCCCTTTTTCATGGTATCGGGATTTTCGCCGCCGTCAACCATAAGGGTTTCCGCCCAGCCTTTAATAGCTGTAAGGGGAGTTCTCAATTCGTGAGATACAGAGGATATAAACTCATTTTTCATAGCCTCTGCCGAGGATAATTCATCCGCCATATGATTTATGGAGGAACACAATTCGCCGATTTCATCGTCGGTATTGCTCTGTATGCGGACGGAGAAATCACCCATGGCGAATTTACGCGTAATTCCGCTTATCTGACGTATAGGCTTAACGATAGAGCCAGCGAAATAAAGTCCCGTAACAACGATAATCAGAATTATAGTTGAGCATACTGCAGTTACAAAGATAATATACCCTTTAATTGTATTGTCAATTTCCGTCAGCGATGTCACCATTCGCACAGAGCTGTACTCACTGCTGAAAGAGGAAAGGGGAACAGATACCGCAAGGACTTTTTCACCGTCGGAGGACAATCTGCCGATATAGCTGCCCTCGCCAAGCTCCATAGCGTCCTCATAGTCGGGCATAACGTAGTCTGCATCGGGGGAGAATCCCGAGGATGTCAGCACAACGCGTCCCTTTGAGTTTATAGCCATAAGCTCGATTTTGTCCTTTTCGTTAAAGGTCTCCAGCATATTGCGGACCTCCGCGGAAAAGTTAGCGGAGCTGTCCTGTGAGTGAATACTCAGCACACTTGTTACCGCGTTTATCTTAGATACCAGATACTGTTTCGCAGAGCTGTAATAATAGCTTTGAATGGCATAAATTACAACAAGCTCGATAACAATAAGTGCAAGGACGATAACGCCGAGGTTATTGACAATCCAGCGTTTAGTAATACTTTTTCTTGCCATTACTGAACGTCATTCCACTTGTAGCCGTAGCCCCAGATAGTTATGATATACTTAGGGCTTGAGGGCTCTTCCTCGATTTTCATACGGATACGTCTTATATTTACATCGACGATTTTATCGTCACCATAGTAGCTTTCGCCCCAGATGTGATTGAGTATGCTTGCGCGGTCAAGGGCGGTATTCTTGTTGTTCATGAAGTATTCCAGAATCTGATACTCAACCTGTGTAAGCTCTATAGGTTCGCCGTTTTTCGTAACAGTGCGGCTTTTCAGATTGAGCACAAAGGGACCGCTTTCAATGAGGCTGTGCTTTTCGTTCTTGATAAAGCTCATGCATACGCGGCGGTATATAGCGTCAACACGCGCCGTAAGCTCCGAGGGAGAAAATGGCTTTGTTATGTAGTCGTCAGCGCCTATCATAAGTCCGCTTACCTTGTCCATTTCCTGAGTTCTTGCCGTCAGCATGATAATGCCGATAGTGGAGCTTTTTTCTCTTATCTTCTTGCATACCGTAAAGCCGTCGATTCCGGGCATCATAATGTCAAGAAGAACGATATCGAAATTTCCATGCTCCTGCTCAAAGGTTTTGAGAGCCGCCTCGCCGCAGTTTACGTCAACAACCTCATAGCCTGCACGTTTGAGATTGATTACCACAAATTCTCTTATGGTATCTTCGTCCTCGCATATTAATATACGTTTCATAATTTTCCCCCTTTTCAGTTGAATCTGAATCCTATAGCCGCGTCTGCCCCTGAAATGGCAAGAGCGTCTGTTTCGTTATATTCGGGAACATATGCAAGATATGTCGAATCACCCTTTGTCTGAAGAAGTATATATCCCGAAGCGATTCTGTCCTCACGGGAAGCCGCGTCCTCGGCGCAGTATATCCGCATAAGTTCTCTGCCCATTTCGCCCTTTTCATAGGCGCATATTACAATTTCGTCGTTTATAGCGTCGCGCTTAAGAGTAACCTTATTCCGCCATTTTGCAGGGAAAATAAAGGTATATCCGTCGCCTACGCTGTGATAGGAAATGTATTTCAGTTCCTTTTGTCCGTCTATATCAACGTTAAACCACTTTGTAAGCCATAAAAGCTCACCCTCAGAGGCGTTGTCATATCCCGGAGCAATTGTCAGCACAGGTATTTCAAGGGACATATCCCCGTCAATATCAACGGAACGGCAGCCCGACGGTCTAAGGGTAGCTGAGGACTGTTCTGCTGTGCTGAAAACCTTCTGCAAGCCTTTTTCGTTCATGTATACGATATCCGTCTGAATATAGCCGTTTCCCGAAACAGCGTCGATATACAATGCAGTTTCGCCGCTGTTGAGACTGCCGTAGCTTACGGTGTCAAACTCTGTGAATCCGCCGCTTAAATCCTTGCGGTAGCGGTGATATATGCCGTTTTTATCCAGCTTGTAAGCCTCAGCCATAGCGGCTGAATCGTTTGCAGAGCCTTTCAGCAGGAGAAATTCGCTTTCTCCGTCGTCGTCAAGGTCCTTAACATCTATAAATGAGTAAGATTCGGAAAAAGTGTTTTCAAGTACTCCGTTGCTATAGCTGTAAATTGAAGCCGTTTTTTCGGAACGGTTAATGAGACTGCTTCCGATTATGAGGTTTACACGGTCGTTTTCACCAAGCTGTGATATCATAACGCGCTCTATCTCCGAGCCCTCTGCGGGAGTATCGTACACTGAACGCCACTGACCGTTTTCGCCGCTGTCCAGTATATTTATGCGCAGGGTATTTTCGGGGGCGGCAAGACCTGTTTTCTCATAGAAAACAATTGCCTCGTTTCCTCCGTCGCCGTCGATATCCTCGACGATAAAAGCTGAAAGATACTTGCCTGCCTTTGGATATTTCAGGCTTATGGAATCCCCTGCCGCGTTGGTCAGAGCGCTGTATATCTGCTCCTGCTCAATACTGAGCTTGGGCGGCGCAAGGAGATTGTCAATACTTGTACCAAAGGTACAGCCTGTCAGCGACAGCATTACAGCCGCTGCAATAATCTTTTTCAGCTTATCCATTATTTCTTTCACTGAGTTTTACGTAATCCAGTTCCTTTGCAATAGCCTTGTATGCAGGACGGATTATGCGGTTTCCTGTGAGAACCTCCTCCATACGATGAGCAGACCAGCCTGCCATTCTTGCAACTGCAAAGAGAGGCGTGAAAAGGTCCTCAGGTATGCCGAGCATACGGTAAACAAGTCCCGAATACATATCAACGTTGGCGCACATGGACTTGTCACTGCCCTTGACTTCCTTGAAAATTTCGGGAGTGAGACGTTCTATTGTTTCAAGAAGCCTGAATTCCGCCTCGATTTCCTTGCCCTTTGCAAGCTCAAAGGCTTTCTTTTTGAGGATAACTGCACGGGGGTCGGAGATGGTGTATACCGCGTGGCCCATACCATAGATAAGACCTGATTTATCATTGGTTTCTTTTCTGATAGTACGGCGCATATAATCAGCGATTTCGCCCTCGTCCTCCCAGTTCTTTATATTTGCCTTGAAGTTGTCAAGCATATTTATAACCTGTATATTTGCGCCGCCGTGACGGGGTCCTTTAAGGGAGCATATTGCGCCTGAATATGCAGAATAGGGGTCAGTTCCCGATGATGTAAGTACGCGGCAGGTAAATGTGGAGTTGTTTCCGCCGCCGTGTTCAGCCTGTAACATAAGGAGACGGTCAAGCATCTGAGCCTCTTCCTCGGTGTACTGTCTGTTGGGACGGAGGAGAGAAAGGATAGTCTGAGCCGTATTTTCCTCATATCTGAGGGGGTGCATAATCATACTCTGATTATCGAATACACGGCGTTTTACCTGATAAGCTGTTGTCATAATAACAGGGAGCTTTGCAATAAGGCTTACTGCTATTTTCATTTCGTTTTCAATTGATTTTAATTCGCATTCCTCATCATAAGAATAAAGAGCAAGTACTGAACGGGAAAGCTTGTTCATAATATTCTTAGAGGGGGCTTTGAGTATCATATCCTCAATAAAGCCGTTGGGAAGCTCTCTTGAAAGAGCAAGGAGAGTGTTGAAATCGCTGAGTTCCTCTTTATCGGGAAGTCTGCCGAAAAGGAGAAGATATACAGTTTCCTCGAAACCGTAGCGATTTTCCTCCTCGACGTTGTTTACAAGGTCGTTTATATTATAGCCGCGGTAGATAAGCTGTCCGGGGATAGCTTCAACCTCGCCCTCGTTAAGCACATAGCCGTGAACGTTGCATATGTTTGTAATACCTGCAACAACGCCTGTACCGTCGCTTCTGCGGAGGCCTCTTTTAACGTGATATTTCTGATAGAGAGCGGGGTCAATAATGGTATTTTCTGCAAGCTCTCTGCATAAATTTTTAATATTGGTTTTCTTATCTGATAACTTCAAAAAAATCACTCCTTAAACGTTTTCATATTAATTATACATCATTTAAAAGTCTATGTCAATCGGGTTTTGGTGATGAATGTGAAAGAAGTGTGATAATGGCGTGAAATATTTTATGGATTGCGAAAGGATGTTTTTATGAATAAGATTATTATGTCTGCTTTGTTTCTCGTATCAGCCACTTTTATGCCTGCTATGCCTGCTTTAATGGGCGGTAAACCGCTGATTTCCACTGTTGAAAAGGGCAAGCCTGAAATAAGCGAATACATTTTTGAGGAAATGGAAGAAAACGTGGCGGATATGGAGGTTTCCAATGAGCCTTACCGCGTGCTGAACTGCTCCACAGGGGAAATTACAGAAGTAAGCGTCAGAGATTACGTTATAGGCGCGGTTGCCGCGGAAATGCCTGCATCTTTTGAGGAGGAGGCTTTGAAAGCTCAGGCTGTTGCGGCTCACACTTATGCGGAGAGACAGCGGAATCTGCAAAGGAAAGCTCCTGATAAGGCACTTGGAAATGCCGATTTTTCCGATGACCCAAATAAATATCAGGGATTTTTTACCAATGAGAAAATACGCCACTATTTCGGGGATAACTATGATATCCACTACAACAAGATAGCCGCCGCAGTTGATGAAGTTCTGCCCTATATCATAACATATGACGATGAGCCGATAATTGCTGCTTTTCACTCCATGTCTTCGGGAAAAACCGAAAGCGCGGAAAATATGTGGGGGACGGCGGTGGATTATCTTGTGCCTGTAAACAGTAAATCGGACAAGGACGCTCCGAATTATATCGACGAAACAGAAATATCTGTTGATTTTGTCAGGGCAAGGCTGGAAAAGGTGTTTGAGGGTGTTCAGTTGGGGGATTCTCCTGAAAATTGGATTAAAACAGGGGCAAAATCCGATTCGGGAACGGTTCTGGAGGTGACAGTTGGTGACGTAAAGGCATCGGGTAATGATATCCGTGAGGCTTTCGGTCTGCGCTCCGCTGATTTTACTGTGGATTTTAAGGACAATAATTTTATATTTACCACTCGCGGTTACGGTCACGGCGTTGGTATGTCTCAGTACGGTGCAAACCATATGGCTAAGGAAGGCAAGGGCTGGAAAAACATACTGGAGCATTACTATAACGACTGCGAAATTATCTCTGTGAAATAACAACCCCTCTCACTAATGGGCTGAAATGAGGCTTTTTGCAACGGAAAAACGTTGCATTTTGAAAAATAATTTTTATTTTCTACTTTTTCACTAATTGCAAACAGGCGAAATTGTGCATATAATATAAAATTTACTGTTATAAATTTATACAGATATTGTAAATCCATTTTATTATAACAAATGAAAAAGGGAGCAATTTTGCTCCCTTTGGTATTATTTTATTTGTTTATTCTATTCCCTTTGCAAGTGATGTTTTTATTGCAACTGCATCTTCAACAGTTAAGCCGTCGCCTGTGGAATCGGCGTTGAAAAGTCCCTGCGTTGATAAGCCGTATTTGTCAGGATTTCCCAATGCCTGCAATATTGCTGTAGAATCGGCGATTGTGTATTTTTGGTCGCAGTTTGCGTCGCCGTTTAAATAGTTTATTTCTGTGTCAAATTCGGCAATTGCGGAGATAGGGCTCATACGTAATGCGTTGGAATATTGATGAATTACTGTATTGTGATTATCTATAAAATAGCTGAAACATCCAAGTTTTTCTTCCTGTGTGTAATCATCGGGGAATTCAATTCTGTGTATTTCGGGATTGTAGGTTGCTCTGAAATTTTCAGCAATATAATCGTGGTCAATGGAATCGTAGAATTCTTTGAATTCCTGTTCTGTCAAATCCATATGAGATTTTCCGTCAATATATGTGAAGCAACTCTGTAATTGGATATGAGGAATATGATTTACGGCGTCAATCTGTAACATTTTATCACTAATGGGATATTTTTCGCTTAGTATAGACATAGCTTTTTCCGCAATCATATAATTCATTTTATGGTCTGAGCTTTCGAAACTAATTGAAATATCGGCACAATCATAGGTGTCTGTATCTTTTATTTCTTTTATATAGTTATTATAACCTAAAGTATTCTCTAATTCATTAATGATTGTTTCACTATATTCTCTTGGTAAATCCAACTTTACTTTTAAATAGTCCTTTAGCTGAATTTCATATGTGTATTCGTCAAAAAGAAAATAGTTATCAGATGTATCAGTTGTTGGTTTGTTCCAACGCCATACTTTTGTTATATTTTCCCTTGATAAAATATTCTTAAAGTATTCTGTTTCCTGTTCTGTTAAAAGCTGTTTTCTTTCATAACCTTTAATTCTGCCTTGATATTCTTCCGAATCATTTATTGTAGGAAAAGTAGATGTCGAACTGCTGTTTATTGCGGTGATTGATGAAAATGTCATAACTGTGGCTAAAACCGTGGCAAATAATCTTTTTAATTTCATAAAATTTCCTCCTTTATAATTATATCAATTATGTATATGAAACATTTTTAATTCATCGGTCTCACCTTTCCTTAATTGGAATTACGTGCTTTCTTAATTACATTATATACCAACTATAGTAATGTGTCAAGTGTATATTGCAATGAATAGTATATGCAACGTAAATTTTGTGAGATATAGTAAATTTATTGATAGTGATTTGTATAGAATCACGGATTTATATTTTTCCTCTCATGTATTATACTATTTCAGAAGTTAAATCTCGCAGTAAAAATATATATTTTTTTATTTTAATTATGTTGTAAGTGGGTGCTAACAACAATTTCGTTTCCGCAAGTAAACATTCCCACTATTTTCAAATATTTCTGATATAATATTATTGTGACTTATTGTGATAAAAATAACAAACGGGGAGGTGCTGTGTGAAAACTGTTGAAATATTCTCCGACGGAGCTTGCAGCGGTAATCCCGGGCCCGGCGGTTATGGCACTATTCTCCGCTTCGGCTCAATTGAAAAAGAGCTTTCAGGCGGCGAATCCCATACAACTAACAATCGTATGGAGCTTATGGGCGTTATTGCAGGTCTTTCTGCGCTGAAAGAGCCCTGCAAAGTAATACTCACTACCGACAGCAAATATGTGGTTGACAGCATAACTAAAGGCTGGGTTTACGGCTGGCAGAAAAAAGGCTGGAAAAAATCCGACGGCAAGCCTGCTCTTAACGTCGATTTGTGGGAACAGCTTCTGCCCCTCCTTGCACGACATGACGTAACTTTTAACTGGGTAAAGGGACATGCAGGTCATCCCGAAAATGAACGCTGCGACCGCCTTGCAGTTGCACAAAGAGATATACATTCATAAGAGGTTTAATATGGAAAGAAGATTTATTTATGCCGATAATGCGGCTACTACTGCTGTTTCCGATGAAGTTCTTGCGGCTATGATGCCACACTTCCAGACTGCTTTCGGAAACGCTTCAAGTATCTACGAAATGGGACGAAACGCTCAGCGCGATATTGAGCTTGCTCGCGAAAAAGTGGCAAAGGCTATCGGTGCTGATCCTATCGAAATTATCTTCACAAGCTGTGGCTCGGAGTCTGATAACTGGGCAATCAAGGGCACAGCTGAGCAAATGGCGAAAAAGGGTAAAAAGCACATCATTACATCTGTAATTGAGCATCACGCTGTTCTGCATACTACGGAATATCTCGAAAAACAGGGCTTTGAGGTAACATATATCCCCGTTGATGATAAGGGACTTATCAACCCTGAGGATGTGCGCAAGGCTATCCGCGAGGATACTGCTCTTGTTACAATTATGTACGCTAACAACGAAATCGGCACAATTCAGCCTATTGATGAAATCGCCGCTATCTGCAAGGAAAATAAGGTGCTTTTCCACACTGACGCTGTACAGGCTGTGGGACACGTTGAAATTGACGTTCACAAGCAGGGAATTGATATGCTTTCCCTTTCAGGTCATAAAATCCACGCTCAGAAGGGTATCGGCGCACTTTATATCAGAAAGGGCGTAGTTCTTCCAAATCTCATTCACGGCGGCGGTCAGGAGAGAAGAAAGCGCGCAGGTACGGAAAATGTTCCTGCTATTGTTGGTCTTGGTGCTGCTATGGAAATCGCTTGCAGTAATATCGCTGAAAAGGCTGAAATCGTTACCGAAAAGAGAAACCGCATTATTGACGGACTTCTTACAATTCCCTATACCCGTCTCAACGGCGACAGAGACAAGCGCCTCCCGGGAAATGTAAACATTTCTTTTGAGGGTATTGAGGGTGAATCACTGCTCCTTATGCTTGATATGTACGGCATTTGCGCTTCGTCGGGTTCTGCCTGCACATCGGGCTCGCTTGACCCCTCTCATGTGCTTCTTTCTATTGGCTTGAAGCACGAAATTGCTCACGGTTCGCTCCGTCTGTCAATTGAGGAGAATCTCACAGATGAGGACGTTGATTATATTCTTGAAACAGTTCCCGTTGTTGCGGAAAAACTCCGCGCAATGTCTCCTGTGTGGGAGAAGATGATGAAAGGCGAATCCTACGAATAATAGCGTAATCCGCGGATTCTGAATATAATAGTATAAATTTAAGGAGAAGATAGATTATGATGTACAGTGAAAAGGTTATGGACCATTTTTCAAATCCCAGAAATGTGGGAGAAATCGAGAACGCTGACGGTATCGGTGAAATCGGTAATGCTAAGTGCGGCGATATTATGAAGATGTACCTGAAAATCGATAACGGTACAATTACAGACGCTAAATTCAAGACTTTCGGCTGCGGTGCGGCTATTGCTACATCTTCTATGGCTACTGAGCTTATCAAGGGTAAGACTATCGACGAGGCTTTAAAGCTTACAAATGACGCTGTTGTTGAGGCTCTTGACGGACTTCCTGCTGTTAAGGTTCACTGCTCCGTTCTTGCTGAGCAGGCTGTTCGCTCAGCACTTTCAGATTACTACACAAGACAGGGTATCGATCCGCTGCCAATCGTTGGCGAGATTCATATGCCTGAGGAATAAAAATGGGATTTTAAAGGGCGAAGCCCTTTAGGCGGAGAGCCTCCGCGAGCATCATGCAGGGTGTGGGACAGCGTCCCATATTATTCAGAATTATCTGAAATGAAGAATACAGAATCCCAATTAAAATGGCGGTCATTATGGCGGGTACTCATATAGAAGGTATGCCCCTGAGCATTTCAAAGTGCTCAGGGGCATAGTACTTATTGTTACTAAGCTAAATCAGAATTTAACTTTGAGATGATGAATCCATATTATCCTCATATTGTTCCATATGCAATTCTATCAGCAGAAGAACCACAAAAAGATTTTCCCAAATGAAGAATGTCTGAAACAAAGGAGTAAATCCGATAAAGTAGAATAAAACGAACATGATCGCATAGAAAATCGAGAACGCAGATACAGTTCTCCGTTTCTGTATTCTGGTGAAAATACAAGTCAGAATGAATGAGAGTGTTGTCAAAAGCATCAGAACGATCGCAAAGCTGTTATGCAGATTAATTGTCATAGCCGTCGGTGTATCACTGAATGTATTAAACGGAAAAAAAGCTGTCGCAAGTATACAGATCAAAATCAGCACATAAACTATTCTTTTTAGCAGGTTAATTTTTGTTTTCGTAATGTAATAAGCAAGCATCGGAACAAAGAGCGTCGCTATGATGAAATACAAAACAGAGGTCACCCGAAACAGTCCGACATATGCTGAAAAAGATATGCCAAAATCATACTGATGAATTCCCAGTATCCAAGCACTTGAAACACAAATTATATTTGCCAGCAAAAATAATATTCCCGAGACAACAGGTATTCTTTTCCTGAATCTGCTCATAAATGATTTCCTCCGCAAATTCCGATTTTTGTTAGTAACAATTATAGCACAGTATTGAAGGTCTGTCAATAGATACGCCATAGTACTTCTGACTGAATATCAGAAATACTATGGCATAAAACTTCTATATCAGCGCAGCCTTTATCTGACCGCCTGTTTCTTTTTGTATTAAAAATTCAGCTTATCCTTTAACTTGTCAAAAAAGCTCTGGCGCTTTGCATAGTTCTTGTCTGTAAGTGATTCCTCAAATGCTTTCAGCAGGTCTTTCTGCTTTTTATTGAGATTCTTGGGAACTTCAACGAATATCTTTACAAACTGATTTCCGCGGTCGTTTCTGTTAATTCTCTTTACGCCCTTGCCTTTCAGATTGAATACAGTGCCGTTCTGAGTTCCTGCGGATATGTTGAATTTTACATCGCCGTCAATGGTTGGTACGACAATTTCTGCGCCCATTACAGCGTCCATATAAGTAACAGGAATTTCACAGTGAATATCTGCTCCGTCGCGGCTGAAAAGAGGGTGGCTCTTTACAGAAACATTGAGCAGGAGATCGCCGGAAGGTCCGTTGTTTATGCCGCAGTCGCCCTGTCCGTTGAGACGGATTGTCTGTCCGTTGTCAATACCGGCAGGGATATCAACGGATATATTCTTCTGCACGCGAAGTCTGCCGACACCACGGCACTTTGTACAGGGATTCTTGACGATTTTACCCTTACCACT
>JAFXDK010000067.1 GCA_017521805.1 Ruminococcus sp. | reverse complement strand
GCTCTCTCTTGCAGAGCGTCCCCTCTTTCAAAACAGTCCACAGGACTGTTTTGAAATTCACCCCTTGCAGAGCGCTTGAACGCTACGCAGGGCTTTGCCCTGCACCCACCAGAGACGCTGTCTCTGGACTCTGCTAAAGGGCTTCGCCCTTTAGAATCCCATTCTCGTGTGAGTTACCACAGCAAATTTTCTTTAAGAAAATATTTTCGGGAGCGTAGAATATTGAAAAAGCAGAATTTTATAAAAGGTTCGGTAATCCTCATGATATCCGCGGCAGTGGCAAAAGTACTTGGCGCGGTGTTCAAAATACCTCTTACAAATCTTCTGGGCGGAGTAGGCATGAGCTATTTCAGCGCCGCATACAGCATATTTATGCCTGTTTACGCCTTTTCCGTAACAGGACTTTCAACAGCAGTTGCCGTAATGACAGCAAAAAGCCGCGCATTTGGAATGTACGGCAATATCCGTAGAATCCGCCGCACTGCGCTTCTGATGTTTTCTGTTGTGGGAGTGGCTGGAAGTCTGTTGATACTTCTTCTTGCAAGGCCTTTCAGCGTTTTGTCATCAGGGGATAACGAAGCCGCCCTTGCTGTAGCAATGATAGCTCCTTCGGTGTTATTCGGCTGTATAACAGCAGTGGAGCGCGGATATTACGAGGGCATGAGCAATATGTATCCTACGGCATTTTCACAGGCGGCAGAGGGAATTGTCCGAGTTGTCACGGGTTTGTGGCTTTGCGGATATGTAAACAGTCACGGAACGGAGATAATGAAATATTTCCCTGAAATGACAGATGTTCGGGCATTGGCGGCAGCGGCAGGAATCGCAGGTGTTACGCTATCCTCACTGGGAGCGATGCTGTTTTTTGCTGTTGTGAATATATTCGCAAAAAAGCCAAAGGATAAAGGCGAAAGTCATCTTGCAGAACGTCGTGAAATCGCCTCAGAGCTGATAAAAACGGCTTTACCTATCGGCATAAGTTCTGTTGTGACAAATCTTACGGCGATAATTGATATGGGTACAATAATCGGCTGTATAACATATTTCGGTTATAAAGGCGATATACCAGTGGGCGTAGCCGCCGAGGATATCCCACGATTTGTATACGGTTCATTTTCTGGAATCGCCCTGACGGTTTTCAATCTTATTCCCTCTGTGACGAATATGCTGGGAAAAGGAATCCTGCCCTGTATTGCGTCGGCATGGAGCGCAGGCAATAAAGAGGTACTCCGCCGCAATACCGTACAGGCATTGCTTACAGCGGCAGTCATAGCCGTCCCCTCAGCCGTTGGTATAGGTGTACTTTCACCGCAGATATTACACATACTCTACGCAGGACAGAGTGACGAAGCGGATTTATGTATAAGCTCTCTGAGGTGGCTTATGCCGGGAATGGTATGTCTGTGTGTATCTTTCCCTGTTTTTGCCATGCTGCAAGGAATTGGCAAGCCCTCATCTCCGCTGAAAATAATGCTTCTTGGCACGGCAGTAAAAACCGTTGGAAATATTTTATTTATTCCATTTATGGGCGCAGACGGCGCGGCAGTGTCCACAACAATCTGCTATGGAGTGATACTGGCTGTATCGCTTTATACATATCTGAAAGCGGCTGATATAGCCATATCTCTTGCGCCGTTTGCGGCAGTTGTATACGCAGGAGTATTGTGCGGTGCGGCGGCATATCTTGTAGCAGATATATGCGGCAGAAATAATACAGGAGACATAACAGCGGCAATTGCGGCAGTTATAGCAGGGGGATTTGTTTATCTGCTGTCGCTGTATCTGCTTTCGGTAAAGGTGAAAAGGACAAAAACAACCGCCTGCGTATAACAGGCGGTTGCTTATCAATTAATTCATTTTTACAATATTATCAGCAGTAACATCAACCTTGATAACGCTTTCCTTGTCGGTCATAACGTCTTGTGTGGGGAAGAAGCATACTTGGAAATCATTTTTATCGGGAGGAATTATAAATCCACCGATAATTCCCGATAATTCGCCGTTAGCAGTCAGTTTGAACGGATTTGTGATATAGCTGTCAACATTATTTTGAGCGTAAAGCTGAGTTCTTATATCGAAGTGAGCTTCTTCTCCGTCGGGGTAGAGAATGTAGAAATTATTGAGGATATTAAGCTCATATTCCTTATCTGTGTTATTTGTGATAGTAACATCAAGATAGAGGAATCTGTTGCCGTCATCGTCGGTCTTTCCGTAATCGATAACATTGTTAAGCTTGAAAGAAGTATCGTTGCTGAGAGTAACTTCCGAGATTTCAGCCTTGATTTCGGTTTTAGCAAGTCCGTCCTGCTTATTTACAGCAACTTGACTTGAAGATGAGTTGTCCTTGCCATTTGAACAGCTTGAAAGGGGAGCGGCAACCATAACAGCCGCAAGTATAAGGGGTATGATTCTATATTTTTTCATGTTCTATTCCTCCGGAATTTACGGCACAGCATAAACTGCACCTATAATAACTATACATATTATAACACAGCAAGAGTAATATTGTCAAGAAAATTCAGAAAGTTCACATACTTTTAAGAAATCGTCAGTATATTGTCGAAATAGCCAATACTAACAAGAATGGCTTGCAATTTTTATTTTAATGTGTTAAAATGTATACAGTAGGATTATATCCTGAAAAAATTCTTATGGAGGTACATAACTATGGCATATGTAATTAATGACGAGTGCGTAAGCTGCGGTGCTTGCGAGGCTGAGTGTCCTGTAAGTGCAATTTCCGAGGGCGATGGAAAGTACACAATCGACGCTGATACTTGCGTTGGATGCGGTGCTTGTGCAGGTGTTTGTCCTGTTGGCGCTCCTGTTGAGGAATAATTAATACGCATATCAAAGGGCTGTCTGCGGACAGCCTTTTTTGTTGTGAAAAAAACTTGACATAACTTGTATGGAAATAGTATAATAAATAGTGTATCTCTAAAAAGCAGAACACGTTCAGTTATAAGAAAACGAAATAAACCTAAACTTAGTGTATTACAAAGTTTCAGTTTGTGGGCGTGATAAATAATATTTAGAGATTCCCGTTTGTCATAGAAATCCTGACATGAGGGAGATAATTATTAGTGACATAATTTTAAAGGAGAATATAAATGAAATACACAAAGAACATATTAGCAGGAATTGCGGCATTAATTTTTGTAACATCTACAACAGTTTCCTGCGACGATAAAAAAGAAAATAAGGAATCAGAAATTGTATCGGAAGAACAGGTAATTCCTACCGAGCCGCCTACGGAATCTCCCGAAGATAAGGCTAAAAACCGCACTATTACATGGTTTTCGGATTTCAGTCTTGATACTCAGGACGGCGGCGCAAGTCCCGCGGCACTGTCGCTTTTCCGCGATTTCTACGGCGGAGATATAAACTTTATCCAGATGAGCGCTGAGGAAAAATATTCAATGCTTGATTATTACCTTGCCTGCGGCGAATCTGTTGATATGTTTCCCTACGATGAAACAGCTTTTCCTTCCGGCGTGAAAAGCAATCTGTTTGACCCTCTTGACCCGTATTTTGATGTAATGGGCGTGGATGACGGATTGTGGGATGATATGGAAAACGCTATAGATATGTTTGAATACAACGGCGAGCACTACGTAATGCCCTATGATGTGGCATCTCCTGACCTTATAATGTACAGTCGCAAGCTTGTGGAAAAAGAAAAGCTTGAAGACCCATACAAGCTGTATCTTGAGGGGAAATGGGACTGGAACGTTATGCTTGACATGATGAGCAAATTTGTTTCAAATCCCGAAGCAGAAACACGCAGATATGGCATAAGCGGCGATTTCGGCAGGGCTATGCTGACTTCATCGGGAAGCACTGTGGTGAAGTACGAAAATGACGCATTTACAAATAATATTAAGGATAAGGGCATAGCAGAGGCTGAAAAGCTTATGAAGAAAATTTCCGACCAGAATCTTTATAATCCCAACTGGTACGAATTTTATCCCAATGATAACTCAACCCTTTTTTACGCTATGGGCGACTGGGCGCTGGGTATGACAAATGCTAAGAATGCCAAAAAGGATATTATGGTTGTACCTTTTCCGAAAAATCCCGAAGCTGAAAATTACAGTATAAACTGCGACTACAAGGCAAAAATGCTGGTTAAGAATTCCCAGAATCCCGAGGCTGTTGCGGCATATCTGAAATGTGAAAGAGTTGTGGCGGCAGAGGAAAAATACAGAAAGCTTGAAAAAGAAAGTCTCAGCGTAAAGGAAAAAGACGCATACGGCAAATGGATTCCCTACGTAACAGAGGAGCAGTACGACGCAGTACAGAACTATCTTGACGAGGCGAAAAAGAATCCGCTGTTTGATTTCGGTTACGGTATGGGTGAAAACATGTACGGCGGTGGAGATTTTACTTACACATCAAGAGGCGTTATGAATAATCTGACAGAATCGTTTTTAAACGGCGAAAATGCTGTTGAAAACTGGGACAAGATGTGCAAAGACATGACAAAGAAAGTTGACAAGGAAATAGAAAAATATAATGGGCAGTAATTATCTGCTTTGAAAGGATTCTGATATGTGGTTTGTTTTTTTTGCAGCCTTACTTTTATTGACTGTATGCTCGGTAATATATATCAGGCATTTCCGCAGGGAGCTGAAAGGAAATAAAAAGCTCTTTGTCTTTGGTATGACAGCGGTGCTTGTGCTTATGGGTATTGCCGATATGATTATGAATTTCGGCACATTCAAGGGTGCTTTTCTCGTAATGGGAGCGGCGGCGGCTCTTGAATTTGTGCTGTATATGTATTTGAAAAACAACAAATCCCGAACACTTGTGTTTATGGGTAAAGTTATTCTTGCGGCGGCACTTCTGGAACTGACATATTTTCAGTTTCCCTCATATCGACTTATATCGGGAGATTATGAGCATGCAGTTCTCTCTGTTGCAGATGCCGACCTTGAAAACTGCTTTTATGATGAATCCATAGGCGGAATTTCCGTCAAGGGACTTGATGAAATAAGTATCGGATATCACGACCTCGACATGAAAATCGGCACAGTGCACGTTGATGCGGAATTTACGGACGATAAAGCGCGGCAGGTCAGCTTTTTCGGAGATTTGACCGAAGAAACGGGGTATTATTACCGCCTTAAAGTAATAGATTCCGTAGTAATTTCCGGCAGTATGCAATCTCAGCGCGCTATGGTACAGCTTGCAGGAAAAACAACAGATGCGCGTTTCAGATTTGCTGGAATCGGCGAAAAGGACGCTTGTGTAATCAAAGGGTTTGAGCTTAACAGACCTATTCCCTTTGATGTGATGCCGCTTAGAATGACAATAATAATTGTTCTTGCGGTATTTGTATACGCTTGTATATTCTCTGCAACAATGAAACTTGCATATAACAAAAATAAATATTTCTGCCGCGTAGCGTCAACTTGGATAACTATATGTGCTGTATGTATTGCGATAATTCTTGTACTCCAGCAGATACCGCAGGGAGAATTTTTAAATCGCTTCAAGCTTACAGAAGGTGACCAGGTAACGCAGGAACTTGTACTCGCCTTTGAAAACGGGCAGTTCAGTCTCCTTGAAGAACCGTCAGAGGAGCTTCTTGCCATGGAAAATCCATACGATACAGGTTCGCGTTTTTATGATGATGTTGATTATCTTTGGGACCACGTTTTTTATGAGGGAAAATATTACTCCTACTACGGCATAGCACCATTACTTTTGTTTCTGCCATATCATCTCATTACAGGATATTTCTTCCCCGAAGATATAGCAGTAATGCTTTTTTCAGCAGGGGGACTTATACTTCTTTCAATGCTTTATTCAATTATTGTTAAAAAATGGTTTAGTAAAATTTCTACAGGAGCGTATCTGTCGGGACTTCTGATGATACTTGCAGGCTGTGGAATATGGTGTTCCGTAGGCAGACCGCTGTTTTATGAAATGTCCATATCAGCTGGATTTCTGTGCTTCACAGCGGCGGCGTACAGCTTTATAACGTCGGGAATATTTGAAAAGGAAAAGGCGAATCTGCCGAGAGTATTTCTTTCCTCACTGCTTATGGGATTATCTGTAATGTGCAGACCTACCCTTGCAGTATACGCGGTATGCGGTTGTATATTCTACATAATGAACGCTAAAAAGCAGGGCAAGGGAAACATTGTGAAATTCCTCTCATGCGCGTTTATGCCGCTGTGTGCGCTGGGACTTTTCCAGATGTATTACAATTATGCGAGATTCGGTTCGATTTTCGAGTTTGGCATAAAGTATTCGCTGACTATCAACGATTTCACAAGAACGGAATTCCACTTCCACAATATGTTTATCGGAATATATAATTTTCTTCTTGCGCCTCCCGCCTTTATACCCGATTATCCCTTTGTGTCGGCACTTTTTTCGTATCTTGGAATAAACAGCTACTATTTCAAGGATGAGGGCACGATTTCGGGAATTATATTCCTTGTACTGCCGATTTTCGGATATTTTCTCAGCGGACGCGCCATGAAGCTTATCCCCGATAAAAAGAATCGCATATCAGCGGCTTTAGTTGTGGGACTTGTTGGAATTATAATGCCCTTTGTCATTGTATGCTCTGTGTGGGAAAGCGGATATTCCGCAAGATATATGGCGGATTTCTCGTGGCAGGTAATAATCGGCGCATTTGCAGTGCTTTTCCTGCTGTATACGAAGTCGGTAAATACACAGAAAAAGCGTGTATTTACGGCAGTTATGGGTATCTGTGCTGTTTATACTCTCGTAGTTGTGGGAATTGAAGCATATGTATTTGCATTTCCCATAGATACCTGTCCCAGATACGCGGATATACTTAACAGAATGATTTCGTTTTACAAGTGATTGCAAATTGTAAGAAACTGTGAATGTTCCACAAAAAACAACAGTGTAATTTGTCAATATGTAAAATTTTCTGAAAGTGCGTGACTTTTTATTTTTAATATGGTATAATATATAGCAGATATAAAATTCAGACATTTTGCCTGAGAGAAAAGAAAAAGAAGGAAGGAAATCATCATGGACAACAACACAGGAAACAGACCGAGAAGAAAAAGAGTTACCAAGAAAATGCTGAGACAAAGACAGCTTGGCGCACTTGCTGTCATATCTTTTCTTGTATTACTTTTCGTTGTATTGATATTCAAAGGCTGTTCAGGCGGTGGGAGTGAGAAAAAGGGCGGAAAACAGGATGCTACAACTACCACGACAACTCTTGCGACAACAACAGCTCCCGTTACTACAGTAACAACTACAACAACACATCCCCTTGCGGCAGAGGTAATAATTTCAAGACGTGAGATGTTCATAGATGTGGGCGGCTCGGATATTTCTTACATAACAGGCTATCCTACAGGTTCTTCTGAGGCAAACGAGGTTTGGAAGTCTCTTGACGAATCTATTGCAAAGGTTGATAATCTCGGCCATGTAACAGGTGTTGGACAGGGTGAGACATTTATCATACTCAGCTTTGACAACAACCCCGGAATTGAAATCGAGATTAAGGTACACGTAGCAGGTACGGGTAATGAGCCTGTGACGACAGCTTCTGTAATATCTCCTGTGAATCCTGTATCTCCCGATGCAACAGCAACTACACCTGTTTTTGACTTCACAACAACAACTCCTGTTGCGGCTGTTGAGGAAAACGGTTATACAGCATAATAATTACTGCTCCTTTGCTTTTGCGAGGGAGCATTTTGTTAATGCGTAATTATGTTTGAATTTATGCCGTAAGATTTTCTGCTGTTGTTTCAGGGATTGGTTTAATATACTTTCATGCATGAAATAGTATAAAATAGACTATTCTAACATCTAATTTCTAATTTCTAATCTCTAAAGGGAAAAAAATTCCTCAAAGGTATTGATTTTTCTGAAATTGTGTGATATAATAGTATTATCATAGTAAGCTAAAGACCGGAAACTTCCGGTCTTTCGTTTTGATATGAAAGGAGAAACAGATGAAGCTGAAAAAATTCGGTGCAACAGAACAAAGGATTTATGACCTTGTCAAGCCTATAACCGACGATTTAGGCTACTACCTCTGGGACGTATGCTACGTCAAGGAGGGTGCAAGCTGGTATCTGAGAATATTCATCGACTGCGACGAGGGTATAACAATTGAGGATTGTGAAAAGGTGACAGAGCCTGTAAATAAGCTTCTTGATGAGGTTGACCCTATCAAGGAAAGCTATATGCTTGAAATCGGTTCGGCAGGATTGGAAAGAGAACTTGTAAAAGATGACCATTTTGAAGTCTGCGAGGGTGATAAGGTGCGTATACGCTTTATCAGAGCCGTTGACGGAGAAAAGGAAATATGCGCTTATCTGAAAAATGCTGATAAAACGGATATCACCGTTGAACTGGAAAACGGCACAGAGGTAAAGTACCCATTTGCCGATATCGCTTTTGTAAAGCTCTGGTTTGATTTTGATTAAGAATAAAAAATAATAATATTGGAGGAAATTGTTATGGATAACTTTTTCGATGCGTTAAAGATGCTTGGGGAAGAAAACAGCGTTGAAACTGCGCTTCTTGTTGAGAAGGTAAAGTCTGCTATGCTGAAAGCGGCTAAAAGAGCGTATCCCCACAGTGAAGACAGAATAAGAGTGGAAATAGACCCCTCTACAAAGAAATTCGCAATGTATATCGTTCAGGAAATAATCGAAGATGAGCCTATTGATGAAAATGAAATCAATATCGCTACAGCAAAGACTATTGACCCTAACGCATACATTGGTGGAACAATTCTTAAAGAAATTGATATTTCAACCCTTGGAAGAATGGCTGCTCTTTCAGCTAAGCAGTCTATCAAGGGCGATTTGAGAGAAATCAACCGCGAGCAGATGCTTGATAAGTTCGAGAAGAAAGAGCATGACTGTATTATCGCAAAGGTTTCACAGATTGAGCCTGGCAGAGGCACTGTTACTGTAGTATATCAGGGAACTGAACTCTATCTTTTCAAAAATGAGCAGATTCCCGGCGAAACTATCACAGAGGGCAAGGATATCAAGGTTTATATCACAGGTATCACCAACAAGACAAAGAAGCCCATTGTCAAGATATCAAGAACACACAAAGATCTTGTAAAGAGACTGTTCGAGATTGAAGTTCCTGAAATTTACGACGGAACTGTTGAAATTAAGTCAATTTCCCGTGAGGCAGGTTCAAGAACAAAGATTGCCGTATGGTCAAAGGACGCGAACGTTGACGCTATAGGTGCTTGTATCGGTCCTAAGCGTGCAAGAATTACAGCAGTTGTAAACGAGCTCAACGGCGAAAAAATTGATATTATCCCATGGAGCGAAAATCCCAGAGAGTTTATTGCCAAGGCACTTGCTCCTGCTGAGGTGATGAAAACAGTTATCACATCTGTTGAGGAAAAGACCTGCACTGTTGTTGTTCCAAACAATCAGCTTTCACTTGCTATCGGCAACAAGGGACAGAATGCTAAGCTTGCCGCTAAGCTTACAGGCTATAAAATTGATATCAAGCCCCAGACCAATGTTGAAACAGGCGAAGCTGCTGAGGAGCTTGCAGAGGATTTCCCCGATGCACTTCTGAACAAGGTTGATGAAGTTCTTGCTGAGGCTGCTGAGGTTATCACTGATTTAGTTGAAAATCTCGAACCTGTTGAGGAAACTCCCGAAGCTGCTGAGGAAGCTTCTGTTTCTGAGGATATTGCTGAAACTGTGGAAGAAACAGCTCCCGAGGCTGAGGAATCCACTGCTGAAACAGCTGAGGAATAATATATGAAATCCCAGAAAATTCCAATGAGACTTTGCCTTGGCTGTAACGAAATGAAGCCGAAAAAAGAGCTTATGCGCGTTGTAAAATCCCCTGAAAATGAAATAAGTCTTGATTTTACAGGCAAGAAAAACGGCAGAGGTGCATATTTATGCAAAGACGCACAATGCTTTGAAAAGGCTCGCAAGGCAAGAAGATTTGAAAAATCTCTCTCATGCAGAATAGATGAAAGCGTATACGAGGTAATGGCAGATGAACTCAGAAAAGAAACAGAAAACAGCTGACCTGCTGACAATATGTATAAAGGCAGGCAGGGCAGTCAAGGGATTTGACAGCTCAAAGGAAGCTGTTGAAAGCGGCAAGGCTTTCGCTGTACTTACAGCGGCTGACGCTTCGGGAAAAACCGTTAAGGAAGTACGGTTTGTATGTGGAAAATACAATGTTCCCGTGATTGATACCGAGCTTGAAAAAGCCGAAATCGGCAGATACTGCGGTAAGGAAACGGCAGTACTGGCAATTTGTGACAAAGGCTTTGCAGGCGGATTTCTGAAAATCGCCGATAACTAAAGGGATTACCTGAAAATAATCACCGCAAGGTGCTGACATATACTATAATTTGTTTCCCAATGCTGTGAAAACAGCGCAATAAGGAGGTTATTTCGCCTATGGCAAAAAAAATAAAATTAAGCGACGCTGCAAAGGATCTTAACATATCAGCAAAGGAACTTGTTGATTTCTTTGCTTCAAAGGGTGATACAAAAAAGAAGCCTGCTTCAACTCTTACAGAAGCAGAGATGAATCAGGTGTTGGAGCATCATACAAAGTCTCATGAGGTTCAGTCTCTCGATGAGTATTTTGCAACAAAGAATACTCCCAAGCCTGAAAAGAAAAAGGAAGAAGTAAAGGAAGCTCCAAAATCCGCTAAAAAGGCACAGATAAAGGAGAGCGCGAAATCCGATAAGAAAAAGGATGCTGCTGATACTCTTAAATCCGATAAAAAGCCCAAGACAGATAAAAAGCCCAAGATCGAAAAGGCTGAGAGTGCTCCCGTAAAGGCAACTCCGGCAGAGAAAAAGTCTGCTGAAAAACCCGCACAGGAAACAAAGCCAGAGGTCAAGGCTGAAAATAAGCCTGTTCAGGAGGTCAGAACTGAAAATAAACAGGTTAAGGAAAATAAACCCGTTCAGGAGGAGAAGAAACCTGTGGATGAGTTAAAAAAGGATAATGTTAAGGCTCCGGAGAAAAAGCCTGAAAATAAACATTCCGACAAGAAAAAGAAAAAGGAGCAGGCTAAAGCCCGTGAAAGAGGCGAAGCTACAAAGCTCAATACAAGCTTCTCATCAGAGACAGCTTCAACTGCTACACAGAGACGTACTGTTGATACAAGAGGAAGCTATGTGGATCTGGATAAGTATAACGAAAAGTACGACCAGATGGCTTCAGGCAACAGAAAGCACAGTAACGAAAACTATTCTTCTAAGAAGCAGAAGATAAACCAGAAATCCGCACAGAGAAACCGCCAGCAGTTCTCTAAGAAGGAATCCGAGGCTGAAAAGCTGAAAAGACTGGAGCTTGAGCGTGCAAGAAAGCAGCAGCTCAAGGTTCTCATTCCCGATGCAATCACAGTAGGTGAGCTTGCTGTACGTCTTAAGGCTACTGCTACAGACGTTATCAAGAAGCTTATGGGACTTGGCGTAATGGCTTCTATCAATCAGGAAATCGATTTTGATACAGCTTCACTTATCGCTGAGGAAATGGGTGCAAAGGTTGAAAAGGAAGTTATCGTTACTATCGAGGAGCGTCTTATCGACGATAGCGACGATGATGATACAAACCTTGAGCCACGCTGCCCCGTAGTTGTAGTTATGGGACACGTTGACCATGGTAAGACTTCTATCCTTGACCGTATCAGAAACGCTCACGTTGCTGACGGCGAGGCAGGCGGTATCACACAGCATATCGGTGCTTATCAGGTTAAGGTAAACGGACAGAAGATTACTTTCCTTGATACTCCCGGACATGAGGCGTTCACTTCAATGCGTGCAAGAGGTGCAAACATCACTGATATTGCTATCCTTGTTGTTGCCGCAGATGACGGTATCATGCCTCAGACAGTTGAGTCAATCAACCACGCTAAATCAGCAGGATTACAGATAATCGTTGCTATCAACAAAATGGATAAAGAGGGCGCAAATCCCGAGCGTATCAAAGAGGAACTCACAAAGTATGAGCTTGTCTGCGAGGACTGGGGCGGAGATATCATCTGCGTTCCCGTATCAGCTAAGACAGGCGAGGGCTTTGATGAACTTCTCGAAAACGTTCTTCTCGTTGCAGAGGTTCAGGACTTAAAGGCAAATCCCGACAGACTTGCAAAGGGTACTGTTATCGAAGCGCGTCTTGATAAGGGCAGAGGTCCTATTGCTACTCTCCTTGTACAGAATGGTACACTTAAACAGGGAGATGTGCTTATTGCAGGTACAGCAGTGGGCAGAGTGCGTGTTATGACTAACGACAAGGGCAGAACCGTAAAATCCGCAGGTCCTTCCGTTCCTGTTGAGATTACAGGTCTTGCAGAGGTTCCCAGCGCAGGCGATATCTTCAATGCTGTTGAAGATGAGCGGCTTGCAAGAGAGCTTGTTGAGCAGAGAAAGCACGAGGCTAAGCAGGAGCAGTTCAACGCATACCGCAAGGTTACTCTTGACAACCTGTTCAGCCAGATTGCAGAGGGCGAAATCAAGGAGCTTCCTATTATAGTCAAGGCTGACGTTCAGGGTTCAGTTGAGGCTGTAAAGCAGTCCCTTGAAAAGCTTTCAAATAATGAGGTAAGAGTAAGAGTTATTCACGGTGCAGTTGGTGCTGTAAAGGAAAGCGACGTTATGCTTGCAAATGCTTCAAATGCTATTATTGTAGGCTTCAATGTACGTCCTGACCCCGTTGCAGCTGAAAGTGCCGCAAGAGACGGTGTTGATATCCGACTTTACCGTATCATCTATGACGCTATCGAAGAAATCACAACAGCTATGAAGGGTATGCTTGCTCCCAAGTACCGCGATGTTGAACTCGGACGTATCGAGGTTCGTCAGGTATACAAAATCTCTAACGTTGGTATGGTTGCAGGAAGCTACGTTCTCAGCGGTAAGGCTGTAAGAAACTGTCAGGTTCGAGTTGTACGTGACGGTATCATCATTGCTGATGACAAGATTGCAGGTCTGAAGCGTTTCAAGGAGGACGCAAAGGAAGTAGCCGAGGGTTACGAGTGCGGTATCAGCCTTGAAAAGTTCAGCGATGTCAAGGAAGGCGATATCTTCGAGGCATATATGGTAGAGGAGTACCGTGAGGACTAATCCCGAAAGGAATACTATGGCAAACTATAAAAACAGCCGTATGGCAGAAGATATAAAAAGAGAGCTTACAGCTATACTCAGGGATATCAAAGACCCCAGAGTTGATAAGCTTCTCACAATTGTAAGAGCCGATTTGTCGGGGGATATGTCAACCTGCAAGGTTTACGTATCAAGTCTCGGCGGAATCGACAAGACTAAAGAATCGGTGCAGGGACTGAAAAGCGCGGCAGGCTTTATCCGCCGCGAGCTTTTCCGCCGTTTACAGATGAGGAAATCCCCCGAGCTTACTTTTGTTGCCGATACCTCTATTGAGAGAGGTGCGGAGATAAGCAAGAAGCTTAATAATTTAAATTAAGAGGGTCCCAAGAGGAGTATGTTATGTATATAGGCTACAGCGAGGCTGAAACTTTTCTCAGAAACTGTGAAGATGCAGTTATAATAACTCACCAGAGTCCCGACGGAGACTGCATCGGAGCAGGCTTCGGTTTAAAGGATATACTTGCAGAGCTTGGCATAAGAAGCCGTGTGGTATGCAGTGATGAATTCCCCTCCCGTTACGGATTTATGACAAAGGGTGTGGAAAACGAGGATTTTGAGCCTAAGACAATCATAGCTGTTGATATAGCTGATACTAAGCTTATGGGCAGATATGAGGAAATCTACGGTAAAAAAGTCCAGCTGTGCATAGATCACCACGAATCGAATAAGAATTATGCCGAAATGACGCTGCTGAGACCAAAGGCAACGGCAGCCTGCGAGGTTATATACAACCTTGCAAAGTACATGGAGGTCAATATAAGCCGCCATTGTGCTATGTGCCTGTATACAGGCATTGCTACGGATTCAGGCTGTTTCAAGTACGATTGTACAACTCCCCGCGCCCATGAAATTGCGGCGGAGATGAAACGCAGCTACGATATAAATTTTGCACGCATTAACCGCTATATGTTTGAGGTTAAATCACGGGGCAGAATGATGCTGGAGGCTAAATTCTGCGAGCTTATGGAGGAATATATCGGCGGAAAGCTGGTAATTGCCGCTGTAACTCAGGAAATGATGAAAAATCTCGGCATTGCCTGCGACGAGCTGGAGGGACTTGCGCCCATAACATTACAGCTTGAAGATACAGAGGTAGGAGTTCTCATGCGTGAGCGCGAGTCGGGCGAGTTCAAATGCTCCTTCCGTTCCGCTGACGAGGTGAATGTTTCAGAGATATGCCAGACCTTAGGGGGCGGCGGCCATGCCAAAGCGGCAGGCTGTACATTCAAGGGTGACATTGAAGCTGCAAAGGCGGCTGTTATTGCGGCTGTAGAAAAGGCACTGAAATGAATGGTATAATATGCGTAAATAAGCCGCAGGGATTCACTTCCTTTGATGTTATAGCCAAACTCAGGGGGATTATGAAAATCCGCCGTCTCGGTCACGGAGGCACTCTTGACCCAATGGCTACGGGAGTTCTCCCTGTATTTGTGGGAACTGCCACAAAAGCCTGCGATATTATGCCCGACAATACCAAAAGCTACCGCGCAGGCTTTAAGCTTGGACAGGTGACAGATACGCAGGATATCACAGGGGAGGTGCTGACTTCCTCTGATATTGCTGTAAGCCGTGATGCTCTTGAAGCTGTAATTCCCGATTTTGTGGGAGATATAATGCAGCTTCCCCCTATGTATTCAGCTGTGCAGGTAAACGGTCAGCGTTTATACGACCTTGCAAGACAGGGCGTGGAAGTTGAGCGTCAGCCGAGACAGATTCACGTGGACAAGCTGATTCTGACAGAATATGACGAGAATACCCGTGAGGGTGTGCTTGAAATATACTGCGGAAAAGGCACGTATATCCGCACCATTATAAATGATATCGGTGAAAAGCTTGGCTGCGGCGGAATTATGACATCCCTTGTGCGTACATCTTCTGGAGGATTTACTCTGGCAGATTGTCACACAATGGAGGAAATACAGCAGGCAGCTGATGAAAATCGTCTGGAGGAGCTTATACTGCCCATTGAGCGCGTATTCGCATCTTTGCCGAAGCTTCGTCTCAACGAGGTACAGACGAGAATGTATAAAAACGGCGTAAAACTGGACATTTCAAGAGTTCATCACATAAAATCAGAAGTGGAGCTTTATTCCGTATACGGCTGTGACGGCGGCTTTATTGGTACGGCTTTTGCCGACCACGAAAACGGTATTTTGCGCGTTGCGAAAAATCTTAACTGAGGATTGTATAAAATGGCAGAAAAAACTTCGGCTGCTCTGGGGTTATTCGACGGTGTCCATATCGGTCATCGCAGAGTTCTGGAGCTTGCTCTGAAAAATGCGGAAAATGGACTTGTTCCCGCTGTTTTTACCTTTGAGCCGGATACCGTGCTGAAAAAGCCTACGGGCTGTGACGGCTATATCTATACCGCCGCGGAAAAGCTGCGTATTCTGAAAAATCTCGGATTCAACGAGATATATTCCCCCTCTTTCAGCCATATCTGCGGAATGTCGGGAGAAGAATTTGCAAGAGATATTCTTGCAAAGGAGCTGAATGTGGCGGCAGTATGCTGCGGAAATAATTTCAGATTCGGAAAAAATGCCTCCTGCGGTACGGAAGAACTGCGTAAATTCGGCAAAAAGTACGGATTTGATGTGTTCGTAGCCGAGGACGCTTCTCTTGAAGGTACTGTTGTATCATCGGGGGAGATACGTCGGCTTCTGCTGAACGGAAATATCGCACTGGCAAACAGACTTCTGGGCGCACCATATGCCGTTTCTGCGGAAGTGGTAAAGGGTGCGGCTCTGGGACGGACTATCGGATTTCCCACGGCAAATCAGCTTTTTGCAGACAATCAGCTTGTGGTGAAATTCGGCGTATACAGGGCAGAAACGGTCATAGACGGCATAACGTATCAGGCTATGACAAATATCGGCATAAAGCCTACTGTAGATTACGGCGGAAAGCCTCTTGCGGAAACCTTTATCAGCGGATTTTCGGGAGATATCTACGGCAGGATGATACAGGTTCAGCTTCTGGAATTCATGCGTCCTGAGAAGAAATTCGGCTCTGTAGATGAATTGAAAGCGCAGATTGCCGATGATTTGAAAAAAAGTATTCGTTAATGTTCGTTTCATTAACACGATGTTATCACAAAATAATTGTATTATTACAATAATTGGGGTTAATCCCCACAAAAACTATACAGGAGGACTTCGATATGATAGAGGTCAGAAACCTAAGCAAGCGTTACGGTGATAAAAAAGCCGTAAACGATATCAGCTTTTCTGTGGGAAAGGGCGAGATACTTGGATTCCTCGGCCCTAACGGTGCTGGAAAATCAACAACAATGAATATGCTGACGGGATATATTTCGTCCACTTCGGGAAAAATACTCATTAACGGTGTAGATATTCTTGAAGATCCTATCGGGGCTAAGGCAAATATAGGCTATCTCCCCGAAATCCCGCCCCTTTATGTAGACATGACAGTTGACGGCTATCTCAACTTCATGTACGACCTTAAAAAATGCAAGCTTGCAAGAAAATCCCACCTTAAAGAGATATGCGATCTGTGTAAGATATCTCATGTGAGAGAGAGACTTATCCGCAATCTTTCCAAGGGTTACAAGCAGAGAGTCGGACTTGCACAGGCGCTTATCAACAATCCCCCTGTGCTTATCCTTGATGAGCCAACAGTTGGACTTGACCCCAGCCAGATTATCGAGATTCGCTCACTTATCAAGAAGCTTGGAAAGAATCACACAGTTATCCTTTCTTCACATATTCTCCCTGAGATTCAGGCTGTATGTGACAGAATCATCATCATTAATAAGGGCGTTGTTGCCGCTGACGGTACTGCAACGGAAATCGCAGATAAGCTTACAAACGAGCATAAAATGACAGTTCGTATCGAGGGTACAACACGTACAGCCGATGATAAGCAGGAAATTGCGGATGCTCTTAAGGCTATAGACGGTATCAAGTATGTACGTGCAGATATGGAGCGCGAAAAGGGCATTTACGATTATGATATCGAATCCGACGACGAGGTTGATGTTCGCCGCGCTATAAATAATCTCTGCCGCAATAAAGGCTGGAATATCCTTATGTTACAGCTTTCTGACATGACACTTGAAGATATCTTCATGAAGATTACATCGGGTGATATTAGCACAGTAGCTGAAAACAGCGAAAGCAAAGCGTCCCTTTCAGATTTTGAGATGAGCTTTGACAACGGCAAGGCTGACGGTGAAAAGGAAGAAACCGAGGCAAAGCCGGAAGCAGCGGAAGAGCCTGTTGCTGAAGAAAAAAAGGAAGAAGCTTCCGAAAATAAAAAATCAAAAAAATCAAAAAAAGGAGGGGATAAGTAATGGGTGCAATTTACAGACGTGAAATGAACGCATTCTTTACCTCGGGAATCGCCTATGTATTCCTTGCAGGCTTTGCGCTTTTCTCAGGACTTTTCTTCTCATTCGGAGTAATTGGTTCAGGTGTATCTGATATGTCTCCGATGTTCAGTTCAATGTTTATCATTGTGGTGTTTCTTATTCCAATTCTCACAATGAGACTACTCAGCGAGGAAAAGAAAAACCGCACAGACCAGGGACTTCTTACAGCTCCCATAAGTCTTTCTTCAATCATTCTCGGCAAATATTTTGCAGCGCTTACACTTTTCATCATTGCTGAAAGCATAGTATTCATCTATTCCATAATCATCGCCCTCTGCGGACAGGTTATATGGTCAACACTTCTCGGCAATTATTTTGCAATGCTTTTCTTAGGCGCGGCATTTATAGCTATCGGACTTTTCATATCATCCCTTACTGAAAATCAGATGGCTTCCGCAGTAATCGGTATGTTTGTACTTTTTGTACTCTACCTTATGGATTCCCTTGCGGCGAATATTCCCGTTGAATTTATTCAGAAAGCAATCCTTTCTGCTTCATTCTACACAAGATATCTTGAATTTACCCGCGGAGTATTTGACCTCTCCAGCGTGGTATACTTCATCAGCATAGCCGTTCTCTTCAACTTCTTCTCAGTAAGAGTTCTTGACAAGAGACGCTGGGGCTGATGCAGAAAGGAGGAAACACACCATGAGTAAAGAAAAAGAAATAAAAGAAACTGCAGTTGAGGCTGTGGAAGAAGCTAAACCGAAAAAGAATCTCAAAAAGCTTAAATTCGGTTCAATGTCAGCAGTTACAATAATTCTTGTTATTGCTGTTGTAATTGCGGCAAATATCGTATGCGGACTTCTCACAGACCGCTACCCCATGAAGCTTGACCTCACTTCCGACAATCGTCACGAGATTTCAGAGGAAACCATTACAGCCCTTGAAGCTATTGACAAAGACGTTGAAATCATTGTCACCACAAATAAGGATTATTTCGATTCCCTTGCTATAAACTATGAGAATATGTTTTATCAGTATTATGGCGCAATCGTTGAGTGTCCTTATGATATTATTCCTGAAATCCTTGACAGGTACTCAGTATATGCAGAGGCAGGAAATGGCAACATCGACATTAAATATGTCAACATCAACAAGAATCCCGACGTTGTAACTGAAATCAACAAGTACTACAACGGCGAAATCACAGAGGGCGGAATCGTTGTAAAGTGCGGCGAAAGAGTAAAGTTCATCTCTCCTGACGATGTTGTATCAATGATTGCTCCCTCACAGAACAGCACCCAGACAAATATCACAATGACATTTGCAGGTGAAAGCGTACTTACATCTGCTATCAAGGCTGTAACAGACGCAAATCCTGTAAGAGCTGCGATTGTTTCAAGCATGAACGGAAGTGGTATATTTGACCAGGTTCATTCATCTCTTGCAGGTTCACTGATGAATTTCATGTCCAAGAACGGCTATGATTGTGTTGAAGTTGATATCGGCACAGACGCACTCAGCCCTGAGGATTACGACGTTGTAGTCGTTGCGGCTCCCTCCGTTGACTTTACAGCGGATATCATCACAAAGCTTGGAGATTTCCTCTACAATGACGGAAAGTACGAAAAGGATATGATTTATATCCCCAACTTCTACGCTACACAGTTGCCAAATATCTCCGAATTCCTTGCTGACTGGAAAATTCAGATTGAGCCTTCCGTTATTATAGACGATGTAAATATGGTTCAGGCAAGTATCGGCGTTCTTGGCAGTGTATCATATGCCGCAAAGGTTGATGTTGCAGATACAGAAATCACAGGAACTCTTGCAAATCCGACACTTCCTCTTATTGCGCCTCAGGCTCGTCCCATTACAGTTCTCACAAAGAACAATGAGACTGTTGTGAAAGAGGTTGTTAAATCAGGTTCAGGTTCACGCCTTGTATCACTTGTTGACGGAAATGAAACTTCCGAGGGTAATGAATCTTACAATGTAATTGTAAAGGCAAGACGCGAAAAAGCAGAGGGACTCAATATCTTCGGCAGCAATATCCTTGTAATCGGTAGCCCGTTTATGCTTGACAGCGTTATTCTCTCAGGTTCAAACACCTACAACAATGCGAACGTTATCCTCAATGTTATCAATGATACAACAGGTAAGGAAGCAAGCGCTGTAATTCCCGAAAAGGTATTTGAGCAGTACACACTTTCACTTACACAGGGTTCAGCAAGAATTATCTTTGCAATAGTTATTGCAGTAATTCCGCTTCTTATTGGTATTGCAGGTCTCTGCGTTCTGTTATGGAGAAAGAATAAATGAAGAAATCAGTTAAAGGTATTATCGGTCTCAGTGCTGCGCTTGTGGCACTGGGAGGAGGAGCTGCAGCTCTCCTGCTGACAGACCCAGACAGAGACAGCGGCGGTGACACTACAGAGCCAACTGAGGCTACAGTTGAACAGCAGGTAAAAATATTGATTCATGATGATAAAGTTACAGGCACAGATCCCGAAACAGGAGCTGACCTTGAGGGCGTTATCAAAACAGTTGATGTAAAGAATAAGACCGATGAGCTTCACATAGTCCAGCTGTCCCCTGAAACCGAGGATTCGGCTGTTGTGTATACTCTTGACGGATATCAGGATATATATATGAACAACTCTGTTATCGGTACGCTTGCACACAATGCAAACGGTCTTACATCAGAGGCGATTATTGAGGAAAACTGCACCGACCTTGCGAAATTCGGACTTGCAGAGCCCGAAATTACAGTTGATATCGTATACGAAACGGGAACGGAATACCGTATGTTTATCGGTAACGAAGCTCCCACAGGCGATGTATCCTATGTTATGATAGACGGCGTTGATACAGTGTTCACTGTGCGCAATTCTGCTCTTGCAAATTACAGCAAAACCACAATGGAGCTTGTTGAAAAAACTATTCTGAAAAATCCCGATACTACTCCTATAGTAAAGAAACTTACTGTCAGCCGTGAGGATACAGAAAAAGACCTTGTTATTGAATACGACGTCACATCCGAAGATGATACCAATGGCGGCGGTACATCTTCTGCCCACATTATGACATCACCCACAACTGCATATCTTGCAGTTGAGCGCGCTACAGATATTATATCAGGAATGTTCGGACTTTCAGGTGACAGCATATATGCTGTACACTGTACAGAATCGGATATAGCTGAGGCAGGACTTAAAGAGCCTTTCTGTACCGTTGCAATGGAATGTGATGACGGAAACAGCTATGTACTTCTTTTAAGCGAGCCTTTCGCTGATGACGACGGAAAAAGCTGTTACGCTATGCTGGAGGGCGGAAATGTAATTTTTACAATTGATTCCGAAACTGCAAAATGGGTTACAGTAGAGCCTGTTGATATTGCTTCCAGAATATTCATTGCAACATATGTATGGGATATTCCGGAGCTTTCAGTAACCTGCGGCGGTAAAAAGTACGATTTCGAGATTACAAGAATTACTCCTGAGGACAGTGAGGACGGTCTTGACTCAGGGGATTTCAGCACAACCCTTAACGGCGAAGCGTTCAATACAGAACGTTACAGAAAGTTCTACAGCTTCCTTGTAAAAGCTAATGCGGAGAGCTTTGCTCTTGATGAAGAAATTCCCGCAGGAGAGCCAATGGCGGTTCTGGAATATACAGACAGCTATCTCGGGAAAACAATGAAGTATGAATTCTACGAGAAAAACTCAATGCAGGCTCTTGTTGTAGCGGACGGTGAAAGCAAGTTCAATATTGCAAAGTCATATGTAGAAACGTTGATAGAAAATGCAGAAAACATTGAAAAAGATACAGAATTTAAAATGACATGGAAATAAGCGTTGCTTTGAGAATACCTGAGCAACACAAATACAGGTTGCGGTAAAGCACTGACCGTTTCCGTAAAAAACGGAGGTTAAGATATGAGCGGAAAATTTTCCACATACAAGGGATATCCCCTTGTAAGATGCGGCGACCAGATTTACTACGGATATATGTCTGACCCGTATGTAATCTGGATACAGATACTCAGAAAAGATGATGTTGAGGGCGAGCAAATGGTATCAAAGGTACGCGTGGTTCTCCTTGACACAAACGAGCCTAATCCCATGAAAGCAGTAGTAAAAAATGCAGAGCGTGAATGCGGACTTTATGAGGCAATTGATATTGCTGATGTATGGCTGAAAAAGGCTTTGGGTGCATAAAGGAAAACTTGATGTGAATTAATTAAAAGTCCTTGATTTATTCAAGGACTTTTAATTATTTAAGTCAACTTGAATTGAAGTTTTGCTGTTAATAACAAGGGGAACAGGCTGGTTTTGTGCATTATTCCGAAATTTAAGTATTTAAGCTTTTTTAATAAAAAATCACTTGTAATTTTATGTGAAATGCTTTATAATTAAAGTGTTGCTCCACCAACTAACTCTTGAAGAATTATATGAAGCTTGGGGAGCAAAAGGCAAGGAAGAAAGCCGAAAGAATACTGTCGTATTGTGAGGTTTTCTGACGCAGAATTTTGCTCTCCAAGCAAAATAGAAAATTCAAGAGTTAATTGGGGGAGCAATAATAAGCCGATATGTCGGCGACAGGGATAATTTATTTATATACACTTGGAGGTATGTACAATGAACAGATTTATCAGGAAGTGTGCCGCTTTGGTTTCAGCGGTATCAATGACAGCGGCAGCTATGCCCGTTACCGTGCAGATAACGGCGGCAGATACCGTTTTACCCTTTGTTATTGAGGGTGAGAATATGGAGGGTGCAACCCTCTGGACTTCTATTTACGAAAACAATATTCCCGACTACAGCGGAGAGGGCTTTGCGTATCTTACAAATGACGCGCTATCTTTCAATGTTACAGTTCCCGAGGATGCAATGTACCAGATTAATGTAAGAGGTGCGCAGATACTTAACGAGGAGGGACGTATGCAGACAGTTGCTATAAACGGCGTTGAGTATTCAAAAACAGTTCCTTATTACAAGGAATGGACAGATATTGATTTCGGTGTTGTACGTCTCAAGGCAGGCGAAAACGAGATATCTTTCCTCAACAAATATGGCTATATGGCTATTGACGAGGTAACTGTTACAGAAGCTGTTTTCCCTGATGTAACAACAGCTGATTCTGTTACCTGCGACCCCGACGCAACTCCTGAAACAAAGTCTCTTATGAAGTATCTGCACAGTGTTTACGGGAAGCATATCATTTCAGGTCAGCAGGAAATCTACGGCGGCGGTCACAGTGTTGAGACTACTATTCGTTATGATGCATCTCAGGATAAATGTATTGACAGTGACGGCAAGGAGTACGTTATCGACCGCGACAGCGAGGCTGTTGACAAGGACGGAAATAAGTTCTACTGGCATTGCTCCGACGATGTGAGAACCTATACCTACAACGAGCAGAATCGCAATTACAAATACGATTACTACGACCAGGAATTTGATTACTGCGCAGAGCTTTCCGGCGGAAAATATCCTGCTATCAGAGGCTTTGATTTCATGAACTACAACCCGCTTTACGGCTGGGATGACGGTACAACACAGCGTGCTATTGAGTGGGTAAAAGACCGCGGCGGAATTGCCACAGCTTGCTGGCATATAAATATTCCTACGGATTTTGCAGGCTATGAGCTGGGCGACGCTGTAGACTGGAAAAAGTGCACTTACAAGAACGGCACAGATTTTGTAGTTGCCAATGCATATAAAGAGGGCACAAAGGAGAACGCGTATTTTGATATGTGTATCGAGGATCTTGCAGAGCAGTTCCTGATTCTTCAGGAAAACAATGTTCCGCTTCTCTGGAGACCTTTCCACGAGGCTGAGGGTAACGGCGGTGCTGACGGTAAGGGTGCATGGTTCTGGTGGTCACAGGAGGGCGCGGAGGTTTACAAGAATCTCTGGAATTACCTTTACGACCAGCTGACAAACGAGTACGGAATCCACAATCTTATCTGGGAACAGAATCTCTATGCATGGTCTGACGAATCTGCACAGTGGTATTCAGGCGACGATAAGGTTGATATTGTAGGTTTTGACAAGTACGATACAGTATACAATCGTCATGACGGACTTACAAGCGGTCCTAACTACGATTGCAACAGCAATGTTTACTGGTCACTTTACAACTACACAAAGGGCAAGAAAATGGCGGCTGTTATGGAGAATAGCACAATTCCCAGCGTGTCAAATATCAATACAGAAAAGGCAACATGGCTTTACTTCTGCACATGGTATGATAACGGACAGGATAACTTTATTTCGGGCGATAATTACAACGACGCCTCAGCTGTAAAGGAGATGTACAAGAGCGAGCTTTGTATTACTCTTGATGAGCTTCCCGAAGATCTTTACACATCAGGCGGAGCTTCACAGCCCTCTACAAAGCCTACAGACGAGCCGACAAATGCTCCTGATACCGAAGCAACACTTGTTGGCGATGCAAACTGCGACGGCAAGGTAACAATTGCAGATTCCACAGCAATTCTCCAGGCTTTAGGAAATCCTGATAAATACGGTCTTTCCGAGCAGGGAACAGCAAATGCTGATGTTGACGGTGTCAAGGGTATAACAGCAGGAGATGCTCTTACAATACAAAAATACGATGCAAAGCTTATATCAAAGCTTCCTATTGTGGCTGAATAAAAATCAAAGGACGGTTCGCCGTCCTTTATTTTATCCATACAAGATATAACCGCCCACACTATTGCGTGGGCGGTTATTTAGAAAAGAGGTAAATTATGAAAAGTTGTAAATGTCGTTTGTTAGGGGGAGTGATGCGGATGAGAAGCGATACAGCTTCTCATCCGACTCCCTGTTTCCGTGGGTAGCGGAAACTATAGTAGGAGGAGAAATAACAGATTACGTTATGTCAGAATACGTAGGGGAGTGTATCGTATTCGCCGAGAATATATCGTACAAGTACCTTAGCGTCGGATTCAGTGATTATGCCGTCTCTGAAACAATCGGCTGTTTTAAGCTGTTCTTCGTTGAAGTATACGGGGATATTCTGGCTTCTCTTATAGATGTAATCAACGAGAGAAAGGTAATCGTAAGTATTAACGTCTACGTCACCTGTGATATCGCCCTCAGCCTGAGGTATTATTTCGTGTCTTCTTGGAATGTACTCATTCTGGAAATGTGCATCTGTGAAGATGAAAAGCTGCGTCCAGTAGTAACCATAAAAGCTGTTCTGCTCATAAGCTACACCGATACCAACGTGAGTGAGGTTTGGATTAAGGAGAGTAGCGTTATGCTTTTTGGATTCCTTTAATCCCTGCATTGCCATATCGGGATTAGGGTATCCGGCGGCGATGTTTTCAGCAGCAGCGGCGTAAGGAATGAGGTTTGTATCAATAATTGTTTCGAAGCCTGAACCGTCTGGTCTTGTGTGGCTGAACAGCTCGATACATTCTCTTGAACGTACTCTTGCAATGTCGCAGATGTAAGGAACGACGTAAACGGGGTGGAGCCCATTTTCGAGGCGGTACTCATTTATGAGGAATGCCATTTCAATAGCCATATCGTTCAGTTGATTGTCGGGGATGTTTTCAGCGTGTGCAGTTTGTGTCGGAAAGGCAGAAATTGTAAAAACCATAACCAACGCGGTCATAAAACCGATGAATCTTGAAAGAGAATTTTTAATACGACTTAACATAAAGGACACCTCCGAAAATTTGTTTTGTATACATTTTGTTTAACTCTGAGTTATATCAGATTTCTTAACCTGATTATATTTTACCATATATTTTCAGAAAAATAAAGAGTTTTTTAGTGTTTTCGTCACTTTGCACAAGGCTTTTCTACTTTTTGCACAAGAAAAACGTATACAAAATGTAATATACAGATAGGAATAACACAAGTGTAATTGGATTATTATTTTACATTTCATTATTGATTATTTATATACGGGTATAACTGAATATTAACAATTTAGATATTGACAAAATGGCGTATTTATGATAAAATTTTTCTATATGAGCGCGAATCACACACTTTCGCACTTTAAATTGATAGTGCAACAAAAGTGAGATATGGATGATTCAGACACCTATCAGATGCAATGTGGATTCCGTCTGATAGGGGGAAAGGAGTGGGCTATATGAATAATATGAATCCCGAGTTTAAAATAAGAGAGGTAGCCGAGCGAATTAGACTGACTCGTGAGTCTGTAGGCTTTACTCCTGAGGAAATGGCTGAAAAATGCAGTATTTCCGCTTATGAATACCTTGCGTATGAGGGCGGAGCGAAAGATTTCAGCTTTACTTTTATATATAAATTCGCAAATGCCTGCGGAGTGGAAATCACCGAACTTATGGAGGGCGAATCACCCCGTATAAACAGCTTTGATATCACGAGAGCAGGACAAGGACACCCCATTGCAAGAAGAACAGGCCTTAGCTATATGCGTCTTGCTCCGAACTTCAAGAACAAGATAGGCGAGCCCTTTCTCGTTACAATTCCTTATGTAGATGAAAAGTACAGAGTTCCTCACCCTCATACCCACGAGGGGCAGGAAATGGATATCGTTATCAGCGGACAGCTCAAAGTTCAGGTAGGCGATAACATTGAAATTCTTAATGAGGGCGATTCTATATACTATGACAGTTCTGAGCCCCACGATGAATGGGCGGTAGGCGGTCAGGAATGTAAATTCTATGCTGTAGTATTCGGTGCAAATGCTCCCCAGAGAGCTATTCAGCACCTTGAGCCCGTTATTCTTCCTGGCGTTACAAACTTCGACCTTGCAAAGATAGAAAATCCTGTTGCGGATAAATTTGTAGAGGTTGAAACTGATGAAAACGGCGCAATGAAGAATATCAGATTCAAGAATACTGAAACATTTAACTTTGCATTTGATGTTGTTGATGCTATCGCAGAAAAAAATCCCGACAAGACAGCACTTATATATGTTGCGGAGGATTTAAGCGATAAGCGCTTTACGTTTGCGGATATGAAGAAATACTCCAATATGACTGCAAACTATTTCCGTTCATTAGGAATCAAAAAAGGCGATAAGGTTATGCTCGTTCTTAAGCGCCACTATCAGTTCTGGTTCTCTATTCTTGCTCTTCACAAGATTGGCGCAATAGCAATTCCCGCAACACATCAGCTTGTAAAGCACGATTTTGAGTATCGCTTTGAGGCGGCTGAGGTAAAGGCTATTGTATGTACAGCTGACGACGGTGTTACAGAGCAGGTTGAACTTGCGGAAAATGAAATCAGCAATAATATTATCAAGATGATTGTAAACGGCGAGCGTGACGGCTGGTTTAACTTCAACGAAGGTATAAAGGGATGCAGTGATGTGTTCAATCGTTCTACAGACCCCAAGGAGCTTTCCTGCGGTACAGAGCCAAGTCTTATGTATTTCACATCAGGTACCACGGGCTATCCTAAAATTGCTACACACAGCCATTTATACGGTCTTGGTCACTTTGCTACAGCACGTTACTGGCACAACGTAGACCCCAACGGAATACACTTCACTATTTCCGACACAGGCTGGGGAAAGGCTATGTGGGGTAAGCTCTACGGACAGTGGCTCAGCGAAACATGTATCTTTGTATATGACTTTGACCGTTTTGATGCGGCAAAGATACTTCCTATGTTCAAAAAGTATAATATCACAACATTCTGCGCACCTCCCACAATGTTCCGTTTCTTTATCAAGGAGGACTTGGGCAAATACGACCTTAGCAGCATAAAGTATGCTACTGTTGCAGGCGAGGCGCTTAATCCCGAGGTGTATAACCAGTTCCTGAAGCATACAGGAGTAAAGCTTATGGAGGGCTTCGGACAGACTGAAACTACACTTGTTATCGGTAACTTTGTAGGTATGACGGCACGTCCCGGCTCAATGGGCAAGCCTAATGTGCAGTACGATGTTGATATCGTTGACGAGGACGGAAATCCTGTTAAACCCGGTGAAACAGGTGAAATTGTTATCCGCGTTGATAAAAATGTACCTCCCGGACTTTTCTGCGGCTATTATCATGCTGAGGATAAGACAAAGGAGGTGTGGTACGACGGACTTTACCACACGGGCGATACTGCTTGGAAGGACGAGGACGGCTATTTCTGGTATGTCGGACGAGTTGACGATGTTATCAAGTCCTCTGGCTATCGTATCGGACCATTTGAGATTGAAAGTGTTATCATGGAGCTTCCATATGTTCTTGAATGTGGCGTAAGTGCCGCACCAGACCCTGTAAGAGGACAGGTTGTAAAGGCTTCTATCGTTCTCACAAAGGGCACAGAGGGCACAGACGAGCTGAAAAAGGAAATTCAGACATACGTCAAGGAACATACAGCGCCTTATAAATATCCCCGTATAGTTGAGTTTATGGATGAACTTCCAAAGACTATCAGCGGAAAAATCAGACGTGTGGCACTCAGAGGGGAAAATAAGAAATAATTCGTAATGCATAATTAAATTAAGAATTAAGAATTGTGGACGGTAGGATTTATTTCTGCCGTCCTTTTTTATCTTGGTAGAGTGGTATTATTTGTCAGCAAATAGCTAATAGCTAATGGCTAACGGCTAAAAGCTAAAGGCTATGTTTTAAAAGTTAAAAATAAAAAATATTTAGATTTTTTTGTATTTATGTGTATCGAATTCTTATTTTCGTCCGAAATATCGGCAAAAAACGACATAAAAATTTTCTCGAAAAAATTTTGGGAAAACCCTTGACAAACGTAAAAAAATGTGATATAATTAATATCGTCGTCAGGGAGGGAACACAAAACGAACTGATGAACAGAATAAATGGTCAAAGCTTATGGGGGTTTAGCTCAGCTGGGAGAGCATCTGCCTTACAAGCAGAGGGTCACAGGTTCGAGCCCTGTAGTCCCCACCATATTGGCCCGGTAGTTCAGTTGGTTAGAACGCTAGCCTGTCACGCTAGAGGTCGTGAGTTCGAGCCTCATCCGGGTCGCCATTTATGCCTCTGTAGCTCAGTTGGTAGAGCAGAGGACTGA
>JAFXDK010000066.1 GCA_017521805.1 Ruminococcus sp. | reverse complement strand
TGCAGACACAGTCAGAGGAATTGTGTTTGGCAGATTTGATGAAAGTTGTAGAATGACAGAAGATATGGTGAAAGCAATAATCAAGGAAAAGGTGTCACCTGACATTCCTGTTATATATGGAGTTGATTTCGGTCATGTGTTTCCGATGATCTCGTTTCCGATAGGTGGTAGAGTTTCAATATCAGCAATTGGAAATAATGTTGATATTCAGATAATTGAGCATTAACTTCTGATTCACACAACTAAATATTATCAACAACCGCCTGTGGTTAATTCCGCAGGCGGTCTTTTTATACCTATTTTTAAGAAAGGACTGATGAAACTTGAAAGAATTCTGGACGCTGACAAGAGTCTGCTTTTCAGCAATCGGAGGCTGGCTCGGCAGGTCTAATAATACGCATCCGCTTGTGAAAAAAGTGGAGATTATGAATTGACTTTTTGAGAAAAATGGTGTATAATAGAGGAAACCGAGTAGATCGGTAAATCGGAATTTAATAGAGTAATCTCAAATTTGAAAGGCAGACGAGAAATGAATAAAAAAACCAAACTGACACTTTGCACTGTTGTATCAGCAATACTTGTGGTAGTATTATATATCCTATTTCATGAAACAGGTCATTTGATCGTAATGCTTTCAGCCGGAGAGGTTATTGATGATTTCAGTATACTTGGAGCCCATGTCAGCGGACACGGCGGAGAATACACATTTGTTTCTAGCCTGTGGCTTAACGTAAACGGAGCAGTTTTACCACTGATTGTTTCTCTTGTGTATTTATTGTTCTACAAAAAAGATCGAAACAACACTTTTTACCGGATGTTTTCATTTTTCACAGGTCTTGTGCCGATATCTTCTCTGTTGGCTTGGGTAATCATTCCTTTTGTCTATCTCAATGGAACTGCGCCGCCAAATGACGATTGCACAAAGTTTCTTATGTCATTTTCTCAGATTGCAAATCCGTTGTTCGTAAGTGCAGCAGCTTTGGTTATCGTTGTTCTCGGCAGCATACTTTTTATAAAAAAAGGTGTTCTTCGTAATTATATATACGAATTACAGGCACTGAAAAAAGAAGTAACTGTAAATTCTGATTTATAAAATAAAATACCGTCACCAACCGCCGTGGTTCACTCCACAGGTGGTATTTTTATAACCATTTTAAGAAAGGACTGATGAAAATTGAAAGAATTCTGGACAATGACAAGAGTCTGCTTTTCAGCAATCGGAGGCTGGCTCGGCTATTTTCTCGGAGGATGTGACAACTTGATGATTGCATTAATTGTGTTTGTTGTCGCTGATTACGTCACAGGAGTGATGTGTGCGATTATCGACAAGAAATTATCCAGCGAAGTTGGATTTAAGGGCATCTTTAAAAAGGTGCTTATTTTTATTCTTGTGGGTATTGCTCATATTCTCGATGTGTACGTCATTGGCGGCGGCAGTATTTTGAGAACAGCAGTGATTTTCTTCTATATGTCAAATGAAGGTGTATCATTGCTTGAAAATGCGGCTCATCTTGGTTTACCTGTACCAAAACAGCTGCAGGAAGTTTTAAAACAGCTTCATAAGAGAAGCGAAGAAATGGAGGAAAATGATAATGGCAATTCTGAAACCTGATAAGACAATGACGTTCGGCGGTGTAACTGTAAATGAATTTCTGCTCACAAAGCATAATCCCCGAAATATCGCAATGCCCTCCGTATCTATGGAGGGCAAAATTATTGGCGTTACGATTCATAACACATCGTGGATTAGTGTTGCGAAAGGAACAACTCCTGCGGAACAGTACACCCGTGCTACTTACAATGGCAACATGAACGATGTCCGTGTGCATTACTATGTGGATCACACTTGTGCGTGGCAGAACCTACCGCTTGACTTGTCCGGCTGGCACGCTGCGGACGGCAGCGGCAATGGCAACCGCAAGACTATTGCTATTGAGTGTATTATGAGTTCTGCGTACAATGAAAATGACCGTAAATCCGAGGATAATGCGGCAAGATTGGCAGCGGCTTTGCTGAAACAGTACGGACTTGGTATCGAGTGCCTGTTTACGCATACCCACTGGCTTAATGTCAAGGACGGCAGAAAAGGCGATGTTGATACACTTAACACTATGAGAAATTCTTACAAGATGTGTCCTCTGTACATTCTTCCCCATTGGGCTGCGTTCAAGGCAAAGGTGCAGGAATATCTTACAGAGGGACAGATTTATCGTGTGCGTACTTCATGGGATAATGTTAAATCACAAACAGGTGCGTTCAAAAATCTGAAAAATGCGAAGAAATCCTGTAAGGCTGGATATTCTGTGTTTGATGAGAACGGCACCTCTGTATTCACGGTTGAAAAGACATATAAGAAATGCGATAAGATTACGCTGAGAAATGCTGTACTTTACGCTTCTTCTACAGCGATGTCCGGTGTAAAGAAAAGCGGTACGTTCTATCTGTATGACGGTGTGGAGGTTAATGGCAGGTATCGCATTACAACAAAATCTGCATTTTGCGGTAAAAATCCTATCGGTCAGTATGTGACTGGTTGGGTTGATAAGAAAGACATCTAAGTTTATGGCTGTCGGGGAATTTTCCTCGGCAGCCTTTTTCTATTTTATGAGGTTAATTTTTCAGCATTTCTCTTTGACTGATACTTGAAGGGGTTGACTTTTCAGGCTATCAATAAGGAGGTGCAATATGGAACAAAAGAAAATCCTTGATGAAATCGGATATTACAAGGCACAGTCAATCACAGAATTGCTCTATACAAAAGGATATATTACATTTGACGAGTATGACAAATTAACCGAAATAAACCGCCAAACTTTCTCTCCTATGTATGCAGACTTATTACCGAAAACACTTGAAAAATCATCGGAACAGAGTTAATATATCATACAAGAAAGGAGGAGAAACTTCATGAATATCAAAAAAATTGAAGCACAGCCAACTGAAAAGAAGAAACTACGTGTGGCTGCTTATTGTCGTGTCAGTACAGAACAAGACGAGCAGAAAGAAAGCCTTGAAACACAGAAAACTCATTATGAATCATGGATTAAACTGCATTCTGATTGGGATTTTGTCGGAATATTTTATGATTTCGGAATTACAGGAACAAAAGCAGAAGTCCGTGATGGTTTGCAGGCACTTCTGTATGAATGTCGCATTGGTCGGATTGATTATGTGCTGACAAAATCTGTAAGCCGTTTTGCTCGAAACACAGTTGACTGCCTATCTATTGTTCGTGAATTGATTTCTTACGGTATTCCGATATATTTTGAGAAAGAAAACCTTGACACAGGCAGTATGGAAAGCGAGTTGGTTCTTTCTATTCTCAGCAGCATGGCACAAGATGAATCGGAGTCAATATCAAAAAATATGAAGTGGGCAATAAAGCAGAGAATTGAGGCAGGAACATTTATCTTTGGAAGTTTGCCGTATGGTTATACCAAAAGCGATGAGGGAAGAACGATAATAAATAAAAAAGAAGCAGACGTGGTTCGTCTGATTTTTTCGTCAACATTAAATGGTATGGGAACATACAAAATTGCACAAATGCTGAATAAAATGAAAGTACCTGCCCGTAAAGGCGGAGAATGGTCTGGTTCCACAATTAAAGGCATACTCATCAATGAAAAATATTATGGTGCTGCCATATTTCAGAAAACGTATACAGATAGCAACTTTAAGCGACATCATAATCACGGTGAAGTTGATAGTTATTATGCTGAAGAACATCATGAACCGATTATCAGTAAAGAAGAATTTGATAAGGCACAGATAATGATACAAAAGTATTGTGATGAACGCAATATTGAAAAGGATACTGGCAAGTATCATAATAAATATCCGTTTTCCGGCATTATTATATGCGGGGAGTGTGGTGAAAAGTTTAAGCGTCAAACACAGTCAGTTGGAATTGCATGGGCTTGCACGAAACATCTGTACAATAAAGCGGAATGTTCAATGAAGTTTATTAAAGATGAAGCGATAAAGGCATCTTTTGTTACGATGATTAACAAGCTGATATTCGGCTGTAAGCAGGTAATCTTGCCGTATTATGAATCTATCCATATTGCCGATAAAGATAGAAATCTGCAAGAGATAATACGAATGAAGAATAAGTTGCAATCCAATGTTGACAGAAAGAATGATTTGCGTAAATTGCGAGTAAATGGTTTCCTTGACGGTGCTTTATACAATCAGGAATTAATGCGTGTAGAAAAGGAAAATGAGGAAATCCGTGCAGCATTACAAAATTTCGATAAGTCTGGAGAACATCGTGGGATAAAGGAAACTGAAAAGCTTTTGCACTTTATAGAAACTACAGAGATGCTTACGGAATTTAGAGATGAGGTGTTTTCTGATTTTGTAGAAAATATTTATGTGTACACAAGAACCTGCATCGGTTTCCGACTGAAATGCGGTCTGACTTTAAAGGAGGAAGTATGTACGGGTACAAAATAGTAAACGGTGAAGCTGTTGTATATGAGTCGGAAGCGGCAGTTATCATAAATATCTTTAACGGTTATCTTTCCGGAATGAGTTTGCGTGATGCTTCTGTAAATGCAGGCAAACCAATGGTACACAGTATGGTGAAACGCATTATACGAAATAGCTGTTATGTTGGTGATGAGTTTTATCCTGCAATTATCAGTAGGCAGACATTTGCGAGAGCCAATGCCGAACTGATACGCAGGCAGAAAAGCATCCTCAAGGAAAACGTCTGCAAGCTCCGCCATTCTATACGGAGTTCAGCATTTCTGAACCGAAGATGCATTATGATGATCCTATCAGGCAAGCTGAATACGTCTACAGTCTTATCGAGGTGATAAAATGAATGTAATAAAAATACCTGCCAAACCGCAAAAAGGAAACAATGCAGCTAAAATTGAAGTTCAGAAACTTCGTGTAGCAGCCTATTGCAGAGTTTCAACTGACAACGAGGAACAGGCATCAAGCTATGAAACACAGATTGCTCACTACCGTGAATTCATTTCCGCAAATCCCGAATGGGAACTGGTCAATGTGTATGCAGATGAAGGAATCAGTGCGACTTCAACGAAAGGCAGAGAACAGTTCAATGCTATGATTGAGGACTGCAAAGAGGGAAAGATTGATATGATATTTACAAAATCAATCAGCCGTTTTGCCCGAAATACCGTTGATTGTTTGAACTACATCCGAATGCTGAAAGAAATAAATATTCCTGTTTTCTTTGAAAAAGAATCAATAAATACAATGGATTCCAAAGGTGAAGTTTTGCTTACAATTATGGCATCGCTGGCACAGCAGGAATCAGAGTCGCTTAGTAAAAATGTAAAAATAGGAATTCAGTATCGTTTTCAGCAAGGGAAAGTAATGGTCAATGCCCGAAACTTTCTCGGATATGATAAGGATGAAGAAGGACGCTTGATTATCAAACCCAA
>JAFXDK010000065.1 GCA_017521805.1 Ruminococcus sp. | reverse complement strand
GTGTTTGTTGTCGCCGATTATGTCACAGGAGTGATGTGTGCGATTATCGACAAGAAGTTATCCAGCGAAGTTGGATTTAAGGGCATCTTTAAAAAGGTGCTCATTTTTATTCTTGTGGGTATTGCTCATATTCTCGATGTGTACGTTATTGGCGGCGGCAGTATTTTGAGAACAGCAGTGATTTTCTTCTACATGTCAAATGAAGGTGTATCATTGCTTGAAAATGCGGCTCATCTTGGATTACCTGTGCCAAAACAGCTGCAGGAAGTTTTAAAACAGCTTCATAAGAGAAGCGAAGAAATGGAGGAAAAGGACAATGGCAATTCTGAAACCTAATAAGACAACAACTCTCGGCGGTGTAACCGTTAACGAATTTCTGCTCACAAAGCACAATCCTCGAAACATCGCAATGCCCTCCGTATCTATGGAGGGCAAAATTATTGGTGTTACGATTCATAACACATCGTGGATTAGTGTTGCGAAAGGAACAACTCCTGCGGAACAGTACACCCGTGCTACTTACAATGGGAATATGAACGATGTCCGTGTGCATTACTATGTGGATCACACTTGTGCGTGGCAGAATCTGCCCCTTGAACTGTCTGGCTGGCATGCAGCGGACGGCAGCGGCAATGGTAACCGCAAGACCATTGCAATTGAGTGTATTATGAGTTCTGCGTACAATGCCAATGACCGTAAATCCGAGGATAATGCGGCACGACTGGCAGCGGCTCTGCTGAAACAGTACGGACTTGGTATCGAGTGCCTGTTTACGCATACCCACTGGCTGAATGTCAAGGACGGCAGAAAGGGCGATGTTGATACACTTAACACTATGAGAAATTCTTACAAAATGTGTCCTTTGTACATTCTGCCCCATTGGACAGCATTCAAGGCAAAGGTGCAGGAATATCTTACAGAGGGGCAGATTTATCGTGTGCGTACTTCATGGGATAATGTGAAATCACAGACAGGTGCGTTCAAAAATCTGAAAAATGCAAAGAAATCCTGTAAGGCTGGATATTCTGTGTTTGATGAAAATGGCACTTCTGTATTTACGGCTGAAAAGGCTCATAAAAAGGGCGATAAGATTTCGCTGAAGAACGCTGTACTGTACGCTTCTTCTACGGCGAAATCCGGTGTGAAGAAAAGCGGCACGTTTTATCTGTATGACGGTGTTGAGGTCAATGGCAGATACCGTATTACAACAAAATCTGCATTCTGCGGTAAAAATCCTATCGGTCAGTATGTGACAGGTTGGGTTGAGAAGAACGATCTGATATAAGGAGGACGCATGACATTATCGGATAAAAAGAAAATCGAGGCATACCGTGAAAGCGGTGTGCCTTATTCTGAAATTGCAGAAATTCTGTCTTTGTCGCTGAATACAGTGAAATCCTACTGCAAACGTCATAATCTCGGCGGTCGCAGGGAGAGGACTGCGGAAAACATTCTTCTGTGCAAGCAATGCGGTGAGGGAGTTCCCCAGACTCCGCATCGCAAAGCAAAAATATTCTGTTCGGATAAATGCCGTATGGCATGGTGGAATGCTCATCCCAAGGATGTGCAGAGAAAATCCGAGCAGATTTTTATTTGCACTGTTTGCGGTGGAAGTTTCTCCGCTTATGCTAGTGCAAAGCAAAAGTTTTGTTCAAGAAAGTGTTATGGTATATCTAAGGGGGCTGTTATCCATGAAAGATAAGTATCAGACAATTTTTCAGTACCAGTCCGTAATGGCATGGGTTCGTTCCCTGCTGAATGACGGCATTATCACGCAAAGTGAGTACAACAAAATTGATACAAATATCGCCAAAAGGTATGGCATATCTTCGTGCAGCATTTTCCGCTGAATTCCTTGACTTTTAGCCGATTCAGAGGGAATATGTAAGTGCGGAAAGCCACGGTTTTCCGACTAATTGAAAGGATTATTGCAATGGAACGAATTGTACAACAAGTGGATTTCCGCACACCGAAGAAAATAAAGCTGCTGCGTGTAGCGGCTTATGCACGAGTTTCCAACGGCAAAGATGCAATGCTGCACTCCCTGTCCGCACAGGTCAGCTATTATAATACACTGATCCAGAACAATCCCGAATGGCTGTTCTGCGGCATTTATGCGGATGAAGCTCTGACAGGTACGAAAAGCAACCGTGCAGAGTTTCAGAAAATGCTGACGGCTTGCAGAAATGGTGAAATCGACCTCGTCATCACAAAGTCCATATCGAGATTTGCCCGAAATACTGTTACTCTGCTTGAAACGGTCAGAGAGCTGAAAGACCTCGGCGTTGATGTGTTTTTCGAGGAGCAGAATATCCATACCATGAGCGCGGACGGTGAATTGATGCTGACGATATTGTCCAGCTATGCACAGGAGGAAAGCTTCTCGGCGAGTGAAAATCAGAAATGGAGAATACGCAGTGATTTTCAGCAGGGCAAGGTTAGCAGCATGAGAATGCTCGGGTACAAGCGTACCACTGACGGCAGTCTTGAAATCATCCCCGAAGAAGCTGTAATTGTCAAAAGAATTTTCTCTGATTATCTATCCGGTATAGGAAAGCTGAAAATTGCAAACACATTGAATGAGGAGCGTATTCTCACCATTAACGGCTGCACATGGACAACGGAGGACATTCGCAGAATTCTGCAAAATGAGAAATATGCAGGTAATATGCTTCTTCAAAAGTCTTATCGAGAAAATCACATCACAAAAAAATGCAGAAAAAACAGCGGAGAACTTCCGCAATATTACGTTGAAGAAAGCCATAAGCCAATTATTGAAACTCAAATTTTTAAGTCTGTGCAAGAATTATTTAAAAAACGTAGCGAACTTTTTACTCCCCCGAAATCTACAGTTGCAGTTTATCCCTTTACAGGTAAAATTCTCTGCGGTTGCTGTGGTAAGAATTATCGCAGAAAAACAACTGCAACCGTCATTGTGTGGATATGCAGTACTTACAACACCAAAGGTAAAAAATACTGCCCGACTGCAAAGCAGATTCCGGAAGAAAAGCTCTATGCTGCCTGCTGTGACGCACTTGAAATTTCTGATTTTAATGAGGATATTTTTCGGTCTGAAATTCAGCAGATCATTGTTCCTGCACCGAATCAACTGGAGTTCATTTTCCACAATAGCGCAATGAAAACTGTGGAATGGCAGGATCGTTCACGCTCGGAAAGCTGGACGGATGAAATGCGTAAACAGGCAGGTCTGATTTCAAAAGAGAGGAGATGGCACAAATGCCCGTAGTAACCAAAATCCCCGCAAGGCTGCACCCTGCGACCTTTGTACCTCTTGAAAGCACAGCAAAACGCAAGGTTGCCGGCTATGCGAGAGTATCAACCGATTCTGAGGAACAGCAGACTTTCTACGCTGCACAGGTCAGTTATTACACGGATTATATTCAGAAACGTCCCGACTGGGAATTTGTTGGCGTGTACACGGACGAGGGTATTTCTGCGACCAACACAAGGCATCGTGACGGCTTTAACCGTATGATTGCAGACGCTCTGGACGGGAAAATTGAACTCATTGTCACAAAGTCAGTCAGCCGTTTTGCAAGAAATACTGTCGATTCTCTCACTACCGTCCGTAAGCTAAAGGAAAAAGGCGTTGAGGTATATTTCGAGAAGGAAAATATTTACACCTTAGATTCCAAGGGAGAGCTGCTCATTACGATTATGTCATCCCTCGCACAGGAAGAAAGCCGATCCATCTCTGAAAATGTCACCTGGGGACAGCGTAAGAGAATGGCTGACGGTAAGGTTTCACTCCCCTACAGTCGATTTCTCGGTTATCGTAAGGGCGAGGACGGGCTTCCTGAAATTGTACCGGAGGAAGCGGAGATTGTTCGTCTGATTTACCGCAGCTTTATGGAGGGACTGACCACAAACAAAATCGCACAGATGCTTATGGAACAGGAAGTTCCTGCACCGGGGAGGCAGAAAAAATGGTATAGCCGCACAATTGAAAGTATTCTCACTAA
>JAFXDK010000064.1 GCA_017521805.1 Ruminococcus sp. | reverse complement strand
TAATGTAGATGGATATTATGGTAATGCTTCCAAAACTGCTTGTATTGCTTTCCAGAAGAAGTATGGTTTAACTCAGGATGGAAAGTTTGGTTCTGCTTCACTTAGCAAGATGAAGGAGATGTTAAAGAAACCAACAACGGCTACTAAGAAAACAACAACAACGACTAAGAAGAAAACAACCACAACAACCAAAAAGAAAACTACAACAACCAAGAAGAAAACAACCACAACCAAGAAGAAAACCACAACAACCAAGAAAAAAACAACTACTACTAAGAAATCAACAACAACTACTAAAAAGGCAACAACCACAACATACGATACAAACTTTAAGTCATACACAGTACCCACAAGAAATCTTAGTTACAATAGCAGTAGTATTATGACTGGAAATGATGTAAAATGGTTCCAGAGCGCAATCAATTACCTTATAATCAAGGGCGATAAAGACGGCAATAAGTTATCCACAAGCAAGCTTACTGTAAATGGTTCTTATAATTCAGCTTCAAAAACTGCCTGCATTGCTTTTCAGAAGAAGTACGGCTTAGATGCTGATGGCATATTCGGACCTGCTTCACTTAGCAAGATGAAATTACTATTAAATATAACTCCTGTATCATCAGAAGTTACTTACTTTAACTCCAACGACACAACCCAGCTTACAAAACACTTCAAAGTATCTGAATTCCGTTGCAAATGCGGAGGATCTCATCAAACAAAGCTTAATGTAGCTTTAGTATATAAACTTGAAGAATTAATGGGTGTAATAGGTGCTGATAAGGCAATTGTATCAAGCGGTTATCGCTGTTCGAAACACGATATAAACGTGGGCGGTAGCGGTTCCGGACAACACACCTATGGAAATGCTGTTGATATATGTTTTTATGATAAAAACGGAAAAGTAATTTCTACAAAGATTGTTTCCTGCAGGGCACAGGACTTAGGCTTTACCGGCATTGCTAATATCAATAAGAACTACACCTATATTCACCTTGACGTGAGAACATCAGGTAAATATTACGGTAATGAAATATACGGTTATAACACTGTAACTAACGATTTCTACGCATATTATGGTATTAGTAGATAAGCAAAACAAATAGATGTATCAAAAAAAGACCGTCAGAGAACTTAAATGTTACTGACGGTCTTTTTATATTTTGAAAAAGCCGCACTCAAAGTATAAATCAAAAAAATTACAGCTGCATCAGCAGTTAAATAAATTAAAAATACACCGTCCATAAGTAAAAATGGGCGGATTTTTTTGCAAAAAACAGGACGCAAGATTGACAAAAATATGTCAATCTTTTATTGCTTATTGCACATTTTATTCTGTTGATAATTAGTGAAAAAGTAGAAAATAAAAATTATTTTTCATTTTGCAACGTTTTTCCGTTGCAAAAAGCCTCATTTTAGCCCATTAGTGAGAGGGGGTGTTAAAAATGACGGAGAAAAATAATGATAAAAGGAGGTACAATTTCTGCTGCTGGTATGCAGTGCTGGGCAACCCTGAGGAAGCCGCAGTGAAAGCAGGCTATCCAAAGGAAACAGCACTGACAGAAGCCACAAGATGTCTCAATGACAAAAACTGTCGTAATCTTATTAAAGCGCTGTCACAAGTGATATCGGATAAATCACCTGCAAAAGCTGGATTACGGCGACTGGCATTCGGAGCGTGCAATGATGCAATTTCCCTTGCCTTTGCCGATGAGATTCCCACAGCTGAAGAAATCGGAAAGCTTGATTTGTTCAATATTTCCGAAATCAAGAGAGTAAAGGGAGGCGGCGTAGAAATAAAGCTTTTCGACAGGCTGAAAGCGCTTGAAAAGCTTTACGAGCTGGAAACGGCACAGGACAGCAAAAGCGCAGCAGCAGGACTAATTGAGGCGCTTACAGCCTCAAACGGAAACAACAATGAAAATAATTGAAATCTCAAAAAAACAGCAGCTTGCAATAAGCTGGTGGCTGAATCCGATGTATTCACGGCACGACGCGATTATCTGCGACGGAGCAGTGAGAAGCGGCAAAACCATGTCAATGTCTCTGGGATTTGCGATATGGGCAATGTGCAGTTTCAACGGGGAAGCCTTTGCGGTATGCGGTAAAACCGTAACTTCCCTGAGACGAAATGTCATCACGCCCCTGCTGCCGATGTTACGAGGTATAGGCATGGTATGCGAGGAAAAGATAAGCCAAAGTTACGTTGATATCACATTCGGCGGCAGAAAAAACCGTTTCTATTACTTCGGCGGACGAGACGAAAGCTCCGCGGCGCTTATTCAGGGCATCACTCTTTCGGGAGTATTTCTGGATGAAGTGGCATTAATGCCCCGTTCCTTTGTGGAACAGGCGCTTGCAAGATGCTCAGTAAACGGCTCTAAAATGTGGTTTAACTGCAATCCCGACAATCCTTCCCACTGGTTCTATAATGAATGGATCAGAAAGGCGGACAGCAAAAATGCGCTGTATATCCATTTCACAATGGAAGATAACCCGTCTTTGTCGGAGGAGCTGAAAAAACGCTACAAAAGGCTGTATACAGGGGCATTTTACGAACGCTACGTACTGGGAAAATGGACAGCCTCCGAGGGTGTGGTATATCCCATGTTCTCACCTGAAAAGCATATTTTTTCGAAATCGCTCCGATGTGAAAAATACGTTATTTCCTGCGATTACGGCACAGTGAATCCCACATCTATCGGATTGTGGGGATATCGTAAGGGCATATGGTATCGTTTAAAGGAATATTACTACGATTCACGAAAAGAGGGACAGCCGCGGACAGACGAGGAGCATTACAAGGCTCTGAAAGGGCTTGCAAAGGGATATAAAATTGAAAAAGTAATAATTGATCCCTCAGCGGCAAGCTTTATCGAATGTATCAGACGGCATGGAAAATTCACCGTTGTAAAGGCGGATAACGACGTAATATCGGGAATCCGCAGAGTTTCGGCGGCTCTCAAGGAGGGGAGGCTGAAAATCCACGAATCCTGCAAGGATATCATACGGGAATTTTCGCTGTACCGCTGGTCAGAAAAGGCAGGAATTGACGCACCAATCAAGGAAAACGATCACGCCATGGACGATATGCGGTATTTCGTATCGGCAATGTTAAGGGAAAAATCAGATGATTTCTTTGCAATGTCCGTTACACGATGAATTCCATATCATTCTGTAACAAAAAAATTAACATTTAATTTAAGCAAGAAAAGTAACTATTAAAATGCTTGAAAAAATTTAAAAAGAGCATTTGGAAAGACTACTTAACCCGTATAAAAAGATTTGTCTTTTTGTATTTGTAATAATTTCTCTCGTCAAAAGTCGGCAAAGGGAGGAAAAAAGGGGAAAGGGAAAGGAGAGTCCAGAGAGGAAAACCGTAGGGGAAAAAGGGAGGCGGCGTGTCGCCGCTGACATTTTGAGTTTTGGCAAATGCACATTAGCACGATAATTTTTGTTCTGATGAAAAATTTGTATAGAACAAACTGCCTGCGGACGCTGTCCGCCCGACTTTTGTACCAGTTTTGTTTTTCCCTCCCTTTTGCCCCGTAGGTGTTCCTCTTTGGCAAAAAAAGAGCTTATATTTAATACAAATGAAAAAGTAAGGTATAAATGTTACAAGATAGCAAAGGAAGATATTATCCGCTGATTATCAAATAACAAGGAGGTAAAATGAAGCTATTCAAAAAGAAAACACCAAGAGCCGCCCCTGAATTATATCAGGCGGCAAGAGAAACAGAAACCCTATTCACCCTGCCAAATGATACTTCACCCTTTGAAAAGGAGCTTTTCGACAGGCTGAGATATGCCGTACCTGTTATTGACGCGGCAATAATGAAAATTGTCCGTCTTACAGGTGGATTCCGCCTTATCAGCTCTGAAAAGAGGTATCAGAGGGAGCTTGACAGCTTTTGTCAGAGCGTCCCCGTAGGACTTCACGGGAAATCCATAAACTGCTTTGCAGATACCTTTCTGGACAATTTGCTGACATACGGAAGCGCCATAGGGGAGATAGTTCTCGACGAAAGCGAGCGCACAATTGCAGGTCTGTGGAACGGCGACAGCACAAAAACAGCCGTATCTCAGGGCGCAAATCCCTTTGACCGCCGCTATTCCGTGCGATGCTCCGACGGCTCATACAAAGCCGTAAAGCACCCAGAGCGCATTGTATACGCATCACTTACAGGAGGAAATTCGCTTCTCCGCGGACTTCCTGCAATAAGCAGTATACTTCTGCGGATATACCAGTGTATAGGGCAGAATTTCGACAGAGTGGGAAATGTGCGGTATGCGGTTACATACAAGCCTACGGACAGCTCAGGAGAATTCACACAATCCAGAGAACGCGCAATGCAGATTGCAAGGGAATGGGCAGACGGTATGAATGCCGCGAAATACGGGCAGGTCAAGGACTTCATTGCTGTTGGCGATGTGGATATAAAGGTTATCGGCGCTGAAAATCAGCTTATAGATACAAATATTCCCGTCCGACAGCTTCTGGAGCAGATAGTTGCAAAGCTTTCCATTCCACCGTTTTTACTGGGGCTCAGCTGGAGCTCAACGGAGCGAATGTCATCACAGCAGGCAGATATTCTCACCTCTGAACTGGAATATTACCGCCGCCTGCTCACCCCTGTTCTGTGCGATATCGGCGACGCATTTCTGAAATCTCAGGGTTTCGGCGGCAAATGCGCGATTGAATGGGACAATATCAATCTACAGGACGAATCCGTTCTTGCTCAGACAAGACTTAACAACGCAAGGGCGGCAGAAATTGAAGCAAGATTAAATAATAACTGATTTTATGGAGGAAATTTATATGTATAATGATGTAAGACTTGAAAAGGGCATGTACAATCTCAGCGGCAAGAGCTTTACAGCGGCTCTGGAGGAGCTTGACCCCTCTGCTGCATATGTGGGCACGGAGCTTGAATCTCTGGACGCATTTGAGAGACAGCTGAAACGCTATAATATCAGAGTAAGCGGCACAAACTGCGACTGTGTAGAGAAATTTTTCACTTCTACTGACACGGCGGTGCTTTTCCCCGAATATGTCAAGAGATGTATTGAAAAAGGCTTTGACGGAACGGTTATTTCATCAATTACAGCGGTAAAAACCGTATGCGAGAGCAATCAGTATCTTGGCTGTGTCCTTGATGACAGCGCCGCATATACCACTACAGCTCAGACGGTTAAGCTTCCCGAATCCGTTGTTACAGAGGGAACAAACGCCGTAGTACTTGAAAAATACGGCAGACTTATAAACGCTTCATATGAAGCAGTGAGAAAACAGCGACTTGATGTATTCGGCGTAATGCTCCGCGGTATCGGCATAAAGCTTGCGGTATCTGTTATCAAAAAGGCTATGTCGGTTCTTGCGGCAGACGCGGAAGCTGTCAGCGCCTCCTCGCTTTCGTACACTTCCCTTGCGGAGCTTTACGGCAGATTTGACTGCTTTGATATGACAACGATTATTGCAAATCCCGGAGACGCTTCAAGAATTATGGCAATGGAGCAGCTTTCAGATTCCAAGATATCAGCTGACGGAAAACTGCTTCTTCCCTTTGGCTCGGAGCTTATAAAAACTTCGGCTCTGGGAGAGAACACACTTATCGGAATTGACAAAAACTTTGCCCTTGAATTCATCACAAATTCGGGACTTGTAATGGAGACAGACAAGCTTATTGACAGACAGCTTGACCAGATTGCCGTATCAATTACCTGCGGATTCAGAAAAATCACACCTGAGGCTGTTAAGAAAATAGTAATTTCATAATCAGCTGTTAGCCATTAGCCTACAGCCGTTAGCTTTGTAGGGGGCGGCGCCTTCAACGCCCCGCAGATGTTACGTTTCCTTTATGGGACGTTGTGGCTCTGCCCTCCATATTATGAAAGAAATTGCGGACACAGCACGCTGTGTCCCTACAAAAAAGGAGAAAAAACATGGAAAAAGAAATTCTTGATAAGATAAATAAATTCACACGGCGAGAATTTTCAGCAGATGAACTCTTTGTATTTTCGGTTATCCTCTGCGATAACGAAATTGACCGCGATTGTGAGCGTTTCTCAGACAATGCCCTTGATACCCTCCGCGGTATGTTCATCGGCAAAACGGGTATTTTCGACCATAAACCCAGCACCTCAAATCAGACGGCAAGAATATTTGACACGGAGCTTGTAACTGATGAAAGCCGTACAACTAAAAACGGCGAAGCTTACAGATACCTTAAAGCTTCGGCATATATGGTGCGTACTGAGGAAAACAGAAATCTCATTGCAGAAATCGACGGGGGTATAAAAAAGGAAGTCAGTATTTCCTGCTCAGCCGCTAAGAGAGTATGCTCACTCTGCGGCAAGGAAAAATCTCAGGGAAATTGCGGTCATATCAGCGGAAAAAGCTATGGCGGACGTATATGCCATACAGTCCTTGACGGCATTACCGACGCTTATGAATGGAGCTTTGTGGCTGTTCCTGCTCAGGTAAATGCAGGAGTTACAAAAAAATACAGCGAATCCGCTGAGGAGAAAAGCGCCTCATCTGCGGAGCTTCCCGATACAGAGGAGATATGCCGTGAAATCCGTCAGCTTGCATTTTTCAGCGGAGGTACTAAATCTGCCGAAAAAGCCGATTCCGCAATGAAAGGCATGAGCATAAACGAACTGGAAAGGCTGAAAAAAGGCTATGAACAGCTGATAAGACAGCACAAAACAGAAGTACAGCTGATACCCGAAAAATCAGAGGAAAGCAACGGACAGTTCAGAATATAATAGGAGGGACTATGAATATAACAAAAATTAAATCGCTTTTTACCCTGTTTTCAGGAAATGAGTGTACAGCGGAAATTGAACCCATTATCGATTTGGCTGTTATTGAGGTTCAGGGAATGATGCTTGAAAATGCGAATAACGAGGACATGCGGCTTGATTTTCTCTGTGCGGCAGTGGCGAATTTCCGCTATTATCAGGCTATGGTGGCTCAGGACCGTTCAGAATATACATACGGCGGAAAAATGCTCAGCGATAGTGACGGGAAAATTCTCGGCTTGACAGAGGGGCTTTTAAGGGGATATTTCAGACTTTGCGCCGACCTGCTGAAAGGCTCTGATTTCATATTCATGGGTATTGCATAAGGAGGTAATATATGCTTACAATTCTTTTACATATTAAAAATTTGCTGGAGCAGGCAAGCGGCGAAAATGTTTTCACCGCATACGATGCGATTCCAATTCGCGAAAAGGGGAAATATTTCACAATACTTTCCGTCAGCGGATACGAGGCTATGAACCCTGTTTATTCAGATACTTCCGTTTATATGCCTGTAAAATGCAATGTTGAAATCACTGTTGCGGCTCCTGTGAATACCACATATGAGCAGATTTACGATTATTTCTACAGCAATTTTGATTCGGTTCTGGACAGTATATGCGGAATCAGCAATCGTTTGAAAACCATTGAAATCGCTCCTGACAGCAAGCTTGGCAGGCTTACTCTCAAAGCGGTTATGAATATCAGCGCTATGAAAATTATTCCGCGGTAAAGGAGGGGAGATATGACAGAAATCAGCACAAAAAAGCCCTTTTGCGTAACCATTGGCGCAATTGAGCTTTACTGCGAAAAAATGACCATGTCCGCGGAGACTGACGTTATAGTTAATCCCACTGTTGTCGGTACGCCTGTCAGGACGAACAAATGCCGCAAGCTTACCCGTCTTTCCTTTTCGGGACGGGTATACAACAAGGATAAGCCTATGATTATGGCAGGTCTGATAAATAATCAGAACGGCTCGGAAAATCTTGAAATAATATACAGGAATCTCCGTTTTGTAAACTGTATTATTACAGGATTTTCAGCAACGGACGGCGGTGAGGACTTCATTGAACTGACAATAAACGCCGCTACGGGTGCATCTGTATACTTTATAAACTGAGGTGAGAAAATGACGATTTCAATATATTACAAGAGTATTGACGGAGCGGAAAAATTCCTCAGCGGCTGTACAGCCTTCACCTTTGTTAAAGAGGCTTTTACCCCTTATACCCGATTTTACGTGGTGATTTACAGCAATACTGTTCCCGACGATATGACCGAAATCAGAGTGCGTATCAACGGAAAATATGTTCATCACGGCATTGTCGATAATTTCAAGGTGATAAATGCCAACGGAGTGAAAAAATGCGTGATTTCTTCAAGGGGATTTACTTCTCTGCTGACGGAAAATCAGCTTCCGCCGGGAATGTATACGGATATGAGCTTCAACAGGCTTTTTGACGAATATTTTACTCTGCCAAATATTACCCATGAGGATAATGCTGTTTCAAGTTATATTTATGTAAACAAAGGCACTCCCATGTGGGACGGTGCGGCAAATCTTGCATACAAGCTTACGGGTATGTACCCGTATATCCGCGATACAAACAAGGTTATGATGTCTATGCCCTCAAATGCTGTGTATAGCAGATATACCGCCGAAAAAGCCTTGAATTACGGCTCGCAAATTGTCACAAATAAAATGGTCAGCCACTACAATATGGCGGATATTAACGGCGATTATGAGGCTTTCAGTTCCGTTTCAGATGAAGCTATTGCAAGAAATCTTATACGTCACCGAAAATTCGAGCTGGACAGGCGATTTCTCAATAATCCCGAAAGTGCCTGCGATTTCCGCATTATGATGTCATCAAGGGGTTATAAACGCCGATTTTTCACCATTGAGGGCTACGGCGGCGAGGATATCAACGATTTCATAAGCTTTGAGGATATTGAAAATCAGCGCATAAAGGCTATAAAAATCACGGGGAATAAAAAGGGCGTATTTACGGAATTCAGCGTTTATGATGAATAGCCCTCACAATAATCGGATTGCATGAATAAGATAATATGCGGCGTGATGTATAATGTGTAATGCGTAATTTTTTCGTTCTGAAATTGCGGGGGAGAAATTAAGGGGACGCTGTCCCATACCCTGCATGATGCCTGCGGAGGCTCTCCGCCTAAAGGGCTTAGCCCTTTAGAATCCCAATTTAAGCCTTGTCATGCCGCGTAGAATCTGTACGGAGGTTCGTATGCAAGCCGAAAAAAATTTAAGCGCTCTCCGCGAGGGAGAACGCTGTATCATATCATATATTAAGCCCTCTGTTATGTCGGATAGGCTGAAAGAACTGGGGTTTACTTCCGGAACTCCTGTGATATGCCTTTATCGCAGCTTTTCCGGAGACCCTGCCGCATATTACGTCAAGGGTACAGTCATTGCACTGCGGAAAAATGATGCAATGAGAATTTTTGTTATTGCGTAATCTTTTCGTAGGGGCACATTCCTGTGCGCCCGTTTGTTCAATTGCGGATTTGTAGTAACCTGTAACATCTAAAATTTTACTTTTCTATTTTTATTAAATTTAAATTGCGGTTTATTACCAAAGAGGAACACCTACGGGGCAAAAGGGAGGGAAAAACAAAACTGGTACAAAAGTCGGGCGGACAGCGTCCGCAGGCAATTTGTTCTATACAAATTTTTCATCAGAATAAAAATTATCGTGCTAATGTGCATTTTCCAAAGCCCAAAATGTCAGCGGCG
>JAFXDK010000063.1 GCA_017521805.1 Ruminococcus sp. | reverse complement strand
ACCCATATTATACCACACACCCCCGATATTTTCAATAGAAAAAGCTAAAAAATTTATCCCATAAGGGGTTCCCATAACATTTTTCTCCAAAACCCTTGCAAAACAGCTGTAATTATGCTATAATATAAGTTGTGTTAAAATCCAAAGACGAAAGGAACATTGTTATGTCCGATAAGAATAAAAAGAATTTTGAAATCCCACGTCCCCAGTTTCCGAAAAGAGCTGTTGTTACAGGCGGTATGCCCTACGGCAACAAGGAACTTCACTTCGGTCACGTTGGCGGTATGCTCGTTTTTGCCGATACTTATACACGTTTTCTCCGTGACAGAATCGGCAAGGATAACGTTATTTTCGTAACAGGTACAGACTGCTACGGCTCGCCTATCGCTGAGGGCTGGAGAGTTAAAGTAGAAAAGGGCGAGTTTGAAGGCTCTCTCGTTGATTTCGTTCAGTCCAACCACGACAAACAGAAAGCAACTCTCGGCAAATACGGCATTTCTCCCAATCTCTATGCAGCTTCGGGACTTGGTCGCTCCAAGGAAATCCACGCAGAAGTGACCGACTGGTTTATCAGCTCCCTCCACAAAAAAGGACAGCTCAACCAGATTACAACAATGCAGTTCTATGACGAGGAGGCAGGCTGTTTCCTCAACGGACGTCAGGTTATCGGTAAATGTCCTGTTGAGGGATGTACTTCCGAAAAGGGATACGCTGACGAGTGCGACCTCGGTCATCAGTATATGCCCGAAAATCTGCTCAATCCCGTCAGCACCCTCACAGGCAAGACTCCCTCAATGAAGCCCGTTACAAACTGGTATTTCAAACTCCGCGACTATGAGGAGCTTATGAAAAACTGGATTGAGGAATTGAAAAAGCGCAAGGATGTCCGCCCTGTTGTATGGAAAACAATTGACGAATTTCTCAAAAAGCCTGTTATTTATGTAAAGCGTGAATTTGAAGAAAAATACCTTGAAATCAAGGGAACTATGCCTGAGCATAACTACATTGAGGAAAAGAAAAAGCCCTCATTTACAATAGAATTCGACAAGCTTTCCGACTGCGACACAGCCTGCCGAATTCTCACAGAAAACGGAATCCGATACAGAACAGGTAAAACTCTCGTACCTTTCCGCCTTACAGGAAATATCGAGTGGGGCGTACCTGCGCCCGTTATGGACGGCGTAGACGGTCTTACAGTATGGGTATGGCCTGAATCACTCTGGGCTCCTATCTCCTTTACTCAGACTTATCTTGAATCAATCAATCACAGCCGCGATGAGTGGAAGGACTACTGGTGCAGCAAGGACGCTACAGTTTACCAGTTTATCGGACAGGACAACATCTATTTCTACGGCATAGCCGAGCCTGCAATGTGGATGGCACAGCAGGAATCAGAGGCAAAGACTGCCGATGTTCCCGGCGGCGAGTTACAGATGCCTATAATCGTGGCAAATCACCACATCCTTTTCCTTGACAAAAAGGCTTCAAGTTCAGGTGCGGTTAAGCCTCCTATGGCTGACGATCTCCTTGATTACTACACACCCGAACAGCTTCGTATGCATTGGCTCGGACTTGGTCTTGGACAGCGTTCCGTAAGCTTTATGCCTAAGCCTTTCAATCCCGATTCTAAACCCGACGATGCAGATCCCGTAGTAAAGGACGGCTTGCTCCTTTCCAACGTATACAACAGAATGATTCGTACAGCTTTCTATACAACACAGAAAGAATTTGACGGTATACTCCCTGTTGTTGCTCCCGAGGAAAATATTCTTGCAGACGCTAAGAAAGCAATTCTCGAATATGAGCGTTATATGGCTAAATTCGCATTCCACCAGTGCACATACGTCCTTGACAGCTACATCAGAAACGGCAGTAAGTACATGGCAAAGGCGCTCAACGGAGATACCTCCGACAAGGAGCAAACAGCACAGGCGCTTGCAAACCTTTTCCACATGATACGTACAGCCGCAGTACTTCTCCATCCATTAGCACCATTCGGAACTGAAAAGGTACGTGAATACTTACAGGTTGACGAAAGAATCTGGTCATGGGATACTATTTTCGAGCCTCTCACCTACTTCACAGGAGAGAATCACCAGTTGAAATTCCTGCCACCCAGAACAGACTTCTTCACACGTCACGAATCACAGTTTACAAAGGCTGACGAGGAATAAAACAAATGAAATTTCTGCCAATTTATTTTCTGTTATTTGTTGTATTCATGACATCAATTAGCAGAAAAAGGAATACAATAAGAAGTATAACAGCAACTCAGATTTTAAAGAGAAAGGATTGCACATTTATGTTAGAAGCTGCAAAGAAATTCATTGGCACAAAATGTTACGTAAAGACAATTAACGAAGATTTAAAAACAGGAACTCTTAAAGGAATTTCAGGAAAAACACTTATACTTGAAACTACCGACAGCAGAGTTATGGCAATAAACGCTGAATATGTAACATGTATTGAAGAATATCCCACAAGTAAAAAGGAAAAGAAGAACATAATAAAGGATTTCTTCTTTGCGGAATAATAAAAATCAAGGGTATCGGATTTCCGGTACCCTCGAAAAATATAATAGCCAATGTGCTGGGATTCTAATACTAATCCCTAAAATGTTAGTAGACAAAGATGATGAGCAAAAATGCTGTATGTCAAGGCGGACGACGAAAGCATACTGTCGTATGGTGAGGAAGTCCAACGATGACATACGGCATTTTTGCCATTAGATTTGTCTACTGTTGTTTCAGGGATTAGTATAAAGGGCTTCGCCCTTTAGCAGAGTCCAGAGACAGCGTCTTTGGCAGGGTGTGGGACAGCGGCGGGGAGCCCCCGCGGGCATTATTGCAGAGTGTATCTCTGCGATGCGTATAAGCGCTCTGCAAGAGAGAGCGTCCCCTTGAAAATTATCTTATTGACAATATTATACAAGTGTAGTATAATGAATTAAATCGCAGTATGCGATAAATAAATATAGAAAGAGGAAGTGTATTAAAATGAAATGTCCACAGTGTGATAATGAAATGGCAAAAGGCAAGGCAGTATTTATGTCATTAGCAGCAGTAGTACCAATGGCAGTTTCTTTTACAGCTGACAGTGAAAAAGAAAAAGGAATTTTTAAGAGAAAATCAAAGGAAAAGGCAATTATTTCAGGATACGACCCCGAAGCACACTATTGTGAAGCCTGCAATTTAGTTGTACCTATTATTGAACTCAAATAAAATACTTACACAGCATATCAACGGCATCGGGTTTATTTCCGATGCCGTTTTATTTAAAAAAACAACATTTTCACAATCAATAATTCGTCAGTTTCTCCAAATATATAAGAATCATTTTGTGCAAGTATACAAATTTACAAAAACCTATTGACTTTTGTAGAATTTTGTTATACAATACAAGTAGACGGAAATTCTACAGAAAATTCCTGTCTTTTCAACAGCAAGAAAGGGCATCGGATAACCCGACACCCTTTGCATGACATTTTGATTATAACATTATGATTATGCAAGCTCCTCAATAGCCTGCTTGATACGTCCGATTGATTCGTCCTTGCCGAATACCTCCATAAGCTCAGTAGCACCGCCGGGAGTAACAGCCTGACGGCCAACAGCCACACGGATAGCCCACATTACAGCGCCGGCCTTTTTCTCCTTGGAAGCGGCATACTCTTTCAGAACAGTGAAAAGTGTGTCATTGTCCCAGCTATCCACAGCTTCGAGAATAGGCAGACAATCCACAAGTACCTCTTTGCAGTTTTCGGGATTCGTCTTATTCTTCTTGTTTGTGTAAAGGTCACTCTCCATAGGCAGACGGGAAGTAACAAATCCAATCATATCCTTGATTTCGTTGAAATAGGAAATTCTCGTATGAAGAAGTGAAGCAAGCTTCTTTGTATTGATGTAACTTTCGCAGATTTCATCAAGAATCGGCAGAGCCTTTTCAGCGTAAACGTCCTCAGGAAGCTTCTTAATGTACTCAGAGTTGAACCATTTCAGCTTCTCGTAGTCGAATACAGCAGGAGATTTGCTCAGCCCCTCAATTGAGAAATTCTCTTTCAGTTCGTCCATTGTGAAGAATTCCTCATTTGTATCTTTAGGGCACCAGCCAAGAAGTGCAATATAATTCACAATTGCCTCAGGGAGATAACCGTCATTTACAAGGTCGTTGAAGCTTACAGCACCGTGGCGCTTTGAAAGCTTAGATACCTTTCCCTCATCGTCCTTTCCCATAAGCAAAGGCAGATGCACATATGTTGGTCTATCCCAGCCGAAAGCGTCGTAAAGGAGGCAATATTTCGGAGTTGAAGTGAGATATTCGTTACCTCTTACAACGTGTGTTACACCCATAAGATAATCGTCAACAATATGGCAGAAATTGTATGTGGGATAACCGTCATCCTTAATAAGAATCTGGTCACGAAGCTCAGTATTATCGATTTCAACCTCACCGTAAACTACGTCAACATATGATGTTTTACCCTCTAAAGGCATTTTCTGGCGGATAACCACATTTCCGCCCTCAGCCTTGTGACGAGCCGCATCCTCAGCTGTGTAATTCATCTCACGGCAGTGACCGTCATAGCCGCCGATACCGTTTTCATCTTTGAGGGAATCAAGACGCTCCTTTGAGCAGAAGCAGTAATAAGCATGACCGTCAGCAATAAGCTTATCAGCGTATTCCTTGTATATGGGCAGTCTCTCACTCTGAATGTAAGGACCATGACCGCCGTCCTTAGCAGGTCCCTCATCGTATTCGATACCTGTTGCTTTAAGGGTATCGAGAATTACATCAACAGCACCCTCAACAAGACGCTCCTGGTCGGTATCTTCAATACGCAGGATGAAATTTCCGCCCTGCGATTTTGAAAGAAGATAGGAATAAAGAGCAGTTCTCAGATTTCCTATATGCATAAATCCCGTAGGTGACGGGGCAAAACGTGTAGTTACCTTATTTGACATCTTTTTTCTCCTTTATACAGGAATAACGGGGGAAGAATCCCCGTTATCCAACAAATCTCAGTTTTTGAAATAAATATCGTACCATACAAGGAACGTATAAATTGTCCATATCTTGCGCCAGTTGTCAGAGTTACCGCCGATATAGTCAGCGAAAATAGCCTTAATTTCATCAACGTTGAAGAATTCAGCGGCAGTATCGCTGTCGAATTTAGCTCTTACATCGGCGTTATAGCGCTCATCTGCAAGCCATATTCTGATAGGCACGATGAATCCAAGCTTTTTGCGGAAAGCGATTTCCTCTGGAAGCACCTTTGCCGCCGCAGTACGCAGAGCCGCCTTATTTGTCTCCTCATTGATCTTATGCTCAGAGGGCATACGTGAAGCAATATCGAAAATTCTTCTGTCAGTGAGAGGCATACGGACTTCAAGTCCTGCCGCTGTACTCATCTTGTCAACATTGAGATAAATATCGCCCTCAAGCCATATGCGGATATCAATATCAGACATTTTTGTAAGGGGATCGCAGTTCTCGTTTTCCGCATAAATATCCTTAGCGATATTTATAGGCAGTATATCGGGATTATAAGTTTTAAGGATACGCTGTTTTTCGTCCTCTTTCATGATGTTGGTATTGCCGACGTAGAATGTTTTCAGATTATCGCCGTATCTCTCAGCATTGCGGTACATATTGTATCCGCCGAAAAATTCGTCAGAACCCTCTCCCGAGTAGCATATCTTTGTATGCTCAGCAGTAGCACGACAGCCAAGAGCAAAAGCAACAGCGGAAGCGTCAGCAAGAGGCTGCTCCATATTCTCCATAACCCATGGAACGATTCCGAAGTACATTTCGGGAGTTATACAGCAGCGGTTATTCTCTCTGCCAAGGAGGTCTGCGGTCTGCTTTGCAAGAGGCGATTCATCAAATCGCTCGTCATCATATCCGCAGGAATTTGTAACCTTGACATCTGAAACCGCAAGGACATAGGAGGAATCAACTCCGCCCGAAAGGAAAGATTCAGCCGTTTCATTCTCGTCCAGAACCTCAGGCATAATGCCAAGTAAAGTTGAGTGTATTTCATCTGCCCATTCATCGAGTGTTTTTGAATGGTCGGGATTGAATTCAGGCTTCCAGTAGCGGTGGATTTCAAGCTTTCCGTCGGCAAATTCAAGGAAATGTCCAGGCATAAGCTTTTTAACTCCCTTGAAGAATGTATCCTCGCCGCCCACATAGGTCAGGGACATGTAAATCTGGAGCATATCTCTGTTAAGCTCCTTTTTGAAGCCCTCACCTGCAATAATATTGCGGATTGAGCCGCTGCACAGGAGATTCCCCTCATCTGTAACATAGTAGAAAAATGGCTTTGTGCCGAAGTGGTCACGCATAGCGAATATCTTTTCGCCGTCCCAAAGACAGAATGCAAACATACCGTAAAGATGTTCGCCCATATCCCTGCCCCACTTTTCATAGGCAGCAGAAATGATAGCAAGTTCACGGCTTTCCCTGTCCAGAGAAGCGTCAATTGAAAGCTCTGCGCAAAGCTCTTTCCAGTTTCTGATGTGTCCTCTGTACTCACGAATTTCAGTCATAAATTTCCTCCTCTTAGCCTGAAATAATTTCGTCATACTCATATATCATAGGTCTGCTCATAAGCTTCGCCATAGCGTCCTGTACTTTTCCGCCATTGAACAGAACCTCATTAAGCTGTTCTGTAATCGGCATTTCTACGCCAAGCTTTTTTGCAAGCTCATAGGCTGTATGACAGCACCAGTAACCCTCAACGGTACCTACCTGACGGACAGCCTCAGCAGGCTCCATGCCCTCGCCGATAAGCTTTCCTGCCCTTGCATTTCTGCTGTGCAGGCTTGTGCAGGTCACTATAAGGTCGCCCAGTCCCGTAAGTCCGCCAAATGTAATAATATCGGCACCTGCGGCAACTCCAAGACGCATAATCTCGTGGATTCCCCTTGTCATAAGTGCCGCCTTTGTATTATCGCCATAGCCAAGCCCTAAGCAAATACCGCAGCAGAGAGCAATAATATTTTTCAGCGCGCCGCCCAGTTCACAGCCTGTAACATCATCATTGAGATATATTCTCAGAGTGTTGCTGCCCAGCTGTTCCTGTATATACTTAGCGGATTCCTTATCCTTTGAAGCCGCAACTATAGCAGTTGGAATTGAGCGTGCAACCTCCTCAGCATGAGAGGGCCCTGACAGCACAACAAGCTTTTCTGTTCCCAGTTCTTCCTCAATAACCTGACTGAGAAGCTTTAAGCTGCCCTCCTCGATGCCCTTGCCCGAGTTGACAACAACCATATCCTTTGTTACATAGGGTTTTGCAAGCTGAGCAACGGGACGGAGAAAGCTTGAAGGTATACCGAAAATAAGAATATCACAGCCGCTGATACAAGAAATATCGCTTGTAAGACGTATTTCAGGGGGAATTGCCACTCCGGGAAGCTTTTTAACATGCTCGCCCTTTAATCTGATATTGTCGATTTCCTCCTGAAATTTTGACCAGACAGTAACGCTGTGTCTGCCTGTTTTGTAGGCTGTTATGGCAAGGCTCAAGCCAAAGCCTCCCGAACCGAGAATAACAATATTCGCCATTGATATACCTCCTTAACCCTATTTACTGATTTTTATTGAATTTGAAAGTGAATTTTGTTTCCTTGCCTGCAATGAGACGCTCGATATTTGAACGGTGCATATACACAACCATTGCCGCCATAGGTACGCAGAGAAGCAGATAAAGGAGACTTCTTCCAAAGCCGTTTCCGTCAACAATAAGTGACATAAGGAATATAGCAAGAGGCGCATATGCGGCACCCATTATTGACGAAATTGAAACGTATTTTGTAATTGCAAGTATTACTATGAATATCACAAGAAGCGCGAAGAATACTCTGATATCAATGGGGAAGAATGAAGCAACTCCCACAAGTACGCCCTTTCCGCCTCTGAAACCGTAGTATATTGGGAAAACATGGCCGATTATTGCAAAAAATCCTGCAATGAAGCCGATATACTTAACGTCGTTGTCGGGAGCAAATCCGGCTTTTAGCAAAGAGGCAAAAAGCTGTGAAAGATATACCGCAACTATGCCTTTAAGCAAATCGCCTGCAAGAGTAAGGCCTGCACACTGCGGACCATAGCATCTGTAGGTATTTGTAAGGCCTGCGTTTCCGCTTCCCACTTTTCTGATATCCTTGCCCTTTAAAAGTCTTACAACAATTATGGAGAAGTTGAGACTTCCCAGAAAATAGCCAAGTGCAGCGGCTATAAGCAATGCTAACATAACTTTCATTATTTATCGTTACCTCCTCTTTCGCGTACCACAAAGCGTACAGGAGTTCCCTCAAGACCGAATGTGGAACGGATCTGATTTTCAATATATCTTCTGTAGGAAAAATGGAATAAATCTGCTCTGTTTACAAAGGTTACAAAGGTCGGAGGCTTTGTTGAGGGCTGCGTCATGTAGTAGATTTTCAGTCGTCTGCCCTTGTCTGACGGCGGCTGTACCCTTGTAGTAGCATATGCAAGAACATCGTTCAACATTCCTGTTGATATTCTCATGCTGTTCTGGTCGTTGGTATACTTTATAAGCTCGTACAGCTTATTGATACGCTGACCTGTTTTTGCGGATATAAACACAAAGGGAACATATGACATAAAGCTGAAATCGTTTTCAAGCTTTGTGCGGAATTCCTGCATTGTTTTATCGTCCTTTTCAACGATATCCCACTTATTTACGGCTACAACACAGGCTTTTCCCTGTTCGTGTGCATATCCTGCAACCTTGGAATCCTGCTCTGTAAAGCCCTCTGTTGCGTCAAGCATGATAACGCATACATCGGCGCGGTCAACAGCCATATACGCGCGGAGTACGCTGTAATGCTCCACCTTTTCTGTGACCTTGGACTTTCTGCGGATTCCAGCGGTATCAATGAAAACGAATTTTCCGTATTCGTTTTCGATTATCGTATCCGTTGAATCTCTTGTTGTACCTGCAATATCGGAAACAATAACGCGCTCCTCACCTGCGATTTTGTTTATCAATGAGGATTTTCCTGCATTTGGCTTTCCGATTACTGCAACCTTGATGTAATCATCGTCGTACTGCTCGCTTTCGCCGTCGGGAAGATACTTGTAGACCTCGTCAAGCATATCGCCTGTTCCGTGACCGTGTACGGAGGAAACTGGGAAAGGCTCGCCAAGACCTAAGTTGTAGAATTCGTAAAGCTCCATTGGAGGCTCGCCAAGGCTGTCCACCTTGTTTACGCAGAGAACAATAGGCTTTCCGCTTTTCTGGAGCATATCCGCAACGGCGTAATCATCGGCGGTTACTCCGCATCTGATGTCGGTTACGAGGATAATAACATCTGCTTTATCAATGGCAAGCTGTGACTGACGACGCATCTGGGCAAGAATAATATCCTTGCTTTCGGGCTCGATACCGCCTGTATCAACCACCATAAACTGCTTATCTCGCCATTCGCACTTTGAATAAATACGGTCACGGGTAACTCCCGGAGTATCTTCAACAATTGAAAGACGCTGACCGATAAGCTTGTTGAACAGTGTGGATTTTCCGACGTTTGGCCGTCCCACAACTGCAACTATAGGTAATGCCATAAATTAACATCTCCTTTCACATTCCAAGAATGGCGTCAAGTAATTCATACCCGTCATTCTGAGTAATTTTTATCTTTATATCAAGGGCTTTTTCCACATCTGAAACTGTCATGTCATCAAGGAAAATTTCGCTGTTCTGCATCAGCATAGATGAAGAAATAAGCAGCTCTGAGCCGTTATCTCTGCCTTTCAGCTGAGATATGAGGTCACCTGCGGTAATAAGCCCTGTGACAGTAATAGTATTGCCAAAAAAGTCGTTGCGAATCGGCATAACATCGCATTTCAGACCGCTGAATCTGCTTTCAGCCATTTCAGCAAGCTTTTTTATAACAATATACGGGCAATATCCCGTAACTACTGTGATATGTCGCTCACCGCCGCTGTATTCCGCGGAATCAAGAGCATTTTCAAATTCATCAATAAGTGAACGTAACATTCCCACACCGTTTTCAAACTGGGGGAAATCCTCATAATACTCCATATCAGGCAATTCGCGCTCTGCTGTAAGGAAAAATTCATCTGAGGGAAAAACAACTCTTGTACCGTATTTTTCAAGAAATTCTGCCTGAAATTCCTCGATAATGTCAATAGTCTCCCCTGCGCCCTTTTTGTCAAAGGTTTTCAGCGGATAGAGATTTTCACGATATTTCGTAACTCCCACAGGAACAACAGCCATACTGCTTATATTTGGCATAAGTCCGCCTAAATCCCGGAGTGTGCGCCGCAGCTCGTCCCCGTCGTTGAGGTCGGGACAACACACAACCTGACAGTTAAGGCTGATTCCGTTTTCCGCAAGTCTGTAGATATATTTCAGCTTCTCACCTGCAAATCTGTTGCCCATCATTTTCACGCGGAGCTCGGGATTTGTGGTGTGGACAGAAACGTTGATATTCAGCTTCATCTCAATGATTCGGTCGATATCTTCATCTTTAAGATTTGTCAGAGTTACGTAATTGCCCTGCAAAAAGGATAGCCGCGCGTCGTCGTCCTTGAAGTACAGAGTTTCACGCATATTGGGCGGCATCTGGTCGATAAAGCAGAAAACGCAGTTGTTGGAACATCTTCGTTTACTATCCATGAGGAAAGTATCGAATTCAAGCCCTAAATCGTCGTATTCGTCCTTTCGGGCAGTGAATGTCATTTCCTCGCCGTTTCGCATAATACCGATTTCAATATTCACATCGGCGGCATAGTACATATAGTCGAGAACATCTTTTATTTTGTGCCCGTTGATGCTTACAAGTGTATCGCCCTCCGAAATTCCACATTCGCAGGCAGGAGAGCCTTTTATGACTGATTTAATTTTTACCATAGGTAACCCTCCTGTTAATACATAATAAACGTAAAAAGGAGAGAAGACTACGCCTCCTCTCCTCCTCTTATCTGAAATAGATTATTCTTCATCCAGATTCAGAACCTTTACGCCCTTGTAGAATCCGCAATTCTTGCAAACCTTGTGCGGAGCCTTAAAAGCACCACAGTTATCGCACTTGGACATTGCAGGTGTATTGAGCTTCCATACAGCAGAACGTCTCTTATCACGTCTTGCCTTAGAAGTTTTTCTCTTTGGTACAGCCATTTTGGCACCTCCTTATAAGAGTCTCACGACTCGGATATTTGATGTTCGCAGTCACCCTCGTTCAAATCTGCGCCGCATACCATGCAAAGCCCCTTGCAATCTTCCTTGCAGAGAATCTTTGTGGGAATCTGCAGCAGCATATCGGTTACTGCAATTTCATTCAGCTCAATGTTCTCACCGTCTGCTACGATATACTCATCGTTATCGCCGCTTACAGAGGGAACAACAATATGGTCACAGTCGAAAGAATATGGGATGTCCAGTTCTTTCAGGCATCTGTCGCAAGCTGAAAGCATATTGAAAGAGAGGTTATATTTAAGATAGACAACGCCTGCCTTATTATAAATCCTTCCCTTTACGGAAACCGGTGAGCTGAAATTACAACCCTTGATTCCGTCAAGCTCTGCTGCTTCAATGCTGTAGTCAAAATCCTTTGACTCGCCTGTGATGCTGAAAAGCTGCTTTAAATTAATTATCATACTAAAAAATCCTTCAAAGCATTACAAAGTATATTATACACTATTTTTTTCCGCATGTCAAGAGATATCGGAAAAATTTACTTCAAAATCCGATAATTACTTGATGAACTGCTTTACGTTCTCAGTAAGCTCAGACTCATCAGCAGAAACTGTGAAAGTTACAACTGAATCCTCACCTGTGAGCTTGTCAAGCTTTTCGAGCATATTGCCGAAAGCTTCGTAATCTCTGCCAACAATCTTGAAGATACCGTCAACGAAGATATCCTTGATATCATAGTTGCCAGCGAGCATACCTGCTACGAAGCCATAGAATGCCTCCATACCCTCAACGCTGAACTGCTCAACATCGCACCATCTAACCTTGTAGCTGATAGAACGTCTGATGTTATCGCCCTTTTCGATGCAAACGATATTTCCGTTTGTGGACTTTACTGCATCGTTGATTTTGTCGATGATTATCTTTGTTTTACCTGTACCTTTTTTGCCTGTAATAAGCTTGATCATATTTTTTCTCCTTCCCCTGCCTTGCGGCAGAGAGTTATTTTTCATTTGTATTAGGGCGTATAGACCATGTCCAACGCCTGTATTAAGTCGGCATTGCAGCAACACTGCTCAGCCAATCTTAGCCGAGTTTAGCCTCCAGCTCAGCCTTTGCGCCCTCATATCCGGGCTTGCCGAGGAGAGCGAACATATTTGACTTGTAGCTCTCAACACCGGGCTGATTGAAAGGATTAACGCCGAGAACATAGCCAGAAATTGCACAAGCCTTCTCGAAGAAATAAATCATATATCCAACACTTTCCTCTGTTGTGTCGTCCAACTCAAGAATCATGTTGGGAACTCCGCCCTCAGTGTGTGCGAGAACTGTACCCTCAAATGCCTTACGGTTTACAACGGACATATTCTGGTTTGTGAGGAAGTTGAGACCGTCAAGGTTCTCCTCATCAGCTTCGAGGAAGAGGTCCTGCTTGGGAGTTTTTATATCCACAACTGTCTCGAACATAATTCTTGCGCCGTCCTGGATATACTGCCCCATGGAGTGAAGGTCTGTAGAGAATGTAACAGATGCAGGGAAGATACCCTTGTTATCCTTGCCCTCGCTCTCGCCGAAGAGCTGCTTGTACCACTCTGACATCATTACAAAGCTGGGGTCGTAGGAAACGAGCATTTCCACGGACTTGCCCTTTCTGTAGAGGATATTTCTGAGAGCAGCGTACTTGTAGCAGTCGTTGTTGTCGAAATCTGCGCAAAGCTCCTGCTGAGCCTTTGCAGCGCCCTTCATAAGAGCATCGATATCGCAGCCTGCAACAGCGATAGGAAGCAGACCAACAGCTGTGAGAACGGAGAAACGTCCGCCTACGTCATCGGGAATTACGAATGTCTCATATCCCTCAGCGTCTGAAAGGTTCTTGAGAGTTCCTCTTGCCTTGTCTGTTGTAGCAAAGATACGGTTCTTAGCCTCCTCCTTGCCGTACTTATCCTCAACCATTTTCTTGAAGATTCTGAAAGCAAGTGCGGGCTCAGTTGTTGTACCTGACTTGGAAATTACGTTTACAGAGAAATCCTTGCCCTCACAAAGAGCGATAACCTCGTTGAGATATGTAGGATTAATGCTGTTTCCAACGTAGTATATGTCAGGAGTGTCTTTCTTCATGTTGTTGTAGAAAGGCGATTTGAGCAGCTCGATAGCAGCTCTTGCGCCAAGGTATGAACCGCCGATACCGATAACAATAAGGATATCGGAATTGGACTTGATTTTCTCAGCAGCAGCCTTTATACGTGCGAACTCCTCTTTGTCGTAATCTGTGGGAAGATTTACCCAGCCGAGGAAGTCGTTGCCGAGACCTGATTTATTGTGAAGCATATCAGCAGCAGTTTCAACCTGTGCCTTGATGCCTGCCATTTCATCGGCGTTTACAAAATCCTGAAGATATTTTGTGTTAAGCTTTAATGACATTGTTTGTACCTCCAAATATGCGGATAAGCACACCTAACCGCACTATAAAAATTATCTTCATAATTATAACATGTTTTCGTAAATTTTTCAAGTGGATTTAAGCAGGATTTGTTAAACAAATCCACTTTTGTAAAAACAATACAATTTCAAACAGATTTATTCTATCATATTGCACAACATTTCTTTAAAAATATATCCCACGGACAGCTTTTTCACATCATCTTTTACTATTATATCTATTTCGCAGACAAGATTTTTGTCACTGTAAAATGCCGCTGTACCAATCACCTGCCCTTTTTTCACAGGAGCTGTCAGATATTCGGGAAGTACCACCTTTGTACTAAGCTCTCCCACGCTTTTCGGCACAACAAGTCTGCTCTGCTGTCTGAGGACAATTTCCACCGCTGTATCACAGCCACCGCGAATCTTCATCGGCATAAGCATTTCGTCGGGAAACATTGTTGCTGTTACTTTATAATCTGTGAATCCGCTTTTCATAAGGCTTTTTGCCTGTTTATACATATCGTCCTCGTTGTCCGCACCGAGAACTACGGCAATATAGCAATCCCCTGATTCGTTCATGCCGCCCTCGGCTATGTTATACCCCGTTTCGTCGGAGTGTGCCGCCTTGAAGCCGATATGCCTTTCGTAGCTGTTAGCAAGTCTGTTTTCGCTGACAAGCTCCGTTTGCCCCGATTTTACGAAATCCCGCCATGTCTTGAAATAGGGGCGCAGAAACTCGTATTTTGCCAACTGTGAGCATATCACTGCCATATCGTGAGCCGTTGTGTACTCCCTTTCGTCATAGTAGCCATATGGGGAATAAAAGGCTGTATTTCGCAGTCCCAAGTCAAATACCTCGGTATTCATACGCATTACGAAATTTTCAATAGTCTGCTCCGATTTTTCAGCAAGGACTGTCACGGCATCGTTGGCATTGCCAATAATCACAGATTTCAGCAGTTCCTCAACGGTCATTTTATCCCCTGCTTCAAGCCATACTACTGCGCCCTTTGTGCCTGTTACCGTCGATGATGCGGTAAGCTCCGTTGACATAGTGTATTTCTCCGTTTCAATATCCTCGGCTATGAGCAGAATCGTCATAAGCTTTGAAAGATAGCCCACATTCAGCCGCAAATCTGCGTTTTCACTGTCGAGGAAGGTCTGTGTGGTCGGCTCCATAAGAACATATGCTTTTGCGGAATTTGTTGTATCATCAGCAATAGTATACATTGGTTCAATATTCGTCAATAATAAGACAAAAGATACAAAAACAGCTATTATTTTTCTCATAATATCACCCGATAAATTTTATTCGGGAAATTTATTATTTATGATTGATACGCGGACACGGCACGCCGTGTCCCTACCTATTTTTTTAAAACATCAACCGTTTTCGCTGAGATAAATCTCCATTCTGCTCTGTATACGCTCCGCACACTGCTCCGCTGTGATTTCTCCGCCGATAAAACTCTCATATTCATCGTCGAGAATTTCACGCACCTTTGAGCGAAATCCGTCTAAACTGTTGCATTTTTCGATAAAGCCGACTATATATTCACACTGTTCTTCTGTGATTGTGGGGTCGTATTCAAATCTTAAACCGTTCATGCCGCCTGCCGCCGAAGCACTTTCCGTTGCCACACGCTGTTGTGACGTACACTTATAAAAAGAGTCCTTTCTTACAGGAAACATATGAAAACCAATTTCCTCCTGCTTGTTTTTTCCAAGCAGCCAGCACATATACGCCCAGCCGCCCTCGGTGCAGTTTCCACTGTTGAGAACAGAATAATAATCACCGCCGCTTATTGTTCCGCCGCCATTTTTCGTTGGATTTGCCACAAGTGTTATATCCTCCATTTTTAAGCCAAATTGAGCTGCATATTTCGGTCCTTCCAGATGTACCATTGAACCGCCGCCCCAGCCAAGCAGAGCCTCCTTATTTTTTAACAACGCCGCATTCCACTCCTCCAAAGCAAGCGTTTCTTCCTGCGTCATATTCTGATAATCGGGGATTTCATCAAATACAAGCTTTAAATCACGACATAATTCAAGAGTTTTTATAAAGCTTTCGGAGTTGAAATCGCAGGTGTTATTGTCGAAATCAACCCACTGTTCCACATTATCCTGACAGAGATAACAGAATAATCCATAT
>JAFXDK010000062.1 GCA_017521805.1 Ruminococcus sp. | reverse complement strand
TGTGTAAATTGGAATTTAACGAAAAGGTACTAAGTTACTCTTTGTAAGTGCCGCCTGTATTGTCTTTATTTAAAGTGCCTTCCGTCTCAATTAATAGGCACTTGACTAATGCCTTACAGACTGGACGATGCTTAGTACCTTTAGGTATAATTATAAAATCGCCTTCATGCAAATGTATTAATCCGTCCTCAAATTCAATATCAAATTCGCCTTCAATACAATAAAACATTTCGTCGGAGTTTTCATGCACATGAAAATCTAAAGTCCTGTTTTTTAGCCTGCAACACATTTAACATATGATTGTTCAGTGTACCGACTCTCTTATATCTGAACATCTCATCAATCGAGTTAGCACAATCTTTCAAATTTGTTTTTTTATCATTTTACCCTCCTGCAAAATTCTTATTTTCTTAACTGTTCGACCTATTGGAATTTGTTACTGCACTCCATTAAAATTTGTTTTGCTTTCAAACGGGCGATTGAAAGAGCCAATCTCAATCAGATTTCCTTCTGGATCGGCTATATAGCAGGTACGCTGTCCCCATGGCTCATTTTCGGGCGGCAATACCGAAATGGCACCCTTTGAAATTGCGTCATGATAAGCCTTATCAACTTTATCAAAGGTATCAACATAAAGAGCAATTTCGAAATGCCCATTAAGACCCTTGAGATATTCATACTTTCTACTCGTCATTTTTTCAAAATTTTTTCGTTCGTAAAGCATAAAAAGCGTTCCGTCTTTAATTAGATATACATTTTCTGCATTCTCATCTTCGGTAATTTCAAAACCGAGTACATCTCTATAAAAACGTATCATTGTGGCCATATCGTCCACGAATAATCCAAAACCGTCAAGTTTCATTTTAAATACCTCCAAAATTCTTATTTACGTTTCACTCGCCTCTTCCTCCTGCAATTTCTCCATCAGCCGCAGTGCGGGCAGCAGGTGAATTTCATGTGGACCTCCTGTTATGCCAAATTCTAATAAAACAGTATGACCAGATGCTATTGTTCGATACCATTCACAAAAGCAAGGATTTCCCTGCACATTTCTTCACTTTTGAAATGATGAAGATAATGTCCGCAGTCATAGCGAATGAGCTTTGCATTCATGTCGGACGCAAAATTCTGCTGATGCTCCAGCCAGCCCGCTGAAGTCTGCTTGCCATTTGAGGAAAACAACAAGGTCGAACATTGGATTTTCCCATCCCTGCAGATGGTTTCCACGTTGCTGAAAATGGCATAGCCCTCGTTGAGGATGCAGCGGTTAAACGCATTTCGTTTTCTCAAAAGCTTGTGCTGCGCAATTTCTTCGTTCGTTAGGGAACGGTGGTTTAATTGGGAGAGAAAGCTTGCAAATCTGAATTTCCCTGCCCATTTTATGATCCGCATTCTTCTTTCCAGCTCTTGTTCCGTCCAGCTCTGGTAGATGCTGGGCATTGCCATATCCAGCCCGATGATGGCAGCGACCTCCTCCGGATAGGTCTGCTTCCAGCGAATTGCTTCTAATCCTGACATGGAATGCGGTGCTAAAAGATACGGTCCGGTTTCGCCGATGGTCGTCAATGCCTGCCTTTGCATACCAACAAGGGAATCAATATCACAGGGGGATTCATAAATATCCGAATATCCATAGCCGAATTTCTCAATGACGATGATTCTGAAATGTGCCGCCAGTTTCTCATAGAGCACTTTAAAATCATAGACGGGTGCGATCGTACCTGAACCGGACATCAGAACGAGTTTGGGGTGATTTTTGTTTCCCTGTGTGTAGACATGCATGTGATGTCCTTTGATTGTTACCAGTTTCCCGTTGCATTGCAGCGTTGTTTTCATGGTGACCTCCTAAAAATCAAACAAATCCTCATCCTCTGTCAGATGCAGCGTTTCTTTCAGATCAGAAAAACACTTGTCACAGACACAGGTTTCCCCATCCGCCGTCACGAACCAGATCGGATGGTAACACAGCTTCTGCTCCGGCAGGGACTCCCAGCAGAAATGGCAGTGCTTCAGATGGGAGAAATGCTCCAGCATTTCATTTGCTGTCATTGCGGCAAGGGGCTGATTCCGCAGAAATTCTGTGTCATTCAGTAAACGCCAGTCATCCGGTTTCATGTTTTTCCTCCTGTAATTTGTGCATCATCCGCAGTGCGGACAGTGAGTGGAATTTATGGAGACTTGCTGTTGAGTTGGGATTTGTTATACTGGAATATCTCTGCCATTCCATTCTACCAATGTGGCGTTTGCACCGTTTGTTGCCCAAGATATTATCTTAGCAACATAAACGGGTGTAATAATTTCAGGGATAAGAAATGGCAATAAATATCTATTCCAAACACCACTTGTTTTTTGATTTTGAAATGCCAAGCCTTTGCTAATTAGGTATGCGGTTTCAGTTTTCAACGGACAGGACACAATGAGTGATTTATCTTCAGAGAATATATTCAATATATAGTATGGGCTATCATAATCTTCGTTTACATACCAAACGTATTCCTTGTTTTCAACGCAAATCTTGCGTTTTCCTTTTTTATTAACACCCATATTGCTGCTCCTGCAAATTCTTATTTTCCTAACTGTTCGACCAAATTGGAATTTGCGGGGATTCCCCACCAGATTCCGATTTGTAAATCAGTTTATCAACTCGACAAAAATATGTATTACTGTTAAATTATAATTTTTCAATCCATGAGAAAAATTTTTCTAATCCTTGGTTTTCGATTCGTGTTTCAAGGAACATTCCAGCCGTATACCATGAATGTGTATTCTTCTTATCAACAACTTCATAGAGTTCACATTCATTTCCAACGCTCTTTGCCTTTTCATATAATCGTTCTGCACACGAAAAATCTATTAATCCGTCGTGCCTGCTTTGAATCAGAAGCATGGGAATATGATTTTTAGTCATAAGTGAACACGGTTCTCCGTTTGTTCTGTCATAGTCTTTGGAGAATAACTGATCAAGCAGTATCCTTACAGACAGAGATGTCTTAACGGAAAAGCAGTACGGTCCGCCAACTCCGATAAAGCCTATGATATTTGACACATCCGTATCATACTCATCCTGCACCGTCTTGCTGTAGCACAGGATAGATGATAGATGCGCTCCGGCAGACGGCCCCGAAACGATCACTTTTGATGTATTGATATTCTTTTCGTTCAGATATCGTATCGCTGACTTATATCCGCTGCACACATCTTCAATCTGACATGGATACTTGTTCTTTGGCGACAGTCTGTACCCGATCGAAACGAAGCGATACCCTGCATTGGCAATGCACTGACCGACAAAGTCAAAATACTTTGGTGTCCCGGCATTCCATCCGCCGCCATGTACCCATATAATAACTTTGTCACTCATAATATTATCAGGTTCATAATATAAAAAATATTGATCTTTGTCGTTTCCGAATGAAACAGATTCGGGAATAATATTTTTCTGAACACTAAACATTTTTTTGTATAAGCCAAAATAACTTAAGCTCTCACGCAATGAATCATTCATAACATCTAACCTCATAATTCCTATTGCAGATCTGTTTTTTTACCGATAATGGAAAGTTTCCTAATAGCTTTAGGGCATCTCTAAAAACTCGTTTGATTAAAGAAAAAACAGATAGGTGCGGCAGCTGCAAGAAAAGCTTCCGAAGGCGTGCTTTCGCACTCCAAGGGAGGTTGACGAAGCAGATGTCGTGCATAGCTGTTTTTTCTCAAAAGGGGTTTTTAGAGATGCCCTTTATATATCTTTTCTGAAACAAATAATGCGGTTTGCTTCTTCAAATCCCATTGATAAATGAAATTTAAAGCTAATTTCATTGTCAATTGCACAATCACTTGCAAATTCAGTACAATGTCTTTCTTTTGCCCAATTTTCGCATTTTGAAAGAAACTCCTTAGCGTATCCGTTATGCCTATATTCTTCCTCAACAAAAATCCCCTCTAAATATCCGACAGGAGATGTATCTGTTCCTTCAACATAATCATTTCTTAGCTGACACTGTGCAAAACCTATTGCTTTATTATCGACATATTTAATGAAAACAACAGCGTTATCACTGCATATAAGGTCAAGAAATAATGTTTTTAATTCCAATATTGTATGACCGGACCACAATTTTATTGCCAATTCTGCCAAAGCTAAAGTGTCTTCTTGCGTTGCTTCTCTAATCACAAAATCACCTCCATAAATTCTTATTTTCCTAACTGTTCGACCTATTGGAATTTGTCACTCTAACAAACTGAAAGTTGACGAACCCTTTTTTAAAGAATACCATCACGCATGGGACATTCACTTCTACATTTATTACAATCAACAGT
>JAFXDK010000061.1 GCA_017521805.1 Ruminococcus sp. | reverse complement strand
GTATTCCTTTTCAGCGCCCTTAACGCTATCTGCAACGATTTCACCGTTTACAATTTCGAATTCAACGTTGCTGTCAACGATAGTATATGTCTTTCCGTCCTCTGCTACAAATTTTCCGTCTGCTGCTGTCTCGGATAATGTGTATGTTCCGTCGAGAAGTCCAACAATTTCAACTGCCTTGTCAGTGGATTTCCATGTTACACCGTTCTCAACAGCTGTAAGTGCGAGATTCTCTTCAAGAATCTTACTCCACTGCTCATCGCTCAGGTCTTTGTTTGTGAGTGTAAGTGTTGCACCTATAACTTCATTTTCACCTGTGATATCTTTCTTATCAATTGAAATACGTGAGATATCATCCTTAATAGTAATAGTGCCGTTTTCCTCAACTACGCTATCGCCTGTAGTATTGGATTCATCCAGTGTAACTTCACCGTCTTTTACAGTAAATTTAAACTTGGATACTACTGTATAACCGTCGGGAGCTACTGTTTCTTCAAGTTCATATGTACCATTTTTAAGACCTTTAAGAACTGTCTGTTTTCCGCTGAATGTCAGTTCTGTTTTGGCATTTTCAACTTTAGTTCCGTTGATTTCAACACCGTCAAAGTTCTCAGGCTTATCACTGATGATTGTCAGTTTGAATTCAGCACCATCAACCTCATTTGTACCGCCCATGTCTGTTTTGCTGATTGTGATAACTTTATCTTCTTCAACAATAGGCTCATCTGATGTTGTATTTCCTACAACAATATAATTTTCACCTGTAACTTTAACATATGAACCATTAGAATATTTTACATCATCTGCTGAAACTACACCGTTTTCAACTGTGAAATTCCAGCTTTCACCGATAGCAAAGTATTCATCAGGAGCTATAAGCTCAGTAAGCTTATACTTACCATCAGGAAGCTTTGTAAGCACCATTTCATCAGAGTATGAAACCCATGTAAGCACGCCGTCTGTGATATTATACTGACCACTTGTTAAATTATCAGCACTATCAACCGAGGTGAACCCATTAGGAACCATCTCATCAGTAATTGTTATTTTCTTCTCATCTTCATCTGTTATTTTCTCACCGCTGAGTATAAGCTTTGCACCGGGGAGTTCAGTTTTTTCGTCAGCTATATCCACCTTACTGATTGAGATTTCACTTTCCTCATCAACAACTCTAAAGGTATTGCCGCTTAATTTAACTCCATCTGCATTTTCAGCATCATTTAAAGTTATGGTTTCTTTATCAATCGTAAATGTAAATTCAGGAATACAGGTATAACCATCAGGAGCTTCTATCTCCTCAACAGAATAAGTACCATTTTTAAGTCCGCTTATCATTGAATTTCCGTCGAATACAATTTCTTGTAATCCGTTTTCAACTTCAATTCCATCGATTTTCACACCATTAAGGTCTTTCGGAGGCTCCTTAGTTATTGACAGCTTAAATTTTGAACCGCTGATAACTTTTTGTCCCGATTCAATCATTTTAGCAATTATGATTGATTTATCTTTTTGAGTATTTTTATTATATGGAAGATAGTGTATTTCCTGTCCGATTACAACTTCATCAGCAATTACTCCGCCTTCGCCGCCGAGAATAACTACTTTTGCATTGGGAGCGACGATATGTCCTGTTGTAGGGCTGACGTACAATTCACCTGTAGCGTCTGGGAAGTTCCATACAAGATTCATACCCATAAGATTAACCTGACCACCGTTTGAATCGCCGTTTATTCCTTTGAAAGCGCCCTCTAATGGTTTTGACATTGGCATTCCCATCGGAAACATTGGAGGCACTTCATATTTAACAAGGAAATTCAAACTAAAATTAGGATTACTTGTACTGGGGTCCATTGCAGAATTCAATGGTTCCGGCTGACCCTCAACCGTTATTGTCAATCCCATTTGTGAAAGCTTGTTAATATCAGGAGACTGACCGTCCTCGCCAATGAAACGAATTTCAGTTAAAGAGTTGTAGATTTCTTCGGGTATAACAATGTTTTTTGGCGTTTTATCTGATACAGGAATTTTCAGTGTACAAGTCATCCAACCAAAACCACCTGTTTGTTCCAGTTCCGTTTCAGATACCACCCATGCATCTTCTGCACTGCGCTTATCTTCAGACCATGCAGAAACACTCGCCTTTGCTGAAGCTGCATCAAAATAGGGTTCATTAATTTGGGTAAATGCAGGATATGATATACCGTCATAACTAAATGTTGTGTTTACTACATTATTTTCACTTTCAAGATAATATACACCATTCAATGAAAAATCATTAGTATAACTATTGTCCCCACTATTATTGAAAAAGTTATTAGCACTATATCCCGCTAATTTTTCAACATTCCCAATATATGACGGAGATTTTGCAGCATCACCAAAAAATGCTCCTCCTGGAATATCAGAAGTCAGTGTTCCTGCTGCAAGTATTGCACCAACAATATGGTCGTTTTGAGTGAGGTCTCCAAAAGACACAACGTTGTAATCCGTAAGCAGATTTTCAACAGTGTATGCATTTGGATATTTCGGCGATTCACTTTCCGCCGCCACAGCTTTCAACAGACCGCCATTATTGAGAGGGACAGCCTGAGTGAGAGCCGAAATGCCGAGTAAAGCCGAGGTAACGCCGCTTAAAATGCGTTTCCCCAAAGATTTTTTCATAAAAAAATCACCCTTCCTTTAAAATATAAATTTATATATGTTAAAAAAACGAGGACTACGAAACTCCTTTTCTTTCAAAACATAGTCCCTCATTTTATTACAATTTATTATAACATATATTTTACTATTATGCAACACTTTTTAAAAACTTTCCGTATAAAATATTCTTCTTGTATTTTAGCAATTTTATACAAAAGTAACACTTTTCTATACTTATTCGATACTTCATGACTAAAAATCGCATAATTATTACATGTATAATATCAAAAAGAATACTTAATATATAGTATATTCAGCATCGATTTGTACTATTTGTATATTCACTTCCTGCAAAAACGCTCCCGAAACAAATCGGGAGCGTTCTGAATCGCTTATTAAGAGTCTTAAAGCAGAATTATGCAAGGACAAATCCGCCAACCTTTTCATCGATAACATAATAAACCATATTATCTTCAGGCTTAACATAAAGATTAATATTCTTAGGAGCGTCAACTCCAGCGTCAGCCTTAGCCTTTTCTACGAGGTCTGCATATGAAACCTCAGCACCCTGATACTGAATGAACAGATTTGTCTTGGGAGCTGTCTTCCTTGTGGAAGCCTTTTTCTCAGCGGGCTTCTTTTCAGCAGTTTTCTTTGTTGCAGATTTCTTTGCAGCAGGCTTCTTAGCAACTATTGCCTTGGGAGCTTCCTCAGCAGGAATTTCTACAGCAGGAGCAGCCTCAGCCACAACCTCCGCTGTAACAACCTCAGCCTCTGTCTTAACCTGTGCAGCTTTAGTGTCAGCTTTTTTCTTTGCCATTACTATTCCTCCGTTAATACGCTTACTACTTGTTTACAGCGTTCTTGAGTGCCTGACCTGCCTTGAATGCAGGAGCCTTTGAAGCGGGAGCAATCATCTTCTTCTTTGTCTGAGGATTGATAACCTGCTTTTCCTTTCTGTCGCGAACCTCAAAAGTACCGAAGCCAACGAGAGATACCTTCTCACCGTTTACAAGAGCGTCAGTAACAGCTTCGAGCATTGCGTTTACAGCAGCCTCAGCATTCTTCTTAGTTGTTTCTGTCTTAGAAGCAACAACATTGATAAGTTCAGATTTAGTCATTTCATATTTCCTCCATTTCTTAAGATAATTGCATTATATACCTATTTTCGCTATTTGTCAAGCTATTTGCAAAAAAATGACATTTTGACCGATTCTACGGCAAAAACAATTCCGTTTTTATAAAAACCGACTATAAAAAAATTCTATTTTTCCCGATTATTCCGCAATTAGTTTATCTCCGTCAACATCTATTGTTATCGTATCACCGGCAGATATACCTCCGCCAAGAATACATTTTGCCGCAAGAGTTTCAACAGTGCGCTGAATATAGCGTCTCAGCGGTCTTGCTCCGAAATTCACATCATATCCGCAGTCAACAATATGCTTTTTGGCGGCATCAGTTACATTTATACTGATATGCTTATCATCGAGGCGCTTTTGCAGTTCTCCGAGCATAAGGTCAACAATTCTGATAATTTCAGTTTTGGCAAGAGGCTTATAGAAGATTATCTCGTCCAGACGATTGAGAAATTCAGGACGGAACTGCTGTTTAAGCAGATTTTCAACCATTTCTCTTGCCTCCACCGTGATTTCCCCGTCAGAGCCGATACCTTCAAGGATATAAGGCGAGCCAAGATTGGAAGTGAGTATAATAATAGTATTCTTGAAATCAACCGTTCTTCCCTGAGAATCGGTTATACGTCCGTCATCAAGTATCTGGAGCAGAACATTGAAAACATCGGGATGAGCCTTTTCAATCTCATCAAAAAGCACAACAGAATAGGGCTTTCTGCGTACAGCTTCCGTAAGCTGACCGCCCTCGTCGTAACCCACATATCCGGGAGGCGCACCAATAAGGCGGCTTACGCTGAATTTCTCCATATATTCGCTCATATCTATGCGGACGATATTCTTTTCATCATCAAAAAGTATTTCAGAAAGCGCCTTTGCAAGCTCCGTTTTTCCCACGCCGGTAGGTCCGAGGAAAAGGAATGAGCCAATAGGTCTGTCAGGAGACTGTATGCCTGCTCTTGAACGGATAATAGCCTCACTCACCTTAGTAACAGCCTCGTCCTGCCCGATAACACGCTTATGCAGAAGTGCTTCAAGTCCCAGAATCTTTTCCTTTTCGCCCTCCATAAGCTTTGAAACGGGAATACCTGTCCAGCGGCAGACAATTTTCGCAATTTCGTCCTCCGTTACTCTGTCGCGAAGGAGACGATTCTCCTCATTTTTATTTTCAGCCTGAGATTCAAGTTCTGCAAGCTTATTTTTCAGCTTAGGCATAGTGCCATATTTCAGTTCAGCGGCTTTGTTAAGGTCATATTCACGCTCTGCCTGTTCAATCTGTCCGCTGACGTTTTCAATTTCCTCACGGAGCTTCTGAACAGCAGAAATATCTGTTTTTTCATTCTCCCACTGCGCTTTCATAGCATTGAACTGCTCACGGAGTTCCGAAAGTTCTTTCTGAATTTCCTCCAGATGTTCTTTTGAAATAGTGTCACTTTCCTTTTTCAGAGCAGTTTCCTCGATTTCAAGGCGGACAATTTTTCTTGATATAATATCAAGCTCAGTAGGCATGGAATCCATTTCCGTGCGGATAGTTGCACAGGCTTCATCAATAAGGTCAATTGCCTTATCGGGCAAGAATCTGTCGCTGATATATCTGTTTGACAGCACAGCCGCAGATATAAGGGCATTATCGCTGATTTTCACGCCATGGAAAACCTCATATCTCTCTTTAAGTCCGCGGAGAATTGAAATAGTATCTTCAACTGTAGGCTCATCAACCATAACAGGCTGAAAACGACGTTCCAGAGCCGCGTCCTTTTCAATATATTTACGGTATTCATCAAGAGTTGTAGCACCTATACAGTGAAGCTCACCACGCGCAAGCATAGGTTTAAGCAGATTTCCAGCATCCATAGCGCCGTCGTTCTTGCCTGCCCCAACGATTGTATGAAGCTCATCAATAAAAAGTATAATCTGACCGTTACTGTTTTTTATCTCATTGAGAACAGCTTTCAGACGTTCCTCAAATTCGCCGCGGTATTTTGCACCTGCAATAAGTGCGCCCATATCAAGAGAAAATACCTTTCTGTCTTTCAGGCTGTCAGGCACATCTCCTGCCACAATACGCAGAGCAAGTCCCTCTGCAATAGCAGTCTTGCCAACTCCCGGCTCACCGATAAGAACGGGATTATTTTTTGTTTTTCTGGAAAGTATGCGTATAACGTTGCGGATTTCGCTGTCTCTTCCTACAACAGGGTCAAGCTTGTTCTGTCGGGCAAGTCCCACAAGCTCCTGCCCGTATTTCGCAAGCACATCATATGTTTCCTCGGGATTTTCCCCTGTAACACGGGTATTTCCGCGGACAGACATAAGCGCAGTAAGGAATCGGTCTCGGTCAATGCCGAACATTCCAAGAATTGCTGAAACGTCCCTGTCTTTGCTTTCGATGAGTGCAAGCATGATATGCTCAACGGAGATGTACTCATCTTTCATATTTGCGGCAATTTCCTCCGCGGAAACAAGAACCCTGTCACATTCCGCAGATATCCCCATATTGCTGCTTCTGCCGCTTCCCGTCACTTTCGGCAGACAATCAAGCTTTTTATCCGTCTCTCTTTCAAGCATATCGGAATCTATACCCATTTTCTTGATAAGCTGCGGAATAAGTCCGCTTTCCTGTTTGATAAGTCCTCCTAAGAGATGAACAGGCTCAATAACAGAATTTGCACGCATTACAGCGATACTCTGAGCCTTTCTTACAGCGTCCAGTGATTTCTGAGTAAATTTTTCTCCATTCATAATCCAATCCCCCTATATTATATTTTCATTGATAAATGCCGCAAAATCGGCACTATATGCGCTTATTGCAAATTGCAGGTCATCGGGAGCAGAAAAATAATTTCTGACCGCCTTGTTGAGCATATTCAGATATTCCCCGATTACCGCGCCTTTTTTCTCCTCATTAAGCTGAGGATTATTTATAAGAAGCCTTGTAAAGCAATCCCGCGTGACCGTGGATTTATAGCCTCTTATTCCGAAAGCCGCGAACAGCGATTCCTCAGCAGTGGAAATCACCTCAAAAAACTGATTGAAGCAGTTCACAAGAGCCATATTCTGCGTTCTTATCTGCACTTTCAGCCTGCCCATATACTCTTTTGGTTCGCGCTCCAGTTCAACTTTATAATTGACCGTAGGACGATATTTATACTGCAAAGCCGTTCTGAGCATAAGCACCGAGGGCGAATTCTGCTGTACCATAAGCATTTCACCATGCAAAAGTATTTCAGCAGCATCGAAAATGTTCCGCATCTGCATTTCAGGCGTAACGCAGGACAAATGCTCTGCAAGAATCTGATTTATAAGATTTGAACGATTTGTCCCCAATCTATAGGCTTCCGCATCAACAGCGCGGATAACGTTATCCGTCAGCACTATACTGTATATATTCTTCTTCATTTCATTGCCCCCTATTGTGCCTTTAAATATATTATATCACGATTTAAATAACTCGTCAATATGTTTATATAAATTTTCACACAAGTTTCACAAAGTAAAAAAATACACCTCTTTTGAGGTGTCGGTTACACTCCATACGATTTTCATCGCTTAGCACTGAGGAGTAAGCCATAAATAATAAGTTAAAATAAGTTATTGAGAATAGAAAACATGAAAAAATCACAAATGAAAGGAATTAGTTCAATAATTAACCAATTCAACTTCTGCAGTAAGCAGTTGTTCAACGTCTGAGGCTAAACACATGAGAGGGAAGGATGTTCGCTTCAGAACGTCAATATTCTCAATTGCTGATTCTATTATATTGCAAATAGCAATTATTATCAATAGACAATTATACACTAAACTACACTTTATTGCACAATTGCGCAAAACACCCACAAATTGTGTTACTACATTTTTAATAAGTATTTTATGTTTACGTATTAATTAAGTTGAAATATATGAATTAAAATGTAATTATTTCAAAAATGAGTGAAAATATTTCCAATAATAAATCGTAATAACAGCAAAAAAGGGCGCACAAAGCGCCCTGAGATTGTCGAAAAACCTGAATTTCGTTCCGAAATTGCGGTCACGGCGTGCCGTGTCCATTATGCAACATACCTTTTTCTACAGACTGAGGGCGCACAAAGCGCCCTTTTAATTATTCAATCACATAAAGATTCTGTCCCTCAGCTACAGTGAAATCACCGTTTCCTTCACCGTTGACAAAAGGCGTAAAGCCGTCACCGATAAGAATATCAGGAGCAAGCATCATAACACATCTGAAATTTGTTTTTGGAGTAAGCTTTGCAAACTCAGTTCCGCCAAGAACGAATCCGACAGTACTTTCAGCAGGCAGTCCGCTTGTCCAGTTCACTACGATATAAGGATTGGGCGTTTCAGTAGGAGGTGTTACCATATTTCCCGCCGCATAGACATAGCCGCCTGTGTAATACAGCCCTGCTGCCGCATAAATTGAGCTTTTTTCCTCCTTACTGCCGCCGCAAATCCACGCTGTTCCGCCATTAATATTCATAGTACCCTTTGACTTCATGCCATTAGTACCGCCGAATATAGTCAGTTCGCCTCCGTTTATTTCTATATCATCATTTGCAATAATTCCAGATTTTATGGAATTTATAACGTATTCGCCGCTTTCAATGATAACATTATCATCACTTGCGATTCCGTGTGCATTTCCAGCATTGATTTCGAGATATCCCTCACCCTTGATTCTGAGAGTATCATTTGAGAAAATAACACCGTCATTAATCTTGTCCCTGCCGCTGTCACGCAGATAGTTCACACTTCCCTCAGCAAGCTTGAGAACGCATCTTTTCGCCTCGTTCACAAAAATAGCAGGACCGCCGCCGCAGGAGATATTTACATTATCAAGGGTGATTTCAACCTTTTCCTCAGTTGCAGTGCTTATGTAAATCTGACCGTTTGAAGTACTGCCTTTTACGATATAATCGCCGCCTGCTGTAATTTTTACAACAGAGCCGCTTGCTTCCGCATTTATACCCTTAACGGAAACTGTCTCGTTAAAAGTGATTTCTGCGTCAAAGGTTTTTTCAGGCTCAGTCACAACAGTCGTAACTGTGGGAGTTGTCGGTTTCTTCTCAGCTTCTGTAGCCTGCGGAGTTTCCTCAGTATTTCCGCTATTTTCCTCTGAATTATTTTCTTCGTTGTTTTCCTCGGAATTGCCTTCCTCAGAAGAATTATTATCTGTTTTTTTAGCAGTCACTTTTGCAGTTGTTGTCGTTTTTTTCTTATCAGCTGTTGTCTTTTCAGCCTTTTCCGTAGTCTTATCCGCAGTTTTTTCAGTTGCAGTTTCTGTTCCTACGGGCTTTGTCTCGGTTTTTTTGCTCTCCTTCGGCTCTGTAGTTTCCTCTGTGCCGAGAGGAGATTCCCAATCACTGACAATTTCCTTGTCATTTCCGCAGCTTGTTACAGCTGTCATCATAATCATTGACATTGCTGCCGCAATAATTCTTTTATAATTCATAAATATTCCCCGCCTTAAAAATTTTAGAATTTTCCTCTTAGAAGTATTCCTTTATTATTGTATCATAAAACCTTAACATTGTCAAAGGGGACTTTCCACAACATTGGATTGTCCCCCTTACAAACTTAACCCTCGTAAATCTTATCGTCGTATTTAAAGAATACGAGATTGATTGTCATATTTCCATTAAGCGCACGAAGCTCATCGATAAATTTCTTCTGGTCGATATCCTCAGACACATCAACGGAATAAATAAGCTCAAAAAGCGTACCGAAATTAGTTGTCTTAACTCGTCTCAGTTTGTGGAATCTTGTGTACTTTGAAAGCACAGGGTCGAAAACTCCCTGATAATCGAGATTTTCGGGAATAGTAATCTTCAATGTCATATGTCTTGTCTTACAGCCGCCGAAATTCACCTCAGACAGCACAAACATCACAACGCCAAGCACAGCAAAGAATACAACGGCAAAGCCGATATATCCTATACCGCAGGCAACACCTGCCGCCATTGCAAAGAAGATATACGCTATATCTTTCGGGTCGCCGGGCACGCTTCGGAATCGCACAAGGGTAAATGCACCTGCAAGACTGAGAGCTCCTGCTGTGGTATTGATGAGAAGAAGAATAAGCGAAACGATTGTGGGAAGCATTATTATTGTGAATACATAGCTCTGTGAATAACCCTCTTTTCTGTGACAGAATATGTACACAAGGCTGATGAGGAATCCGATAACAAGTGCCGCACCTACGCACAAGCAGAACTGTCCTATTGTTATCTCACTTACCGCCTGAGCTGAGGGAGAAGCGAAAATATCCGTTCCTGCTGTTTCCGTTTCATTTCTCAATACATTTCCAAAAAAATTAATTGCCGCTAACATTTTATACACTCCTGTTGATTAATATTTTATTATTTACCATTGAAATTCCCGATATGTAAATACGGCTTTTGGCAGCCTGCTCCTGCACATAGGACATATACGCTCTGCCATACTTCGAGAAACTTGTCTTGTATATTCCAAGCTCCGAAAGCTTGTGAAGAAGCCAATCGGGCATTGAATCGGATATTTTCACTTCCATAAGCCGCTGATCGGCTTCGATTATAAAGTTGCCATAGCTGCTGCAATCAAGTCCGAGGTCGTATCTGCGCTCTGTCAGCTTACGGTCAAAGGTAAGTCGGAAATCCTTGTTATCCTTGCCGAAAAACGCCTCTCTCTGATAGCTTATGTACTGCTTCGGTGAAACGGGGTAATGGTCAAGGAAAGCGTCAAGCTCCTTGAAAACCTGATTCTGTATATACTTCTCCGACTGCGGCTTTTTTCGCGTTGCAAGATATTCGCGGCTTTCTCCCAGCGTCATTGAAACTCGTCTTTTTGTAACTATACCGCCGATTTTCTTCTTTATTTCAAGAAATACGGGGGAATCGTCATCAGCAGGAGAATAATAGCTTCTCAGTCTGATTTTTTCCTTGTAATATGGCTTTGAAAGGGACTCTCTTATAAGAAAATCGTCGGGAGTATCGTAATAGATATTATAAATTCCGTACTCCTTGCCGCCAACGCAGTATTTATCGGGATTCATATGTTCTCCGATGACTTCCATAAGCCCGTGATACTGTTCCATACTTAAGAGGAATTTTATTTCCTTACGGGCAAAACTGCATATAGCCATACAATCCGCTCCTTTCTTTTCCGAAATTCTCCATTGTAATTATAATACAAGTATCTTAAAATAATCTTAAAATATTATGATTTTTTCTGCAATTCATAATGTATCCATATTTTCGTCTCAGAATCTGAATAAATATTTCATCTGTTATTCATTATAGCACACCAATTATTGCTTTGCAATCAGTTTATTGCGGTTTTTTCAGCAATTTTTATTAACTTTTCACATTTCTCCGATTATGAATCGCCGCCTTAAAATTCACCCGCAAAAATTTCAAAAAAATCCATATTTTATATTGACTTCTCTTTATAAAAGGAGTATAATATTTATGTACGGCAAATGCTGTTTTTCTAAGACAACACCAGATGCTGTTTTTATTAATTGAATAGATTGTCAAAAATTAGACACACTATTCAATACTATATATTATGGAGGTTTTTACAATGAGCAGAGTTTACAATTTCAGTGCAGGCCCCGCTGTTCTTCCTGAGGAAGTTCTCAGAGAAGCAGCAGAGGAAATGATGGATTATCAGGGCTGCGGTATGTCCGTTATGGAAATGTCCCATCGTTCAAAGGTTTACGATAATATCATCAAGGAAGCTGAGCAGGATCTCCGCGATCTTATGAATATTCCCGACAACTACAAGGTTCTTTTCCTTCAGGGCGGTGCTTCACAGCAATTCGCAGCTGTTCCCATGAACCTTATGAAGAATAAGAAGGCTGCTTACATAGTTACAGGTCAGTGGGCTAAGAAGGCTTATCAGGAGGCTCAGATGTACGGTGAGGCTGTTGCTGTTGCTTCATCTGCTGACAAGACTTTCTCTTACATTCCCGATTGTTCCGACCTTGATATTCCCGAGGATGCTGACTACGTTTACATCTGCGAGAACAACACAATCTACGGTACAAAGTTCTGGGAGCTCCCCAACACAAAGGGCAAGGATCTCGTTTCCGACGTTTCTTCCTGCTTCCTTTCAGAGCCCGTTGACGTAAGCAAGTATGCTGTAATCTACGGCGGTGTTCAGAAGAACATCGGACCTGCAGGCGTTGTTATCGCTATTGTTCGTGAGGATCTCATCACTGACGACGTTCTCCCCGGCACTCCTACAATGCTCAAGTGGAAGACACAGGCTGACAACGACTCACTCTACAACACACCTCCCTGCTATGGCATCTACATCTGCGGCAAGGTATTCAAGTGGCTCAAGAAAATGGGCGGACTTGAGGCTATGAAGGCTCACAACGAAAAGAAAGCTGCTATCCTCTATGATTTCCTTGACAACTCCAAGATGTTCAAGGCTACAGTTGAGAAGAAAGACCGTTCACTCATGAACGTACCTTTCATCACAGGCAGCGATGAGCTTGACGCTAAGTTCATCAAGGAATCCAAGGCTGCTGGCTTTGAGAACCTCAAGGGACACAGAAGCGTTGGCGGTATGAGAGCTTCTATCTACAATGCTATGCCTATCGAGGGCGTTGAAAAGCTTGTAGAGTTCATGAAGAAGTTCGAAGCTGAGAACGCATAATTGCACAAATAAACGGGCGGATTTATTTCCGCCTGTCCGTTATAACGTAGGGGGCGGCGTCTTCGACGCCCCGTTGGTATTTTGTTCAATTAGCGGTACGTCGTGGGCAACCTCCCCTACAAAATACCATTTCTATATTTTCCGCCCATATATTAAAATCGAAAGAGGTAATTGAAATGTTTAATGTTTATACACTCAATAAGATTTCATCTATCGGTACTGATATCTTTGATAAGAGCAAGTATGCTATTACAGAAGATGGCACTAACCCCGATGCTATCATGGTTCGTTCTGCTAAGATGCACGACATGACTTTCGGCGATAAGCTTCTCTGTATCGCTCGTGCAGGCGCAGGCGTAAACAACATCCCCGTTGAGAGATGTGCTCAGGAGGGTATCTGCGTATTCAATACTCCCGGTGCTAACGCTAACGCTGTTAAGGAGCTTGCTATCTGCGCACTTCTCCTTGCTTCAAGAAAGATTACAGAGGCTGCTGCATGGGCTGCTTCACTCAAGGGAACAGAGGACGCTCCAAAGACTGTTGAAAGCGGAAAATCCAAGTTTGCAGGTCCTGAGATTGCAGGCAAGACACTTGGTGTTATCGGTCTCGGCGCTATCGGCGGTAAGATTGCAAACGCTGCTGTGGCTCTCGGCATGAAGGTTATCGGCTATGACCCATACCTCTCAGTTGGTGCTGCTCTCCAGATGAATCCTGCTATCAAGATTGTTCCTGAGCTCAACGACATCTACAAGAACAGCGATTACATCACAATTCATATGCCTTACACACCTCAGACAAAGAACACAATCGACGCTGAGCAGATTGCTATGATGAAGGACGGCGTTCGTCTTATCAACCTTGCAAGAGGCGAGCTTATCAACAGTGCCGCTGTTGCTGAGGCTATCAAGGCAGGCAAGGTTGCAAAGTACGTTACTGACTTTGCTGATGATATCGTTCTCGGTGAGGAAAATGTTATCGTTCTCCCCCACCTCGGCGCTTCAACTCCTGAGAGTGAAGATAACTGCGCTGTTATGGCTGCTGACGAGATTATCGACTATCTCGAAAACGGTAACATCAGAAACAGTGTAAACTATCCTAACCTTTCACTTAATGCTGTAGGCACAAAGATTTGCATTATCCACAAGAACGTACCCACAACTCTTGCTTCTATCACAACCGCTGTAGGCAACGAGGGTATCAACATCGAGAACATGGCTAACGCAAGCAAGGGCGATTTCGCTTACACAATGCTTGACGTTACAGGCGAAGTTCCTGCATCTGTTGAGGGCAAAATCAATGCTGTTGACGGCGTTATCCGCGTAAGAGTTATTGGCTAATTGACATATTTTATCAGCCGACGTTTTTGCGTCGGCTGTTGTATTATTTTGGGAGAATTATTATGGCTATTAAATATTCACTTGAAGCTGTTCAGCATAGCGAACAGCACAGCCTTGCACATAGTCTGCTTAAAGATATGCTGAAAGGCTTTTATAATATCGACTATACGGAAGAAATGACGAAAAAAGCAGAACAGGGCAAGCCATATCTTGCGGATTACCCCGATGTGTATTTCAATATTTCACATTCCGAGGGAATTACCGCCTGTATGGTGGAAAAAAGTCAATGCGGCATAGACTGCGAAAAAGTCCGCGAATACCGTCCTAATGTGATGAAACGTGCATTTTCCGCGAAAGAGCGTGAAATGATTGAAAACGCTCCGGAAAATGAACGTGATTTGCTGTTTTTCACCGTTTGGACGCTGAAAGAGGCATATATAAAAGCAATCGGCAAGGGTTTGTCATATCCTATGAATGAAGCTGAATTCTTCATCGAGGACGGAAATATTATCAGCAATATCAAGGATTACGAATTCCGAAGATATATTATTGAGGGCGGAAAATTCGTTATGGCAACAGCGGTGAAAAACAATTCATAATTCGTATTTTTTGTAGGGACTGATGCCTACATCAGCCCGGGTCGATGTGGGCATCGACCCCTACGTCATACTTTTTCGACAGACTGAAGGGACGGAAAAACTCCGTCCCTCGTTTTTTATATTTGCGAACTGCCAAAGGCAGCCCTTACGCTATTACATCAACTCACAGATAAGATTTGAAAACTCAACAGGATTCTCAACGGGCATACCCTCGATAAGAAGTGCCTGTGTATAGAGAAGCTTTGCATACTTTCCAAGCTTCTCACTGTCGGAAGATGCCGCTGTAAGCTTGCCGAAAATCTCATGGTCGGGATTGATTTCAAGCACTCTCTGAGCCTTTACTTTCTGGTCGCCGGGCATGGAATTGAGCACCTTTTCCATTTCAAGAGTAATCTCACCCTCGCTTGAAATACATACAGGGTGGGATTTCAAACGCTTTGAAAGTACAACCTTTGCCACGGAATCGCCAAGAGAATCTGCCATAGCTTTAAGCATATCGGCATTTTCTTCCTCTTTAGCCTTTACTTCCTCCTGCTTTTCGGTATTTTCAATTCCCAAATCGTCGGAGGAAACATTCTTGAATTCCTTTTCCTTGTAATTCATCAGCATTTTAAGTGCAAATTCATCAACATTATCTGTGAGATAGAGAATTTCAAATCCCTTGTCCTTGACAAGTTCAGTCTGTGGAAGCTGTTCAATACGTGCCACGCTTTCGCCTGTTGCGTAGTAGATGTACTTCTGGTCCTCTGGCATTGCTGTAACGTATTCGTCAAGAGTTACAAGCTTGCCCTGTGAAGATGTGAAAAGAAGTAAATCCTGAAGCTTGTCCTTATTCATTCCATAGCCGCTGTATACGCCGAATTTCAGCTGTACACCGAATTCTTTCCAGAATGTCTCGTACTTCTCGCGGTCGTTTTTCAGCATCTTTTTCAGTTCGCTTGAAACTGTCTTTTCGATGCTCTTTGCAATGACTTTAAGCTGTCTGTCGTGCTGGAGCATTTCTCTGGAGATATTGAGGGATAAGTCCTCGCTGTCAACAAGTCCCTTTACAAAGCAGAAGTAATCAGGAAGCAAATCAGCGCATTTATCCATAATGAGAACGCCGTTTGAGTAAAGCTGCAAGCCCTTTTCAAATTCCTTTGAATAGAAATCATAGGGAGCCTTTGAGGGGATGTAAAGCAGTGCGTTATAGCTTGGCATACCCTCATTTACAACGTGTGAATATTTAAGAGGCTCATTGTAGTCGTAGAATTTCTCTGTGTAGAAATGCTTATAATCCTCCTCTTTCAGCTCGGACTTGCTCTTTTTCCAGAGGGGAACCATGCTGTTGAGGGTTTCAATTTCGATGTATTCCTCGTATTCGGGAGACTTTCCAGCTTCCTTATCCTCCTCGGAAAGCTCAACAGGACGGCTGTGAGTAACTTCCATTTTAATGGGGAAACGGATATAATCTGAATACTTTGTAACAAGTCCCTTTAAGCGATATGTGTCAAGGAATTCGCCGTATTTCTCATCGTCTGTATCGTCAAGGAGTTCAAGGATAATTTCAGTACCAACGGAAGCCTTGTCATCCTCGCTGATTGTGTAGCCGTCAACACCCTCGGATTCCCAACGGTAAGCCACATCTGAGCCGTAAGCCTTTGTGATTACAGTTACTTTCTTAGCAACCATAAATGCAGAGTAGAAGCCTACGCCAAACTGTCCGATAATCTGATTATCCTCGTCAAGCTTATTTTCTGTCTTGAATTTAAGAGAGCCGCTGTTAGCGATAGTACCGAGGTTATTTTCAAGCTCCTCAGCAGTCATACCGATACCGTTATCGGTAATTTTAAGGATACGGCTGTCCTTATCGGCAGAAATCCAGATAGCGAAATCGTCCTTTGCAAGTCCTACCTTATCATCGGTGAGGGACTTGAAATAGAGCTTATCAATAGCGTCACTTGCGTTGGAAATAAGCTCACGGAGGAAGATTTCCTTGTGGGTATATATTGAATGAATCATCATATCAAGAAGTCGTTTAGACTCGGCTTTAAACTGTTTCTGTTCCATTTTATTACATCTCCAATTATTATTTAGCACTCAGCTACTTCGAGTGCTAATATATAGTATATAACTTTTTTTGACTGATGTCAAGGTGATATGAGAATGTTTACAATTTGTTCATATTTTGTGTTCTTTCAGCTTTTCCTCAATGAATTTAGGCATAGTCATACCTGATTTTTCACACTCATTCAGCAATTTCCCGAATACTACTGTTAATTTCTTCATAGGTTTCAGAAATAT
>JAFXDK010000060.1 GCA_017521805.1 Ruminococcus sp. | reverse complement strand
ATTCCACCTTGAGCAGAGCAGCAAGGTTAAAAATTATTCAATTTTACGTGACGAATCAAGCACCGTAAGAAACGAAAACAACTCCTATGATGTTGTTTTCAAGCTGAAGTTTACTCCCACAGGCGATGCCAATGATGACGGTGAACTTACTGTTGCAGATGCAGTTTTGCTCCAGAAGTGGCTGCTTGCAGTGCCGGATACTGATTTAAAAAACTGGAAGGCAGTTGATTTCTGCAATGACAACAGACTGGATGTATTCGACCTGTATATTATGAAGCGTGAACTGCTAAAAAATAATTGAATATAATGAAAAAGAGCCTTCCGTCATGAAAGGCTCTTTTTTATATATCACATAACACCGCAAGGCTTAAAGTCTATAAGTCCGTATGTGTCAATAGCTTTGATACTCATATAAACCTTTTCCGAGATATGGAGAGGCGGATTATATTACTCATTATTCATCTCTTTCAGTCTGTCAATTGCCATTTCAACATCAAGAGTATGGAAACCGAGCCAGCATCTATTCATAAGCTCAGCATTTGCAGTATAGTAGATTTCCTTGCTTGATTTTCCTGTGTAATAATGCCAGTAGCGGTACACATAACCAATCCAGTACATTACTTCACGGGAATAGGTTATGCCGTCTTTTTTCAGACCGCCAAGCTCATCTTCAAGTTCTTCGAGAATGTATTCCTCTCCAGCCCATTGCAATCGGTCGTAGGTATCATCAAGACATTTGGCAGCGTTGCTGTTCATAAATGCTTCAATGAATTCAGGGCATGAAACGTTCCTGTTTAGTGCAAGCTCAAACAGTCTGCCTTGAATATCACATAGCTGACGTTGCTGTAAATTCAGATTTGACATATTATTCACCGTCCTTTAGGATTTCGTCAAAGTATTTTCCGTCGCGGCGATACTTACGGCACATTTCTTCTGCAAGAGCAATTCCTTCATTGCGGTTATGCTCGCTTTCTGTTTTCAGAAGTACTCTGTTCTGTTCACTCAAAGTCTTTTTTTTGATGATTTTTATGTTTTTGCAAGCCTTTTCGGTAATTGCAACATACTGTTTGCCAAGGCAGATACGTTTGTCCATATATGTCTGAGGGAGTATATGCAGAACTGAGAAACGCATCAAATATGCGATTTCAGATAGAAGCTGAACTTACACGAAATAAGAACAGAATACAGCGCTGGTTCAGTATATATTTTCCTGAGTACAAAGATGTTTATGGAAGTTTTGATTGCATCAGCAGTATGATGATATTAAGACAGGCAGCACTTCCCTGTGATATCATAGACCTTGGAGCAGAAAGAATCAATCAGATATGGCGAGAAGCAAAACTGAAAGCAGTAGGTATAAAGAGGGCACAGACCCTGGTAGAAGCTGCAAAGCGAAGCATAGGCTATACAGAGGGACTCAAAACTGCAAGGATAGAAATAATGATGCTGCTTGATGAATATAAAACTTTGAAATCCAAACTAGATATGATGATGGAAGTGATAGAAAAACTGGTCAGCAGAATACCTTTTGCAGAAAAGTTAATGGAAATAAAAGGTATCGGAATAAAGACCGTATCAGGATTTATCGCAGAAGTAGGAGATATCAGCAGATTTACAGATGCAAAACAAATACAGAAGCTTGCAGGACAGGCAATAATTGAAAATAGTTCCGGTAAGCACAAAGGACAATCAAGGATACGTAAACGAGGAAGAAAACGATTGAGATATCTATTGTTTGAAGCAGTCTTATCATTGACGGCAACCAATCATGAATTCAAAGAAATACACCGATATTACATAACAAGGCAGAATAACCCGTTGAAGAAAAAACAGTCATTGATAGTATTATCAAATAAGCTGATACGAGTGTTTTATGCAATACTGAAAAACGGTGCGGATTATGATCCGGAAAGATCATTTTGCTCTGAATGCGGTAATAAAATAAATTATGTTAAACGTTTTTGTAGTGAATGCGGTTCAGCAATTACAAATAATTCAAAATTTTGTTCTGGTTGTGGGGCGAAAGTAAATGTTTTTGATAACGATATACAATATTCCACACCGCATATGACAACATCTATTGATAAAGAATTATCACAACAGACAGATAATGAAATAACTACTTTCGAGAATAAAACAGATGCTAAGGCAGGATTATTTGATATATGGAATAATTTCGATGTATTCTGCAAAGTATTAATAATAGTAATTGGTATTATACTTTTATTACTCCTGATTTCTGTTATATCACATAATAACTTGGCTCTCTTTATTTCTATCATACAAATGATTGGTGTAATATCGTCACTTCTTATACATAAAAATATAATTAAAATCAATAAAAACGGATGGGACTATTTATTACTAATTATAGTCGGATTATTTGGAATATTGAACATTATGAGTTACTCAAACAAAGAATCCGAATCTACAACTACAAATAAGACGGCGCAAACCACAATGATTATTTCTCAATATACTGAAACAACACTAATAGAAGAAAACAAACTAGCGACAGTAGCGACAACTACAGCAACAGCTACGACCAATATTAATAAACCTCCCAAAAATGGCTTTAACAAGAATACGAATAATTCAGTAACAGTAGGAAATTATTGTTTTTCAATCCCTAACTATTGGAAAGTAAATGACGATGAACCAGAGTTATACAGAGCATTTGCTGAAACATCCGGCAAAGTCGCAATGCTACAAATAATATCGAATCATGATGATTTAGATACAGTGTCTTATGAATTATTGAAAGAAGAAAATGACAATGGCTTAATGGCAGATGCATTTAAATCATGGAATGATTCATGCGGAGAAGTTACTTCTCAAGAATATAATAACGGAATAATTAAAGGGTTCCTTTACACTTGGGATTTTATTCAAGAAGGTATTGACGGCAAAGCACAATGCTTAGTATTCCCTTCTGAAGAAAGTAATAGTTGGATGTTTGTTTCTTTAGCAGAAACTAACAATACTGAAAATACTTATTTTGATGATTATTCTAAGATATTTGATACTATCGAAATAAAATCTGATATGCAACCAATTGCAACATCAAATACGACAGTTACATCACAGAGCACTATACCAGAAACTTCCTCAAAATATGAAAAAGCATTTGTAAAAAAATGTCAACAATATGATATCTACTATATGTTCGATTCTGACAATCAAACTGTAATCCAGTTTTATACAGAAGATGCTTTTGTTTTAAACGGAACATACAGCGGCGATTTTAAAACAGGTGTGCTTATTGACATTACCTCGTACGGCGATGGATGGTATGAGACATTTATAAATAAATCAGGAAGTTATGCAACCTTAATAGATTACAACGGTTTCGAATTTGACTACGAACAATGTGATGTTTCTATTGCACATAAAGCTTTAGAAAATCTAAATTAAAAATGAAGCAAACAACTGTATTATAAGATATATGAATGTATAAATAAAAAGTAAAGAATCCCCTCACTACCGAACAATCGATGATGAGGGGATTTCTCTATCTATTCATCATTCACAAATACCAATCCCCGTATCCAACAAATAATCGGACACGGGGATTATTTTTATCTTAAAGAATTATTAAATCAAATAATTATCTAAGTGCAGCCTGTGCAGCAGCAAGTCTTGCGATCGGCACACGGAAAGGTGAGCAAGATACATAGTCAAGACCAATCTGGTGGCAGAACTCTACAGATGTAGGATCGCCGCCGTGCTCGCCGCAGATACCGCAGTGGAGGTTGGGATTAGCAGGCTTACCAAGCTTGAGAGCTGTTTCCATAAGCTTACCAACACCAGTCTGATCGAGCTTAGCAAAAGGATCGTTCTCGAAAATCTTAGCATCATAATAAGCATTGAGGAACTTACCAGCATCGTCTCTGGAGAAGCCGTAAGTCATCTGTGTAAGGTCATTTGTACCGAAGCAGAAGAAGTCAGCGTTAGCAGCAATCTCGTCAGCTGTAAGAGCAGCTCTTGGGATCTCAATCATTGTACCAACTTCGTACTCAAGCTCAACGCCAGCCTCAGCAATAACAGCGTCAGCGTTAGCGATAACAACAGCCTTAACGTACTTAAGCTCCTTAACCTCGCCTACGAGAGGAATCATGATTTCAGGCTTAACATTCCAATCGGGGTGGTTCTTCTTAACATTGATAGCAGCCTTGATAACAGCCTTTGTCTGCATAGCAGCAATCTCAGGATATGTTACAGCAAGACGGCATCCACGGTGACCCATCATGGGGTTGAACTCGTGGAGTGAAGCGATAAGAGCCTTGATAGCCTCAACGGACTTGCCCTGTGCGTCAGCAAGAGCCTTAATATCAGCCTCAGTTGTAGGAACGAATTCGTGGAGAGGAGGATCAAGGAATCTGATGCAAACGGGTGTACCCTCGAGTGCCTCGTAGAGAGCCTCGAAGTCAGCCTGCTGCATAGGCTCAATCTTAGCAAGAGCAGCTTCTCTCTCTTCAACTGTATCAGAGCAAATCATCTCACGGAAAGCAGCGATTCTGTCAGCCTCGAAGAACATGTGCTCTGTACGGCAGAGACCGATACCCTCAGCGCCGAGCTCACGAGCCTTCTTAGCGTCAGCAGGTGTATCAGCGTTTGTTCTAACCTTGAGAGTTCTGTACTTGTCAGCCCAAGCCATGATTCTTCCGAACTCACCAGCAATCTGAGCATCAACAGTAGGAATGATACCGTCGTAGATGTTACCTGTAGAACCGTCGATAGAGATGAAGTCACCCTCAACGAAAGTCTTTCCGCCGAGCTCGAACTTCTTGTTCTCTTCGTCCATCTTGATATCGCCGCAGCCAGATACACAGCATGTACCCATACCACGAGCAACAACAGCAGCGTGAGATGTCATACCACCACGAACTGTAAGGATACCCTGTGAAGCCTTCATACCTGTGATATCCTCAGGTGAAGTCTCAAGACGTACAAGAACAACCTTCTCGCCCTTAGCGTTCCAAGCCTCAGCGTCCTCAGCTGTGAATACAACCTTACCGCAAGCAGCACCAGGTGAAGCACCGAGTCCCTTGCCCATAGGAGTAGCAGCCTTAAGAGCCTTAGCGTCGAACTGTGGGTGGAGGAGTGTGTCGAGATTTCTGGGGTCGATCATAAGAACAGCTTCCTGCTCAGTTCTCATACCCTCATCAACGAGGTCGCAAGCGATCTTAAGAGCAGCCTGAGCTGTTCTCTTACCGTTTCTTGTCTGGAGCATATAGAGCTTACCGTGCTCAACAGTAAATTCCATATCCTGCATATCTCTGTAGTGGTTTTCGAGAATACCGCAAACCTCTGTAAACTGCTTGAATGCCTCAGGGAACTTTTCTTCCATCTGAGCGATAGGCATAGGAGTTCTAACACCGGCAACAACGTCCTCGCCCTGTGCGTTTGTAAGGAACTCACCCATGAGCTTCTTTTCGCCTGTAGCAGGGTCTCTTGTGAAAGCAACACCTGTACCGCAATCGTCACCCATGTTACCAAAAGCCATCATCTGAACGTTTACTGCAGTACCCCATGAATAAGGAATATCGTTGTCACGTCTGTAAACGTTAGCTCTGGGGTTATCCCATGAACGGAATACAGCCTGAACAGCTCCCATGAGCTGCTCCTTAGGATCTGTGGGGAAGTCTGTACCGATCTTAGCCTTGTACTCAGCCTTGAACTGTCCAGCGAGCTCCTTAAGATCGTCAGCTGTAAGCTCAACGTCCTGAGTAACGCCCTTCTTTTCCTTCATTTCGTCGATAAGCTCTTCAAAGTACTTCTTACCAACTTCCATAACAACGTCAGAATACATCTGAATAAATCTTCTGTAGCAGTCCCAAGCCCATCTGGGGTTATTGGAAGCTTCAGCCATGTAATTTACAACGTCTTCGTTAAGGCCAAGGTTGAGGATAGTATCCATCATACCGGGCATAGAAGCTCTTGCACCTGAACGAACAGAAACGAGAAGAGGATTCTCCTTATCACCGAACTTCTTACCTGTAACTTCTTCCATCTTTACGATGTACTCGTTGATCTGAGCCATAATCTCATCGTTGATCTTACGGCCGTCGTCGTAGTAAGCTGTGCAAGCTTCTGTAGAAATTGTGAAGCCCTGGGGAACAGGAAGACCCATGTTGGTCATTTCTGCCAGGTTTGCACCCTTACCGCCGAGGATTTCACGCATGTCTGCATTACCCTCGGAGAATAAATAACAATACTGATGTGCCATTGGTATTACCTCCAATATAATCTTAGTGCAGGACAAACAGAAGTATGTCCGCTTACAATAATTATAACATATTTGGAAAAAAAAAGCTATATAGAAAAAACAAAAAAATAGCAGTTGATTTCTCAACATTTTGTACAAAAAAACAATGAACGTCCAATATCTGAACAATTCAATACAAAATTGAAAATCCGCAAAAGAAAAAAGCGATTTTCACCGGCACCCTCTCATTTTGCCTTTGAAAACCGCTGATTCCATTACACCTCCGCACACCCTCAATATGCAGAAGTTTCCGGTAGGTACTTGCAATACCATTGCAGCTTAGCCATAGAACGTAAATTGTAGAATAAAATTCACTGTTTCCGTCCGTTTTAGGCGATTAAACATATTATAGGCATTAATGTTTAATATCGGACAGTTTGTAAATATTTAGAATAAATAATCGTTCGTTTTGTCGGCGGAGTTTAATAACCGACGGCTCATTAAATTCATGCTGCATTACCGTGTTCACAGGACACATAAAATGTATCTTTTGAAAATCCAAAGGAAATATGCCTGTATTTCGGCAGGAATCCCTTTCGATATGTTTATTATATTCCAAAGTTCCCTTGTATTCAAGGGATAATATTGCTTTGATTTATTACTATATTGCTATTATAAGTTAACACAAAAATATTATATTTTCATTAATATATTTTTAATTTTTACATATACATTTCGTATTAAAAATGCAATAAAACAATATTCATTTTCTTTTCTTTGACTTTTAAAAGGCGCATTTTCCGCAATATATAGTCAATTCACAGCAATAAAATATGCAGCATTTTTATATATCGTATAATTCTGATTTATTTCGACAAATTGTAAATCCACGCACTCATTTCAAGGTGTTTTATTTAACTTAATTAAGTTTCAAATATTTTTTACAAAATTACATATTTTTTTATTTTAACAATTATATCAATGTAAAAGGAGCCTTGCGGCTCCTTTTACATCAAGCGATACCCTCTGCGGCATCTGCTATTCGTTTTTCATAATACTTCTCAGTCCACCCGTGTTCAAAGCTCTTGAAAAGCTTCATAGCCGCATAGGCATTTTCAACGGCATTACCTATGCTTGCCTCATCACCCGATTTCGCACATATATATACACCTGCGATAAGAATTTCCAACAAGATTGCGTCATTTCGCCCCTGCGGCTTATATCCGAATCCTTTGAGAAGTCGGAAAGCAGAATTATAATGTTTGGCGGCACAATCAGTATATGAAAGGGCAATATACATAGCCGCTTTCTGCCTCATACTCACCTTTTCAGAATGAAGCTGCATGAAATTAATATGCTCGGTACGGAATTCCTCAGCATCACGCCAGTTTCCAACCTTACTCTTGACAAGAAGCGCGGCAATACAGTATCTGAATTTTTCCTCGGAATTGAGTTTTTTCTCCATATCCTCAAGCTTTGTAAGGAAAAAAGCAGCAGATTTGTAATCACGCACCTTATCGTAAAGACGGACAGTCTGAAGAATATCTCCTGGGGCAGGCTTTTTTGCATTCAGCACAAAGAAATCAGCATATTCCGCAGCAAGAGCTTTGGTATAACCATTCTGACAGAACTCATTATAGAGATCACTGTATTTTTTTTCGGTTTCACTTGATTTTTTGGCAAAAGTAATTTTTTTATAGTGTTCACGTTCCTGTGGCGACAGCATATTCAACGCTCCTTTTTATACAGATTTCATTTAATATTATTTTAACACAAATCCTAAACATAGTCAATATTTGTTTATAGTTTTGTAAGTTTTTTGGTAATATGCACAAAAAACATGATGAAAATTCTATATTATAAAAAAATTAATTTTATTTATTTTAAGACTATTTAAAGGAAATATGATATAATATAGGTAGAATACCGTAATATGTCGGTTTTATTCGGAGGATTATATGAAAATACTTGTTATTGAAGATGAAATCCAGCTTGCCGACGCATTATGCGAGCTGCTGAAAAGAAATATGTATTCCGTTGATGTCTCATACGACGGCATAAACGGACTTGATAACGCTCTAACAGGGCTGTACGACTGTATTCTTCTTGATATCATGCTTCCAGGAATGAACGGGATTGATGTTCTTAAAAATATCCGCAAAGAGCGCATAAGCACTCCCATACTTCTCCTTACAGCAAGAAGTGAAGTCAGCGATAAAATTGCAGGTCTGGACTGCGGTGCCGACGATTACCTCACAAAGCCATTTGTAACAGGAGAATTACTTGCCCGTGTCCGTGCGCTTACACGAAGAAAAGGTGAAATTGTGGACGAAAACCGCCTTGAATTCAAAGAACTCAGCCTTAATAAAAACACCTGTTCCATAAGCTGCGGCGGAAATGAAGTAAAACTCAGCCTTAAAGAATACAACGTTATGGAAATGCTTATTGCAAATCCCGGACAGATTCTGCCGAAAGAACGTATTATTGAAAAAATCTGGGGTAGCGAAAGCGATGTAGAATACAACAACATTGAAGTATACATATCATTCCTGCGCAAGAAAATATCCTCTGTTTCTGCCGATGTCCAGATTAAGACAGCCCGCGGAATAGGCTATTTCATTGAATAGGAGGGATATCTTTGTTCAGAAAGGTACAGCTGAAATTTTTCGGAATCATCACAGCTATACTCATTGCAATATTCATCGGTGTTCTCAGCTCCATAAATATCATAATGGACGTTATCATGGAACGTCAGACAAAAGTTGTTCTGCAGCAGGTAGCGTCGGGGGTTGAATACAACAACAAAACCGAAACATTTTCATTCAAGAATCCGAACAAGCAAAAGGAAGAACCCAGAAAAAGCAATAAACCGCCTGTAACCAAAGCTCCGATTCAGACAACCACACAGACGGAAACAACAACGACTATTGTAAATATAACCGAGGCAAAATCTGTGGAAACAAGTATGGTTACAACAACTGTCCCTCCACAGACTGCTACTGAGGATCCGATTGAAATCCCTGTAACAGAAGCTCCTACAGAACCGCCAACAGAATTGCCGCGCACAGAGCTGGTCAAGCCGACAGAGCCTCCGCCTGTGGAAAAACCACCGCATAACGAAGGCGGTAATAACGGCGGCGGAGAAAATCAGCCTCCTCCGCAGGAACAGCCCACAGAGCCGAATCAATGGGAAAATCCGTGGGGTAATCCATGGGAAAATCCGTGGGCAAATCCATGGGAAAATCCGTGGGGCAATCCATGGGGAAATCCGTGGGCAAATCCATGGTATAACTGGGGAAACAATGGAGATCAGTGGAATTGGGACGGTCAGAATCAAAACAATGCTCAGCAGCAGAGCTCATGGGGCGGAATAAATCCTGTAGCCAATACCATGTTTGTGCCTGTTCTCAACGAATATACCATATCTGTAACAAACACAAAGCCAAAGTTCACAGAAAATTCTCCCCCTCATCCTACCGACCCACAGACCGCCGATGATTTCGTTGAGCCTGTTCCGAAATCCCTAGGCTCTATTGAATTTTTTGTTATCATGGCAGACAATGACGGCAAATTCACAGCTTCAGCAAACAACGACGGAATGTCTGTTGAACTTGCACAGGAGTACATAAACGAAATAATTAAAGACAACAATACCATAGGAATGACAAGAAATCACAGCTATTGCGCGGAAAAGAAGCCTAACGGCACTCTCATGGTGCTCACCGACAGAACAGCTGAAATTGAAATGATGCGTAAACTCAAGCGTATTACCATTATTGTGGGAATAATCAGTATAATTTTCCTTTCAGTTGCAGCTTATTTCCTCAGCGGATTGATTGTTCAGCCTTTGAAAGATACCTTTGAAAAGCAGAAACAGTTTATTTCCGATGCAAGTCATGAGCTTAAAACTCCTCTTACTGTAATTTCAACAAACGCAGATGTACTGTCAGGAGAAATAGGGAATAACAAATGGCTCAATTATATCCACGACCAGACAGACAGAATGAACGTACTTGTAAACGACCTGCTGAACCTTTCCAGACTTGAAAACAGCAATCGAGATTTTATTACAAGCGAATTCGACCTGAGCCGTGCAGTTACAAACGCCGCACTTCCCTTCGAATGTCAAGCGTTTGAAAGCAAAAAGAATTTCGTCCTGAATATCGAGGAGGGTATCAGAATAACGGGCAGTGAGCAACATATCAAGCAGATGACAGGAATATTCATAGACAATGCGCTGAAATATTCCAAGGACGGTGGAACAGTACGCGTCTCCCTCACCAAAGAAGAAAACAAGGCTGTACTTGTGGTATACAATACTGGAAGCGGAGTCCCTGAGGAAGATGTTGACAAACTGTTTGAACGTTTCTACCGAAGTGATGAATCCCGTGCCCGCACAACAGGCGGATATGGTCTCGGTCTTGCAATTGCTAAATCAATTATTGACAAGCACAAATTCAAAATTCAAGTAGAAAATCAAGAGGGCAGAAGCATCAGCTTTGTTGTAACTATGCAATAAGAAAAAACACCTCAAAGGCGTAAAAGCTCTTTGAGGTGTTTATATTTAGAGGTGACCTTTATA
>JAFXDK010000059.1 GCA_017521805.1 Ruminococcus sp. | reverse complement strand
GGCTTTGCACAGACCAAAATGCTCCCTTATGGTGTGTATGTCGTACACCAGACAGTCGGCTGGGACAACACCGAATGGGTGGATGACTTTGAGGTCAATGTGTGCGAAAACGAAGAAGATTACTTCTATATCATCAACGACGCAGTCCTCACATCCTATGTGAAGATTGTCAAGAAGGATGCTGAAACAGGCAATATCATTCCCGTAGCAGGCATCGGCTTCAAGGTGTGGAATTGTGACACTGAGAGCTATGTGGTACAGGAGATCAAGTATCCTGCTGTGACTGCACTCGACACATTCTATACCGACGAAACAGGCACACTTATGCTTCCGAATGAGCTTGTCTATGGCGATTACGAGCTCCATGAGGTACAGTCCGCAAACGGATATGTTCTCGACAGCAAGCCTGTACCGTTCACTATTGATGGTACGGTGGATACTGTGACAGTCGAAAAGACCAACAAGCCCCAGAAGGGTAAGATTTCTGTATCCAAGACCGGCGATGTGTTTACAAACGTTACGATGGTATCCTCTTCCTATACCGATGAGGACGGCAATCTCGTTGAAAACTCTACGATTTACACTCCTGTATTCAAGGAAGCAGGACTTGCAGGTGCAGTATTTGAAGTCACAGCCGCAGAGGATATTGTAACTGCTGACGGCACAATCCGTGCAAAGAAGGGTGACGTTGTCGCTACCCTTACAACCGATGCAAACGGCTATGCAGAGAGTGATCTGCTCTATCTCGGCAAGTACGAGGTAAAAGAAACCAAGGCTCCTTACGGTTACGTTCAGAACGCTGTTTCCGAAACAGTAGAACTGACCTATGCAGGACAGGAAATCGAGGTGAGAGATATAGTGAATCAGACATTTGTCAATGATTATCAGGAGGTAGAGATTACGCTCTCCAAGTTTATGGAGTACGATGAGCAGTTTGCAATCGGAAACAACGGCGAGTATCTCTCTGTACGTTTTGGACTGTTTGCAGATGAAGTTATCACTGCAGCAGACGGCACATCCATTCCTGCTGACGGCATGATTGCAGAAGTATCTCTCAGTGAAGATATGACTGCAAAGTTCGATGCACAGCTTCCGTTTGGTCGCTACTATGTGCAGGAAATCGCAACCGATGAACACTATATGCTGAACGGCGAGAAGTATCTCGTGAATTTTGAGTATATGGGACAGGAAATGACCACAGTTAATATCGACTGCGGTACTTTTGAAAACCACCTCAAGCGTGGCAATGCCAACGGCTACAAGATAGACGATGACGATGAACCCCTTGCCAATGCACTCTTTGGTCTTTTTGCTGTTGGTACAGAAACATTCACTGCGGATACAGCCATCAAGACTGCTGTCTCCGATGAAACAGGCTATTTCGAGTTCACAGAAATCCCTTATGGTGAGTATGTGATCTGTGAGATTCAGGCTCCCGACGGATATATTCTCTCGGATAAGCAGTACCCTGTAACAATCAATGAGGACGGCGATACTGTCGAAATCACAGCTGAAAACGAGGCAATCACAGTAGAAATCAGCAAGCAGGATATTTATGGTGATGAGCTTGCAGGTGCAGAAATGCAGCTTATAAACGAGAATGGCGAACTCATTGATGAATGGGTATCCGACGGTACAAATCATGTCGTAACTGAACTTCCTGCGGGCAAGTATGTGCTTAAGGAAACTGCAGCTCCTGACGGATATATCATCGCAACAGACATCAGCTTCGAAGTATTTGCAGACGGCTCTGCAATCGTTGAGAATGTGGACGCAACAGCAACTACCGAGGACGGACATCCTCTCATCGTAATGGTGGATGATACAACTAAGGTGGAAATCAGCAAGCGTGACATTACAACGGACAACGAGCTTGCAGGTGCGACACTCCAGATCATTGACGATAAGTGCAACGTGGTGGAGGAATGGGTATCTACTGACAAGCCCCATTATATTGAGGCACAGCTCATTGCAGGAAAGACCTATACCCTCACAGAAACGGCAGCTCCCGATGGTTACAAGATCGCAAACTCCATTGATTTCACAGTCAATGAGGACGGCACAGTCAACACCGTTGTGATGTATGATGAGCCGATCCCTGATACTCCCGACACACCTACAGGCGATACCACGAGCAGACTGCCCGGAATTCTGATGATTGCGGCAGGTCTTGTAATGGTTCTCATTGCAGGCATGGGCAGAAAGAAAAAGGACAATGCTGACGAATATGCGGCACTCTGTCCCGATTTTATTGAAAGCGAGGAATAACGCATGAAAAAGAAAACCATTCGCATTCTGGCGGTTGCTGTAGCAGCCGCCCTCCTTTTTGGAGGTGTATATCTGCTTACAAAGGACGATATTGCACAGAAAAAAGCTGAAGGAGATCTGGCACCCTTTATGCCGTCTGTAATTATGCAGGATGCTCTGGCATATGCACCGGCAGAGTCTGTAACGACTACTACAGGTACAAGCACTTCTGAAACGACATCTGAGGAAGGTACAACAAGTTCCATAATATCGGAAACTGTTCCAAGTGTGCAGGAAAATGTTCTGTCACCTAAAATCTGTGAAGAACTGAAAGAACAGGCACAGGAACTGCAGGAAAGCTATCCCGACGCCATCGGCTGGATTTATGTATCTGATACAAACATCAACTACCCGATTATGCAGGGTAAGGACAATGATTTCTATCTTACCCATGGTACGGACGGACGCAGTCTGAAATGCGGATGTATTGAACTGGATTTCCGCTGTGAAAACCGCTTTCAGAATAACTTCAATATCCTGTACGGTCACAACATGAAGAACGGCTCAATGTTCGCAAACGTATGCAGATTCAAGGATAAGAGCTATTATGACAGCCATCCCTACGGATGGGTGTATACTGCGGATTCTGTGTTCAGACTGGACTTTTTCTCTGTTGCTGTGACGGATTGGCATGATGAAATCTACAATGGTTTTCGCAGCCTTGACGAATGGACACCGCATCTGAAAGAGATTTCCCGAATCTATGAGGAAGTCGAGCTGACCGATCAGGACAGGCTTGTACTGCTTTCAACCTGTTCCTATGAATTTGACAATGCCAGAACTGTGTTGACAGGCAGGCTGGTGGAAATGGAGAGTGATATGAATGCTTAAAAAGACCAAAAAGAAAATTGCTGCAACCCTGGCAAGTGCCGTTGCATTCGCTAATATGCTGACAATACAGGCGTATGCGTCCGGTGACGTTTCGAGTGCAATCCAGTCCACATGGAACGATGCAAAATCGCAGATTAAATCCATTGTGGACAATGTTGTGTTCCCTGTGATCGACGTAGTTCTGGTCATTCTTCTCTTTGTGAAGATCGGACTTGCGTATATGGACTACAGAAAGCATGGCCAGCTGGAATGGGCCCCGATTGCAATCATCTTCGGATGTTTGCTGTTTACGCTGACTGCGCCATTGTATATTTGGAACGTCGTTGGCTTATAAGCCAAAGCCCGATTTTCGGGCTTTACATATTGCTTTTTCCAAGAAAATATGATATAATCAGAATGCAAGAAAACTCTTGCATCCTTATTCTGTAAAATTGGGAGTTTTACGAGATGGGAGCCTTACCATATAAAACAAATAGGAGTTTTACAAGACGGGAGTCCTACCGTATAAAATAAATGGAAGTTCTAAAAGGCGGGAATCCTACCGCACAGATAAGGAAAATACTACATAAGAACATTTTTATGAATCACAGGCATTTACCGTTTGGTAGATGCCTGTATTTTATTTTCAAGAGGTGATGCACATGAACTATTTTGAACGAGAGCTTCGGAAAATCGTGGGATACTGCGAATATATCCGCAATCCGAAGTATGTAGGCAGATCCTGCATCGGTAGACTTGATGACGGCATCGTAGTCAAGATAGAATTCGAAAGTACGATGATTCGTGATAAGTACAACGCACTCAGGGTTACGCTCATGAATCGCAGTGAAGGGAAGATTGACTCACAGTTGATTCGGCTCAGTGAGCTGTGGGGTATGAAATCCTTTAACGGAAATGACATCGATCCACATATATGGAAGTACAATGACGAGGTATCGTGGTATTGTTACACACCGACAGTAGCAGAGCTAAAAGCCTTGTCACAGTCGGTGGATGATTACCTTGCGTGCTTTGCCGAGCCTGCATTTGAAGAAAGCGAGGAAATGGAGATGTCTATGTGATTGCAAGCTCGGTTTCCGGGCTTTACATATTGAAAAATGGTGGAAAATGTGGTATAATATATGATGTCGGACAGACTGACAAATCGAAATTTGTAGAGATTAATATTCGAATATCTTTTATCAAAAGAGGTGCAGATCATTTGATGCTTGAAATAGATATACGCAAAGTCATAAGCATAGAGGATGGTAAGTTGTTCTACCACGATTTTAATGATACAGTTTCGGCTATTGATCTAAATGCCATTGCCGATCATCATCAAAAAAAGACGGTTCGTCTCCAAAATAGTAAATATCGATCTGTTGGCGAACGAGAGTATCCATATTATTACTTGGATTCTCCCAATGGAATAACACTTTATTTGGAAATCCCAAAGAAAAACTGGTTCAAGAGATTTATAACAAGAGCCTTGGGGTGGAATTTTAATGTTGCAGAGCAAGAGCTGTGGTATTCCATTCAAGTCATGTTGAATGAAAATGGATATACTACATTGGATTTATCATAAGAAACATCAAATCCAGCTTTGAAATGTACAAATTCCAGTTTTTTAAATTGAACAACGATTACATAGCCGTTTGTGACTAACAATCACAGACGGACTTTTTTAAAGCGAATGAGTCGCTGAATTCATAGGCTAGATATTACATGAGTATAGAAAAGATTTAAAAAATAAAAAAGGGTCCTGCAAGAAAAAATCTCACAGGACTATAAATTAGTGATCATCAGCATATCATTCTCATAGCTTACTGTGATTGTGCCATCCATCCGTTCTGTCAGAAGCTTAGTATATGAAACTGGGTTTTAAAAAAATAAGAATTTGAAGATTGAATAATTATTGACCATATAATTTCGCAAAAATCCATTTTTTACAAAATCGCACAAATTTATTATGTTTTTTATAATTGTGGTATACTTGCCTTTTCTCAAACATCCTGTTAAAACTATATTGATGTATATTTTTTATCGAAAAGTGTAACACTTATGTGATAAATTTCCATTGTATTAATGAAAGCAAAAATTAACATCTATCTGATATTGAGGTGTAAAAATATGAATGAGAATGAAATCCGGATGCTCATTTGTAAGTCACAGGAATATGGATTCAAAATGTTATTTCAGGAATATCAACGCTATGTATATACAATTGTATGGGATAAGATTAAGAGTCTTGGTACAGCAGAAGATGCTGAAGAATGTGTAAGTGATATATTTGCAGAAGTTTTTATTCATTTTGAGGATATAAATGAAGGCTCATTAAAAGCATATATAGGAACGATTGCAAAACGAACAGCTATTCATCGGTATCGAACCCTTAGTGCTAAAAGCGGATATATCGCTGACAGCGATGAGTTCCCAGATATTCCTGATGAAGTTGATATACAAAAAGAGTTTGAAGAAAAAGAATACTACAAAAAGCTCTATCAATGTATATTATCACTTGGCGAACCTGATTCATCTATTATAATACAAAAGTATTTTTACAACAGGAAATCCGCTGATATTGCTGAATCCGTTGGACTTCTGCCAATTACGGTACGAGTCAGAGCAGCTCGTGCCTTGAAACGCTTACGAAAAATTCTGAGTGATAATCCGATAAAGAGAGGCGATAACCTATGAAATCAAAAAGATTTTCTCTTAATAATGCCGATAAAGCTACTTCTGAACAGATATTCAAGGATTTTCCGACTGATTGGGATATGTCAAAAACTTTTCATAAAAGCTATAAAAAATACCTGTCAGCAATGAAAACTTGTGAAAATATCAGTGATGAAACTGTTGCGGAATCCATGCCTGTGGAGGTGTTGCAGCCCAAAAGAAGTATTATCGGCTTTGTATTTAAGATAGTTCCCATTGTTGGCTGTACGGCGTTATTTGTATTTATGTTCAAGGGTATGTTTTTTTCTGATAATGGAAACGATAATACTCCCGATACTGTTGATAAACCGCCTGTTGTATCAGAAGCGGACAGGAGCAATTCAGCTGAAACTAAGGTTTCAGCATCAACAACTGAATTAATCAGCTCAACAACTGAACCTCAAACTGCAAAAACAACTGATAAAAAAGCGACTGATACCACGGCTAATCCAACAGAAACAGTAAAAACTGAAATTACTGCCGAAACTACACAAGTGACAGAGTCTGAAAATGAAGAAACGGTTGCAATTACAGAACCACCACAGGAAACGGAAAATAATATACCCGAAACTACGCAGACTGTACCAACAACAGAACCAAGCCTGCCAAATGAAGAAAATAAAACTGTTGCTTTTGAAGAATTGTTGGCTATGGCTGATGACGAATTAATGAAGTATTGCGAGGATAACAGCTATTCTTTCACATCACAGGAACAAATCAGAAACGAATTGAAATCGGGGGGCAGATTCTTTATAAGAATTAAGCCCGAACAATATCTGATTGACGGCATTGATGATATATGCGTTTCTGAAAATCTCAGCGATATAAAGCAATATAATGCCCATGAATATGATTTTGACAAAATGATTGCTGAACTCAATCTGCCTGAAAAATACTTTACTGTCAAGGTTGACGACACGCCGTTTATGGTATGCAGCGAGTTGCAGTTTTATGAAAACGGAGATATAAAACCATACTTTTTAAAGCTGGCAAATCTTAGCGTCAATGTTAATCCCGAATTTGCTGAATCAGAAGAATTGTACAGGCTTTATCAGCTGATAAATATATTGCCTCAGATTAACAGCAATTTCCATAGTATTTCAGTTCAATATGTCAACAGCATATCTACGGGAGATGAAAGTGATACTTCTCCATACGGCAATTGCGGACAAATACGCTATTATTAATAAGAATACATAGTTTGGTACCTCCAAAAAACCATTTTGAAAAAAGCACCTATGGTACGGCATCTATTGCGTCAGCCTCTCTTGGAGTGCGAAAGCACGCCTGCGGAAACTTTTCTTGTAGCCACCGCACCTATCTGCTTTTTTCTTAATCAAAAGGGTTTTTAGAGGCACCCAATTCTAAAGATAAAATAATATTTTCGGGAGGTCAACAATTATGAGAAAAATAAAACGCTTCATTGCATTATCAGCAGTAACTGCATTAGCAACAGTATATCCATGCTTGCCCAGTTATGCTGCTTATGAGGATTATACTAAAGAAGAAATCACAAAAATTGAAGCAGATATTACAAATTACAAAGATGAAATAGCTGTTTGCGGAGAACAAGTAGGTTATTTGACAGATAGATTCTCTTTCCCAAATGGTAAATATAGTCCTGTTAATTCTGAAGAAGATTTGAATTGGCAAGAATATTTTCAAAGTTCCACAAATATTGAAGCAGTAACAGTTAACCTTGAATATTTTACAGGCCATGCACGAAGCGGAAGATGTCTTGGTATGTCAATTGCATCTGTATTGGCACATAATGGAATTATTAGTCCGTCCGATATACAAGGAGGTAAGGAAAACCTTATTGATATCGAAGCTGATACTGACTTCTATGGAATTAAATCTGATTCTGTTATTAAGAAAATCATCTCCTACCACACAAGACAGCTTGCTCCTGATTTTCAGCTTGATATGTACTATCATTTCGCTCACTATGATAAAGAAAGAGATATCAAACATCTGCTTGATATAGCAAAAAAGGCTACAGAACAGGGAAAATGGTGGCTAATGGGATATGATGATGTAAATCTTAGCCACGCTGTTGCGGGAATCGGGCTTGTAGAGGGTGAATTTACCATTGGCAATGAAACCTATGATAATTGTATTCTGACTTATGATTCTAATTTTATTAGTGAAGATTCTGAAACAGGTAAACTTATGTCAGCAGAATTTTGTAGTGCTAAAGCATGTATATTTGTAAATTCAAAAACTTACGATGTATTTGTTCCTGCGTATTTTATGGATGACTGTGGTGAGGATTTCAAAATATATACTCTTGATGACTATGATTTTATGAATTACAATGGCATAATAAATCCGACTGACAGTTACGAAACAGATATATCCTCTCTAAACAGCGTTGAAATAAAAAGTGATGGCGAATACAGTATTACTGCCGAAAGAGCAGATGGTTCAGAATATGATGCGAAATCAAGCTGTGGAAAAACGTTCAATAGAAATAAGAAAGTCACTTATCTCTGTGACGGCGAACACTTTACCGTTCAGAACACAGGCAATGCAATCGAATTCACTGCCGATTTTTTAGATACAAAACAACTGTATTCTTCATCATTCAATGGTGCTGTAAATAATGTATTTAAAAGCGAAAATGAATTTGGATTTAACACTTTTGCTGAAACAACATATGACATTACTCTTGCATTTGAAGAAGGCTGTTATAACTTTGCTCCGCATTACAGATATGATTTCTCAGGTACAACAGACGATGATTTCAAAGCAGTTCAGACGGATAAAGGAATTATTGTAAGCGGTAAGAACGGTGTAAAATGCTCTCTTAAAACAAGCGATGTGAAACGTGATGAAAATGGTTTACTTATTAGTGCAGATGATAATATATACAATGAAAATATTTTTACAAGTGATAGCGTTATGATTTCCTTCGATGATAATAACCTCAAATTCTTTATCGGAGAAAACTATGATAAAGAGGTACAAAAGGGTGATGTAAATTGCGACGGTTCTATAGATGCGTCGGATGCTTCTTTTGTGCTTGCGACATATGCCGCCTTATCAACGGGCAAAGATGCATTTATAAATAATAATCTTGCTGATTATAACAATGACGGAACAATAAATTCGTCGGATGCTTCTGATATTCTTGCTAAATATGCTGAAAATTCCACAAGTTAAATTGAAAGCTGTAAGAACATCTACCTTTGTCTGTGTTGTTTTAAATTGAAATTCCTATTTTTGTAAAGGAGATTTAATATGAAAAAGAAAGTATTTTCGCTGGCATTATCAGTTATAGCTGCATTTTCGGCTTTTAACAGCATATACGGAACGGCTGTTAATGCCGATGACGATTTTACGGCTGGCTTAGCTGAATGGGAAAGCACTTCCAAAGAAATGATTTTAGATGAATTGCTTGCTATATCCGAAGATGAACACGCTGAATTTATAAAAGAATACGGCAATATTTCAGTTCACGGCAAATACATTGTTTATTGCGGCGAAGTCAATTACAGTACAGGTGCAAAGCTTATGGTTAAGCAGTACGGCACAGCGGAAATCAAGGAATACAGGCAATATTCAGCTTCTGACGGCATAGTGGGAGCCGGCGGCGGTGCAGCAAAAATTGTCAGCATTTATGAAGCGGTTACAGCAGGTACACTCAGATTATCATTTGCAGCAGGGCGGTCATGGGAGAATATCCCCGATGAGAAAAAAATAATCAGAAATTATATAATAAGCGAGGATTTCACCATTACCGAAACAGAGGAAATTGCTGATGTGATAAAAGGTGATGTAAATGGGGATTTTGAATTTAACATAGCTGATGCTGTAGTTTTGCAAAAATGGCTACTTGCGGTTCCGGATGTGGAACTTGTCAATTGGAAAGCTGGTGATCTCTGCGAAGATGATAAGCTTGATGTATTTGACCTGTGTCTAATGAAAAGGGCATTAATCGAGAAATTGAACGACATTCCTCAGAACGTAAACACTTCTTTTAAATTACATGGCGTTGCAGATATAAGAACCAATGGTGACAATCATACAAAATGGACGGGCTATATAGCACGCTCAAAAAGTGATCTACTTGATATAATCCAAGAAAACGAAGGTGTTTCAGCAGATGAGATTTCATTAGAAGATATAGATGACAATGATTTCAATGATAAGTCGCTAGTTATCATTTATGGCATCTGCACTGCTGGAAACAGCTATTCCATTATTGATGATATTTCCATAAAGGGCACGGATATTGTTGTTTCTACTGTATCAAAAAAGCCTGAAATAGCAACACCTGATATGCTGTACAGAAGATATATTTATATCATAGACAAAAACTTAGCAACAAATGTCAACGGGTTCATATTTAACGACACATCTTCATATTATCAGTTTGAGGAAGAGGCAGATATAGTTAATTGGTTTAAGGACTGGTGTCGTTCATAATTTTTTACAGTTGCTGTTATCCTGTCTGCACTATACGGATATATAAGCATAAACTGATTTTTGGGGTCAAATCAGAAAGACACCGCAGTTACAAAAGCTGCGGTGTTTTTTAACAGACTAAATATAATAACTCCGTGGAACGTGGTTGAATTATAAGTCGAAAGCCCGATTTTCGGGCTTTACATATTGAAATTTGAGGGAATATGTGGTATAATATATGATGTCGGACAGACTGACAAATCGGAATTTGGCGGAGGGGTTAATGAATACTCGAAATAATTGCTATACATATTTTAAGATAGTTGGAAATTTTAATCCCGACGATGTTTCTGAACTTTTAGGTCTCACTCCTGAAAAAGCATGGAAAATTGGAGATTTACGATGTAATGGAACAAAGTACGATTTTGCTCTTTGGGAAATTGGAAGATGCACTGAATATGATGTTGAAGTCGAAAACCAAATGAGGAAGACGATTTCAGTATTACAGGACAAAATTCCTTTGCTTAATCAAATAAGACAAAAATACGACGTTTCTTTCGTTCTAGAAATTGTCCCTACTATTTATGCAAATGATATCAATCCATGTCTTGCTCCCTCACTTGATGTTATTGATTTTTGTCATGAAACAAGGACTCAGATAGATATTGATATGTACATCTATGATTCGGAAAATGAATAAGTAAAACAAATCCCAATATATCGAACTGAATATTATTACATAACCGGCTGTGACTAACAATCACAGGCGGTTTTTTCTATCCCAAAAGGAGGTGAAACTATGCCATATATCCCATACACCGATGAGCAGAAACAGCTCGCCAACAGCGTAGATCTGCCCATATTTCTGAGAATGCGAGGTGAGAAATTAGTCCCCGTGGGCAGAGAATTCAAGCTTATCTATCACGACGGATACGGCAAGCACGACAGCATTACCATCAGCGGTTCGCAGTGGTATGACCACAAGAACCAGATTGGCGGCGGCCCGATTAAATTCATGCGTGAGCATTACGGGATGAACTTTCAGGAGGCAATGCAGGCTTTGCTCGGTCACTCAGCTCTGCCCCTTACCCATGAG
>JAFXDK010000005.1 GCA_017521805.1 Ruminococcus sp. | reverse complement strand
TGCGATATACCCTCACGTTCAAACAGCATCCTGCCTCACGTTCGGGCAACCCCTTGCAGAGCGCTTGAACGCTACGCAGGGCTTTGCCCTGCACCCACCTTGATGCCAGCGGGGGCTCCCCGCCGCTGTCTCTGGACTCTGCTAAAGGGTTTCACCCTTTAGAATCCCATTTCATTCAGTTATAATTTTTCAAGGGTTAATTTATATTTTATTCCGTCTATTTCTACTGTTCCTGTTTTTACTTCCCCTTTGCGCTTTACATCGGGAAAATAATCATAAAAATCGTCGCACACGCTTGATGATGTTCCTCCGGGGACTGCCTCGTCGCCGTACCACTTACTGCCGCTTCGTACATCCACATGGACTGCCGTGTATGTACGGTCTATGTTGGCTATGCCGCCAAATCCTATATCCTGAGCCGCACAGCAGACCTCTCCTGCAGGGATTATCGTTCCCTGCTTATTGTAGCAGACTATATCCGCCGCCATGCCCTTGGTGTGCATTCCGCTGCCGTTTCCTCCTACCGTGATGTCGTGATTTGCACAGCGATAGCCTGAGTTAACAATAATAATTGAACAATCAAGCTTTTTAAACAATACTTCAAGCTTTTCAAACAGCTCTGTATTTACAATCGTGGGGTGTTCGTTTCCGCATTTACAGCGGAATTCGCTTAAATCAAAATGCTCGCTGAGTTTAAGATATCCCTTTTCGTTATATGTCTTATTCATTCTATTCCTCCTCAATATTCCCGATTTTCCGTTGTTTTCTGACTGTTCTTCTGATACTGCACTCCGAAATAAAATGCAATTATTGTCGTGAATACAGTCAGAAACTGCTCTGATGATATCTGTCCTCTTACCGATAATTCGCTGAATACAGCTGTAAGACTAAGAGTTATTATACTCTTTACATCAAAAAGTCTTATTATTTTCTCTTTCATGTTCCACAACCTCCAGTCTTCTTGTTAATTCCTCAATTCTTTCTTTGAGAATGGGAATCCTTTCTGCAAAATTATTGTGCTTGTCCACTTTTTTCTCAAGCTGTTCAATGCGGTAATTTGTCAGCTTGGAACTCACAACAATACCGCATAGCGACCCTGCAAGAGTTCCAACCAGCGATATTAATGCTACAATTACTGTGCTTGTAATCTTAATCAACTCCTTTCTGAAAGCAAAATATTTCCTTCCCAAAAATATTTTCCCCTTCATAATAGGGCTCAAATGAGGCTTTTTGCAACGGAAAAACGTTGCATTTTGAAAAATAATTTTTATTTTCTACTTTTTAAACAATTGCAAACATTATATTCTATTGATAATTTACATATTTTTGTTAATAGTTTGTTTGTATTTTACCATTTTAAAACGCTGATACTAATTCAAAAAAACAGTAAAAAAAGTAATTCCAATCCAACAATCTATTGGTGGCGATATTATTAAAAATTGTGAATTTGCAGTCTTTTGCTATCTTATCGAAATATTATTGACAACTTTTAATTTTAGATGTATAATTAAAATATCAAATATTTTCAAAATTAATTTAAAAGGGGATTTTTTATGAAAAGTAGAAGAATCAAAGCTTTTATTGCAGCATCAGCAATACTTGCAATCACAAGCACAGGATTTATGCCGTTTAACTCGTTTGAAATGCCTATTTTAACCGCAAGTGCGGCTGATATCGTAGCTTCAGGCGAATGCGGCGCTGAGGGTGACAATATCCTGTGGGAATTTGACAGCGAGGGAAAGCTTACTATCAGCGGAACCGGCAAAATGGCAGACTGGTCATTCCAGCAGCCATGGTCTGACAACGCCTTTAAAGTGGTTACAGCTGAAATAAGTGACGGTATTACATACATCGGAGATTATGCATTCAATAACTGTATGTATATGACATCTGTATCAATTCCCGACAGCGTATCAAGCATCGGTGAATATGCATTCAATAACTGCACAAAAATTACATCTATATCTATCCCGAACACTGTAACAAGTATAGGTCAATACGCTTTTTTCGACTGTCAGAGCTTAACTTCTATTACAATTCCTGATAGTGTTACAGTTCTTGAAACATCTGTTTTTTATGACTGCTTTAATCTGACTTCGGTTACTCTTTCTGAAAATGTTGAATCAATTAAGTTTGGCGCATTCCAGAATTGCAAAAATCTTGATTCTGTAACAATTGCAAACCCGAATTGTCAGATTTATGACTATAATGCTACAATTTGCAATAGTTTTGACTATGAAACAGATACGACACTTTTCAGCGGTACTATCTACGGCTATGAGGGTTCAACTGCTCAGGCATATGCTGAAAAGTACAACAAAAAATTTGCTATAATCGGCGCTGAAAAGCCTGCCGCAGCTGATTTGGGAGATGTAAATGCTGACGGCTCTGTTGATGCCTCCGACGCTTCTCTTGTTCTTGCGGAATATGCAAAAATTCAGACAGGCGGTACAGCTGAATTTACAGACTCCGAAACAAAAACCGCTGATGTCAATAACGACACCGTTGTTGACGCTTCTGATGCTTCAAAAATCCTTGCATACTACGCTATGGTTTCTACAGGTAAAGAACCTACTTGGAGCTAAACATTATCAAAAAATTAAAAGCCGTACCCGTTTTTTTGGGTATGGCTTTTTTCAATTGTTTGATAAATCTGGAATTTTAAAATCATCTGCCGCATATACTGAATTGTAACACATTATGGAGGTGCTTTATGGATTTTAAGGATATTGAAGCATACAAAAAAGAAATGCTCAAGCTTTACAATAGAGGAAAACCTGTGGAGCAGGCTGAAAAATATGCGGAAATTACCGAAGCAGAAGAAAAAATGGCAGTGGAATTTACCGCCGCAAAAGAAAATAACGTTCCTGCGGCATATCAACAGAGAAACTCCGCTGGAAGTAATATGACGATTACTGCGGCTGAGGAAAAAATGGCGGAGGAATTCACCGCACAGAAAGAAAATACAGTTCCCGAGAATATCTCTGCGGAGCAGGAGGAAAGCGAAAATGAAGAATATGACGACAAAGACTACGCTGACGCAGAACACGATACTTCATACTATCCCTATACCGAAGATGATGAGGATGCAGAGCTTGAAAGAATTGTCAGCAGCGGCGATTTATCGGAATTTGAACTGCCATATGAGCCTGAACTCATATCAAATGCAGGACTGGGCGATTCAACTGGCTTTATACTCGTCAATGTCAGAACAGGACGTGAAGCAACGCCCGTAGTTGGCGCGTCGGTGGTTGTTACTGCTATAAACAACGGGAACAGGCTTCTGGCGGCGGCAGGTATAACGGATATAAGCGGAACAGTGCTGAGATTTGAAGTTCCTGCCCCTGATAAAGCCTATTCGCAGACTCCTGACACGGAAGTCCGCCCATACAGCCTTTTTGATATAAGCGTAAGGGCGAAGGGATTCTTCAATGCCCGAAGCGTAGATGTGCCTGTATTCTCGGGTATAACTTCAATTCAGAATTTTAATATGGTTCCTCTTCCCATAGCTGCGGATAGCAGTGAAGATACACTGACATATTTCAATCAGGAACCGTTTTAGGAGGGATTTTTTATGCTGACAGGAACACCATATATACCGCAGACTATTACTGTTCATCTCGGTTCGCCAGATTCTCCTGCCCCTAATGTTACTGTGGATTTCCCCTCGTACATAAAAAATGTAGCCTCCAGCGAGATTTTTCCGACGTGGAGCAATTCTGCTCTCCGTGCAAATATTTATGCTATCGTAAGCTTTGCACTCAACCGCATTTATACGGAATGGTACAGGTCGAGAGGATATGATTTCGATATTACGTCGTCAACTCAGTATGACCAGAAGTTTATTAATAACAGGGAATATTTCCAGAATATCGGCTATATTGTCGATGAGCTGTTTAATGACTACGTTCAGCGGCAGGGGGCTGTTGAACCTTTGTTCACCTCTTTCTGCAACGGTACGACTTCTACCTGCGACGGCTTGTCTCAGTGGGGAACTGTTGACCTTGCAAATAATGGTTTTACGCCCTATGAAATACTGCAATACTACTATGGAGATGATATCAATATTGTGAAAGATGCACCTGTTCAGTCGGCAATGCCCTCATATCCCGGTATACCGCTGAGATTCGGTTCTGCAAGCAATGATGTGAAATCTTTACAGGTTTTTCTTAACAGAATTTCACGGAATTATCCTGCGATTCCGAAAATACCCGAGATTAACGGCATTTTTGACGCTTCAACTGAGGCTGCTGTCAGGGTTTTTCAGGCGGTTTTTGACCTTGCCGTTACGGGAGTTGTTGATGAAGCAACTTGGTACAGGATTCTCTACATCTACACAAGCGTAAAGCGCCTTGCTGAGCTTGATTCCGAGGGAGTGCGGTGGGATGAGGTTTCTCCGCAGTTTGACGAGAATCTGACTATCGGCTCTGAGGGTAATGTTGTGCGGAATTTACAGTATTATCTCACTGTTATCGGCGCATATTATGAGGCGGTTCAGCCTGTGGAGATAACGGGATATTTCGGCGAAGAAACTGAAAATTCCCTTAAATCTTTTCAGCGCGTATTCGGTATTCCCGAAACAGGCAGGCTTGACAGGGCTACGAAAAATGACTTGTATCGTGCTTATATGGGCATTGTTGAGGCGGTGCGCCCTGAATATGTCTCCGTTGCTCTTTATCCCGGAACTGTTCTCCGCGAAGGTGCAAGAGGAGATTCCGTGCGGATAATTCAGGAGTATCTTACGTATATAAATCAAACTTATCCGAATATCCCTGCGGTGAGCAATACAGGCTATTTTGGACCGATTACAAGGCAGGCTGTTACGGAATTTCAGCGACAGTTCGGCTTGAATCCAAATGGTATCATTGGTGGTGCTACATGGGACGCTATTGCAGGAGTATATTCCGACCTGCGTTTCGGTTTCGATAAACGCCCTTATCAGAACCCCGGCTATACAATTACAGGAGGTTGAGCCATGCCATATACACAACAGCAAAAAACGGAGCATATAAAAGAATTGCAGCGATATCTCCACGGTATCGATATGAGCCGCGGCAATCAGCCACGGGTTATTCCTGACGGTGTTTATGGCGCTAATACTATTTCCGCTGTAAGTGAGTTTCAGCGCGAACACGGGCTTTCAGTGACAGGTGAGACTGATACTGAAACATGGGATTCCATTGTCAGAGAATACCTTGCGGCTATGGGGGAACAGCCTCAGTCTCTTTCGGTTTTTCCCTCTGCGGATTATATCTGCCAGATTGGCTGCGGCGGTATTATTGTGTGGGTGATTCAATCTATGCTTGCAGAGCTTGCCAGAAGATTTGATAATCTGAAATCTGTTGAGATAAACGGGGACTACACTGCGGAAACTGTAGGGGCGGTCATGGCTTTTCAGCAGATTTGCGGCGTTGACGCTACAGGCAAGGTTGACAGCACTACATGGAATCTTCTTGCTGCATGCGTTGAGCATAGGATACAATGATTAAATCTTATAAAAATATTGTACTGCTATTGCTTTTTGTATGAAAAAATGATATAATATTATGGCAGGATTTTTAGTCCTGCTATATGTCCCAATAGCTCAGTAGGATAGAGCGACTGCCTCCTAAGCAGTAGGTCGGGGGTTCGACTCCCTTTTGGGACGCTATTTTCTCCCTGTTGTAATAGCGGGGAGATTATTTTAAAATTGTGTTAGAAAGTGCTAACTTTAAAATTGTTTTATGCCTTGACCTTTTTGTCGAAATGGTGTAAAATATAATATGGTAATTTTATAGCTCACTTGTGTGAGCATTTTATGGAGGTATAAAACAATGGCAAAGAATTTTATTGTTGAAACATCTGCAAGACACATTCACGTAACTCAGGAGCATCTTGAAATCCTTTTCGGCAAGGGACACGAGCTCACAAAGAAGAAGGACCTTTCTCAGCCCGGTCAGTTTGCTTGCGAGGAGAGAGTTACTATCGTAGGCCCTAAGAAAGAGCTTGCAGGTGTATCTATTCTCGGACCTGTTCGTCCTGAGACACAGGTTGAGCTTTCCGCTACTGACGCTCGTTCAATCGGTATTGCTGCTCCTATCAGAGAGTCCGCTGATATCGCCGGTTCAGGTGCTTGCAAGGTAGTAGGTCCTTGTGGTGAAGTTGAAATCAGCGAGGGTGTTATCGTTGCTAAGCGTCATATTCACCTTACTCCTGCTGACGCTGAGGAGCTCGGCGTTGTTGACAAGCAGATTGTATGGGTTAAGGTTTCCACACCTGAGAGAAGCGCTATCCTTGGCGATGTTGTTTGCCGTGTATCACCCAGCTATGCAAGAGCTATGCATATCGATACTGATGAATCCAATGCTATCGGTGCAGGTCGTGAGCTCTACGGCGAAATTGCTGTTATTGATTAATTTTTTCTTAAATTGCGGCAGGTGCAAGTCTGCGTCCTATAAAATTGTTTTTCTGATTTGGTGGAGAGAAAATGCAGATACGATATTCTAAACAAACGGAACAGAATCTTATTGCTGAAATGATAAAACGTATTGTGTTGGCTTGGGACCCTGATTTTACTAAGGTTACACCTGAAGAAAAAAAGATATTGGATAAAGCTGATGAAGAATTAAAAAATGGTGAATATTACTCTCATGATGAAGTGTGGGCTGATATATAACTGTTTTTGAATCAGAAACAAATGGGCGGTCGATTGACCGCCCATGTTTTTATTCACTGTAATTTTCACGCAGGAATTTGATTTCCCTTGCATAACCCTCAATATCATTGGGAGTTTCCAGTATAAATGGCAGATTTTTCAGCTTGGGATGATTTATAACGCGGATAAGTGCATCTGCGCCAATTTGTCCCTCGCCGATTTTTGCGTGCCTGTCTTTGTGGCTTCCCATGGGATTCATACTGTCGTTGAGATGTATTGCTTTCAGATGTTCAAGTCCGATGATTTTATCAAATTCTTCAAGAACTCCGTCAAGATTGTTTACAATATCATATCCGCCGTCCCATACGTGACAGGTGTCAAGGCAGACGCCAAGCTTATGTTTAAGCTCAACACCGTCAATTATTGCCCTGAGCTCATCAAAAGTGCGTCCCATTTCAGAGCCCTTTCCTGCCATAGTTTCAAGCAGAACTGTGGTGGTCTGTCCCTCTGTGAGACACTGATTGAGCTGTTCCGTAATAAGCTTTATTCCCACATCAACGCCTTGCTTTACGTGTGAGCCTGGGTGGAAGTTGTAATAATTATTGGGTGTAGCTTCCATACGAATAAGGTCGTCGGTCATTGCCTCTCTGGCAAATCGTCTGATATTTTCATCAGCAGCGCAGGCATTCATGGTATATGGCGCATGAGCCACAAGCTTGCCGAAATTTTTATTGCTGAGAATTTCCTGCAAAGCTGCGGCATCTGCCGCGTCAATGGTCTTAGCCGAGCCGCCTCGAGGATTTCTTGTGAAAAAAGCAAAGGTATTTGCGTCTATTTCAAGTGCCTGTTCGCCCATAGCCGCGTAGCCCTTGGAATAGGAAAGATGACATCCGATATATAACATAGCTGTTACCTTATTCGATTGTTACCTTTTTCATAATCTGGGGAGTGAGGGGGCAATCTGCGTAATTTGTTGCCTGCTCTGCGATTTCGTCTACTACTTCCATACCCTCGATTACTTTGCCGAATGCGGCATACTGACCGTCAAGATATGATGCGTCAGCGTGCATTATAAAGAACTGTGAGCCTGCAGAATCGGGATTCTGAGCGCGTGCCATTGAAAGAACTCCTCTTGTGTGCTTGAGGTCGTTCTGTACGCCGTTTGCCGCAAATTCGCCCTTGATATGCCAGCCGGGACCGCCTGTGCCTGTACCGTTGGGACAGCCGCCCTGAATCATGAATCCTGGGATTACGCGGTGGAATGTAAGACCGTCATAAAATCCTTCGCTTACAAGTCTTTCAAAATTCTTGCAGGAAATAGGAGCGATTTCAGGATAAAGCTCCAGTTTAATCTTCTTTCCATTTTCCATTTCGATTACTATCATTTGTTTTACCTCCGTTTATTCAATTACTATTACGAAATCAGGTGGGAGAGTTGCTTTTTCCTGACCTTCTTCGTCATATTTTTTATGGTCATATCCGCTGAATCCGGGTGGAATCGGGATTTCATCCTCGTCCTCCTCGTTTTCTTCGGATTGCTCATCATCTGTTTCTTCGTCTGAAATTTCTGTATTTTCTGCTGATTCCTCATCATCTTCTGAATCATTTTCAGACTGTGTTTCTTCCGCATTTTCTGTGGTGGGCGGCTCTATAATGTTTCCGTCCTCGTCGGTATAAATCTCAGTAGGCGGTTCAATGGGATTTCCATTTTCATCTGTGGGCATTTCAATTTCTTCCTCTGGCGGTTCTGTAACTTTTACAGGTCTGCCGAACATATCGAGAACAATTTCGTCTTTCTGTTCTTCGGGACTTATTGTGGGATATACTATACCAAAGCCGTCGTTGTTATTTGTGGATTCTGTATATTCCACGGAATCAGAAGTGTTATTATCCTTTTTACTGCTTGATTCGGGAACTGCCATACAGCTTTTTCCCAGAATCACTATAACAATAAAGGCTATAATTCCGCAGCTCCATGATATCATTCTTTCTTTGTACATGATTTTCACCGCCTTATTATTACATAGTGATACCGTATAAATCGGCATTATAAATATTATAACTTATATTGGTGGATTTGTCAAGCTATTTTTTGTTATATTTGCCAAAAACATATTGACAAATCGGCGAGGCAGAGATATAATAAATATATGGGCAGAATAGCTCAAAATTTAAAATGAGAGGGTGTTAATTTATGAATTATTTAAAGAAATCTGCTGTCTGCATTGCGGCGATACTGCTTGCGGCAAATAGTTTCGGTGTTTTGCCTTATAATCCAATTGAATTGCCTGCGATAACTGCTAATGCGGCTGATACTGTTGATTCAGGCGAATGTGGTGCTGAGGGCGATAATGTCACATGGCAGCTTGACAGCGAGGGAACTCTTACTATCAGTGGTGAGGGGGCTATGGAAGAGTGGGAAACTGTAATAGATGTCCCATGGACAGCAGCTTATCAAACAAATATAAAGGAGGTAGTAATCTGTGATGGTGTTACAAATATAGCAGCTAGGTCATTTGCTTTGTGTTACAATTTATCTTTAGTTGTAATTCCCGATAGTGTTACAAGTATCGGAAATGGTGCTTTTTCTAACTGTGATATAACCTCAATCACACTTCCAGACAATATTACAATTATTGAAAGTTCTACATTTAATAATTGTCACAATTTAACCTCAATCACACTTCCAGACAATATTACAATTATTGAAGGTTCTACATTTAATGATTGTCACAATTTAACTTCGATAATAATTCCTGAAAATGTTAAGAGTATAGGTGCTTACGCTTTTAATTATTGTACAAGCTTAACTTCAATAGAAATTCCTAATAGTGTTACAAGTATAAACAGTGCGGCTTTTAATAATTGTCACAATTTAACTTCGATAATAATTCCTAAAAATGTTAAGAGTATAGGTGATTACGCTTTTAATTCTTGTTCAGCGTTAAAATCAATAACAATCGAAAATCCTAAATGTGAAATTTATGATGAAGAATATACAATCTCCAGCACAGCCACAATCTACGGCTACGCAGGCTCAACCGCACAGGCATACGCTGAGAAATACAACAGAAAATTTGTTGCTCTTGAAGAAAAGCCAGCTGTTGAAATAGTAGCTTCGGGCGACTGCGGTGTTGAGGGAGATAATGTCACATGGAAACTTGACAGCGAGGGTACGCTCACTATCAGCGGTACAGGTGAAATGGACAGCTGGGCTTTAAAGTCGCCTTGGAGTGAACATTCTGCTGAAATTATAAAGGTTATGATTGAAAATGGTGTTACTGCTATAGGGGAGCAGGCTTTTGCCGACTGTACTGCTCTTACTTCAGCAACAATATCTGACAGCGTTACAAGTATCGGAGATTATGCATTTTATTCTTGTGACAGTTTAACCACAATAACAATACCTGACAGCGTTACAAGCATCGGAGATAAGGCATTTCAGTATTGTGAAAACTTAACTTCTATAAATGTTGATTCCGAAAATAAAAATTATGTAAGTGAAGATGGTGTATTATTCAACGAGGATAAAAGTATGCTCATTCATTATCCTGCGGGGAAAACTGCGGAAGAATATATTATACCTGACGGCGTTACAAGTATCGTTGATGAGGCGTTTTCCGGATGCAACAGCTTAACCACAATAACAATACCTGACAGCGTTACAAGCATCGGAGATAAGGCATTTTCTGACTTCACCGGCTTAACCACAATAACAATACCGGACAGCGTTACAAGCATCGGAGATGAGGCTTTTTCTGATTGCATCAGCTTAACCACGATAACAATACCGGACAGCGTTACAAGTATCGGAGATAGTGTATTTTGTTATTGTGTTAGTTTGGCCTCAATAACAATTCCAGACAGTGTTACAAGTATCGGAAGTAATGCATTTACTAATTGCGGCAGCTTAGCCACAATAACAATAAATAATCCTGAGTGTACAATATACGATAGTGAAATTACAATCTCCGACACAGCCGAAATCCGCGGCTACTCAAATTCCACAGCGCAGGCTTATGCTGAGAAATACAGCAGAAAATTTGTTGCTCTTGGCGAAAAGCCGGCTGTTGAAATAGTGGCTTCGGGTGAATGTGGTGCTGAGGGTGATAATGTTAAATGGCAGCTTGACAGCGAAGGTACTCTCACTATCAGTGGTGAGGGTGAGATGAATAACTATGACTTTGAAGAGGATGCTCCTTGGAACAGAGGTTTACACGGGAATGAGGCTATTACTAAAGTAATTATTGATTCAGGTGTTACATATATTGGCGATAAGGCGTTTTCAAACTGCATAAAGCTTAGTTCTGTTACAATCCCTGATAGTGTTACAAGTATCGGATATTGTGCCTTTGGATATAATCCATCTTTAAAGTCAATAGTAATTCCTCCAAGTGTCACATCTATCGACGATGCAGTATTTTGTTTATGTGAAAGCCTGATGTCAATAACTATTCCTGAAAGCCTTACAAGTATTGGAGAATCTGTTTTTTATGGTACACCGTGGCTTGAAGCAAAAAGAGCAGAAAATCCTCTTGTTTCCATAAACAATATCTTAATTGACGGTTTAGCTTGCGAGGGAGAAATAACAATACCAAGTAATATTTCATACATTTTTGATTCTGCATTTTGTCAAAGTGAAAAACTTACAGCCATAAATGTAGACAAGGACAACAAATACTATTCAAGCGAAAACGGCGTGCTTTTTAACAAGGATAAAACAGCCATTGAAGCTTATCCTATCGGAAATACTGCAAAGGAATACACAATACCTGACAGTGTTGTAAGTATTGAAAATCAGGCATTTATCAGATGTGAAAATCTCACATCAATAACAATTCCAAAAGGTGTTAAAAGCATCGGTGAGTATGCATTTTATGAATGTGATGGTTTTGTATCTATTGAAATTTCGGATACGGTTGAAAATATCTGCGATTATGCCTTTGCTAATTGCAGCTGTTTAACCACAATAACAATTCCTGATAGTGTAACAAGTATAGGACATTGTGCATTCTGGAAATGCAATAACTTAACATCTATAACAATAAAAAATCCCAACTGTACTATATATGAGAGTGATACAACAATCTCAAATGAATATGATGAAAAGAAGAAAGAAAATGTTTTCAACGGCACAATCCACGGCTATGCAAACTCCACAGCACAGGCATACGCTGAGAAATACAGCAGAAAATTTGTGGCTCTTGAAGAAAAGCCGACAGCAGTCGAATTAGGCGATGTGAACGGTGACGATTCTGTTGATTCCTCCGACGCTTCCCTTGTACTTGCTGAATATGCCAGAATCCAGACAGGCGGAGCAGGTGAATTTACAGAGAGCCAGCTGAAATCTGCTGATGTAAATAATGACAGCGTGGTTGATTCCTCTGACGCTTCAAAAATCCTTGCATATTACGCAATGATTTCCACAGGCAAAGAGCCTGAATGGGACTAATAACAATCGTACAAAAAACGCACTCGTTAATCACGGGTGCGTTTCAGTCTGTCAAAAAAGTTACAATAAGAAAGTTTTTAAGGGGACGCTCTCTCTTGCAGAGCGTCCCCTCTTTTCAATTCAATCGCAGTCAAATCCAAGTGCGATATACCCTCACGTTCAAACAGCATCCTGCCTCACGTTCGGGCAACCCCATGCAGAGCGCCTAAAGGCATCGCAGAGCTTTGCTCTGCATGGGACACTGTCCCACACCCTGCAAGAGACGCTGTCTCTTGACTCTGCTAAAGGGTTTCACCCTTTAGAATCCCATTATTCGAATTTAACAACCTTAACTTCATATAGGCTGAATCTTAAGCTGTCAGTACCGCCTAATGAGAATACAATTTCAGAATCTGCGGCGGTAACAGGTGATTCAAATTCCGCTTCATAGGGCGCTTTTGAGCCTGCCCCTGTAAGCGTATCTTCAAATATTACCTCGCCAGTGGATTTGCTTCGTATTACAAAGGGAATTTCCGTGCCGCTGCCTGTATCCGTCTGGAAGCTGAGGCGGTATTTTCCGCCTTTTTTCAGGTCTATTCCGCTGACAAAGGACTGTATGGATTCCTTGCTTGTGCCGCCTGTAACCGTTGTGATGTGGTATGAGTGGTCCCAATCTGAGAAGTAGTCGGACATCATTGCGCCGTCGGCGGAAACGGTGCTGTATACGGCGTCAACCGCCACGTTAAGTCCTATCTGGCTGGATTCCATACCAAGTGCCTGACATATCTTGTCTGCAAGGACATATGCGCTGTTCTGCTGAGTAACAGGGGATGGGTGCCAGTCGGAACCATAGCCGTCACTCTGAGTATGAGTAGCGGATTGGTATGACATAATCCTGTCATAGCCCGAGGATTTCTTGAAGCTGTCAACAGCCATTTCGATATATGGATACATTTCTGTACAGCCCATTGTGCCGACGGTGCAGATGATATATGCGTCGGGATTCTTCTCGTGGATATGAGTGAGGAATTCCGCATATTTTTCGGCGTATTCCAAGCCTCTTGTCTCGTAATCCTTTGAGCAGTATGTATTGTCATTTGTGCCGAGATTCACAACAATTACGTCATATTTATGAGATTCAAAATCCCAAGGAGTTTTATAGCTGCCGATTTTTCCTACATAGTTGTAATAATCGGGGACAAGGCTGTCTGTTACGGCATCTCCGCTGGCGCTGTAGCCTGAAACAATACCATGACCGCTGTAACACACAGCACTGTAATCAGCGTCAAGCTGTTTTGCGGTGAGGTATGCGTAGGATTTCATAAAATTCTCTGTAGAAGTCATGAAGCCTTCATACTGACTTTCGCCTTCAACACCATATGCGCAGGTGATTGAATCACCGATAAATTCGATAGACAGCTCTTTTTTAGCTGTAGGCGCAACGGGAACGGGAGAATCGGAATCAACCTTGATATTGCTGACACCTACTGCGCCGTTGTTAGCCTCTGAGAGATGAATAACCTTTACTGTTGATGTTCTTGCAGTTGTGCCCTCAAATAGCTTTACCGTCTTTTCCTTGACGCTGAGAAGCTCATCAAGGATAATTTCACCGTCAACTATTACTGCGTATCTGGGGCGGTATTTCTCGTCGCTTTCGGTATGCCCGTCGCCGTTTATGGTGATTTCCGCAGATTTAGCATTTACCGTGAATTCTACAGCCGAGCCGCTCTGCACAAGCCATGTTATTTTATTATCGTCGTATATGTTTCTGCCGATATACTTTGTATTCTTATCGGTTATTGCTATTGTCTGTTCGGCGAATTCACCTGTAGATGCGAAGGTTTTCCGCATTTTTATCAGGTCGAAAACGTCGATTACGTTATCGCCGTCAAGGTCTTGTCCGACAGTGAAATCGGATTCCCCAAGCAGTGCGCTGTTGAGTTTTTTCAGGTCATCCGCTGTGTATTCCATAGCCGCGAAAACTGCTGTGCCTGCAATTGCCGCTGTGGAGAATACTGCTGCTGCCGAGGTGAAAATCTTTTTCTTTTTCAATTGAGTTTCCTCCTGCTTTTCATGTTTTCTTTTCCGCAGCGGAAACCGCCTAAAGTTTCGCTGCGTATATCAATTTAATTATACACTATTTTACGGCGGATTTCAATAGTTTTTCCGAGAATTTACAAATTAACAACAAAAGGTGAAACTTTGATTTATTAAATGGAACCTTTAAAGTGAAAATTTATGATATTTTGATTGACTAAAGCGTAAAATTCTGATATAATAAAAAGTGTATATAAAAAATTGCGTCAGGGTAAGAAAGGATATCTGTATGGAAGAAAATATTCAGGAAACCACCGCCGTTCCCGTGGAGGAAGTCATACAGGAGCACGTTGAAAAGGCTTCTGGCTTTTTTACGGGAGTTATAGACTATTTCAAAGAGATTCTGCCTCTGCTTATAATTGCAGTAATTGTCTTTGTTCTGGGAATTATTCTTTCTCGCTTAATAAGCAGGCTTATCTCAAAGACTATGAAAAAATCAAATATGGACAATGCCGCAAGAAATTTTCTTGTATCTGTTATACGAATTGTCCTTTACGCTGTTGTGGTGATAATGGTATTGTCTGTTCTTAATGTGCCTATGTCGTCCATTATAACTATTCTCGGTGCGGCAGGACTTGCAGCCAGCCTTGCTTTGCAGAACTGCCTTACAAACCTCTGCGGAGGCTTTATAATACTTTTCTCAAAGCCCTTTTCCGCAGGAGATACGGTAGAGCTTGACGGCACTGTGGGAAAAGTAGAGGCGATTGGCATACTCTACACCAAGCTCAGTACCTTTGATGGCAAAACTATACTTATCCCAAACGGGAACGTAACCTCTGCGAGACTTATAAATTATACGGAAACTCCTACTCGACGTGTAGATCTGACCTTTGACATAAGCTATGACGCGGATTTCAACCTTGCACGTTCACTTATACTGACAGCGGCAGCAGAAAATCAGCTTATTCTCTCAGACCCTGCCCCAATTGTAAGAATGGCGGCACACAGGGAAAGCTCAATTGCTATTGATGTGCATGTATGGGTTAAAAATGATGACTTTTCAGAAGTACGCTATACCCTCAATGAGACCGTCAAGCGTATTTTCGACAGAAGTGGCATAGAAATTCCGTATAATCAGCTTGATGTACGTATTATCGGAGAGAAAAATGGCAGAGAGTAATCAGAAAAAATCACAGAAAAAATTTAAGGGAAAAAAGTGGATTCTTTTTCTTATTCTGATTTTTTTCTGGTGGTTCAATAACTATTCGCTGAAAACAAACAGCACTTCCATAAAATCAGCGAAGATATCCCAACCCGTAAGACTGGCTGTTTTAAGCGATTATCACGCTCATGGACTGAGTATATCCCAAGGGACTATACTGCGGAAACTGGAAAAAATCAATCCCGACGCTGTAATTCTTCTTGGTGATATGTACAGCCGAAACAGCGGCGAAAGCGAAATAAATATGGCTGTTGAGCTTATGGCGGCTATTGCGGCGGAGTATACCGCATATTTTGTGGCGGGGGAGCATGATACGTCTCAGGCTTATTTCAGTTCCCTTTCTGAAAATGGTGTTCATGTGCTTAATTATGCCGAAGAAACGGTGGATATCAGGGGAAACCGCATAAGATTTCTGGGAATTGACAACGCTTATTATTCACCCACTTTTGACTTGAATAACGAATTTACACTTTATAGAGACAGCTATAATATACTCCTTGCACATATCCCGAATTACGAAAAATTTGCGGATTTCGGGGCAGACCTCACCCTTTGCGCCGATACTCACGGCGGTATGTTCAGATTGCCTTTCATTGGTCCTGTTTATGACACGCAGACAAGGATTAAATTCCCGAATCTGAAAAATACGGGAATTCCAGTATACGACAAGGGCTGGTTTGATTATCAAGGGGGAAGTATGTTCATTACCTCGGGTGTGGGGGATTCACCTTATCCTGTGCGTTTTTTCAACCGCCCCGAAATAGTCTGTCTTGATATTTTACCCTCGGAGGTGACAGAATGAAAACTGATATAGCTGTAATCGGCGGCGGCGCGTCGGGAATTACGGCGGCTATTGCGGCTAAGGAAGCAAACAGCGGCGTAAGAGTAACAATAATTGAAAAACTGGCGCGAACAGGTAAAAAAATCATTGCCTCGGGTAACGGAAAATGCAATCTCAGCAATATGAAGCTGTCGGAATATAACTATCACGGTTCTGTCAAAGCGGTGGATATAATTGAGAAAATGCCTGATTATACGCAGTTTTTTACCGATTATCTGGGAGTTCTCTGCGTCAGCGGAAGCGAGGGCAGAGAGGGCGGTATTTATCCCCGCAGCAACAGCTCAAACACTATTGTCAACGCTATGCGCATGAAGCTTGATGAGCTTGGAATTGAGGAAATCTGCGGCTGTGAGGTTATGGGAATAACTGCCGAAAAGGACAGATTTACGCTGATTTGCGGCGATGAGAATATCCGCTGTAAACGGCTGATTATAGCCGCAGGAGGCTATGCCGCGCCAACCTTTGGCACAGACGGCGGAATTATGCGGATTCTGAAAAATATGGGCTACAAAACTGCAAAAATATGCCCTGCTGTTGCGCCGCTGAGAGTTGCTCCAGATAAGCTGAAAGGCTTGAAGGGTGTTCGCGTAAAGGGCGAAATATCGGCGGTTTCAGGCGGTAAAGTTCTTCGTACAGAAAGGGGAGAAATGCAGTTCAACGAGAATAATATTTCGGGAATCTGCGTTTTCAATCTTGCATATCTCTTCTCGGAATACGAGGGGAAACTCTCCCTTAAAGCCGATTTGCTCCCCGATATGTCGTGGAATGAGCTGAAAGGCTATATTGAAAATATCAGAAAAAGCCGCGGAAATCTGCCCATTGAGGAGCTTCTCACGGGAATATTCGTGAAAAATCTCGGGGTGTATCTGGTGAAAAATTCCGTTGACAGACCGTTGACGGATAAGATATCTGCGCTGAAAAATAAAGAAATATCGGCAATTATAAGCCGTATAAAAGCCCTTGAATTCGAGGTCTGCGGATGTTCCCCTTGGCAGAATGCGCAGTCTACCATGGGCGGCATACACGGCTCATGCGTTGACGGGAATCTGCAATCGCGGCTTCACAAGGGACTGTACCTCTGCGGCGAAATCCTCGATACAGCGGGGGACTGCGGCGGCTATAATCTCCAGTGGGCATGGTCGTCGGGTATGCTTGCAGGAGGCAGCTGCGGAAAATCCCTGAAAGGAGCAGGAAAATGATTCGTGTAAGCAATATTAAAGTTCCTCTCGGTTTTGATTTCGGGGATTTGTGGGGACTATGCGTCAGACAGCTGAAAATTCCCGAAAAATCGCTGATTTCTGTTAAGCTTTCAAAAAAATCCGTAGACGCAAGACGAAGAAGCGACGTTCATTTCATTATTTCCGTGGATATTTCCGCAAAGGGTGAGCAGAAGCTGCTGAAACAGCTGAAAAATGCCGTTTCCGTTGAGGAATACATATACAAAGTTTCACAGGTATCGGCGGAAAAACCGCCTGTAGTGGTGGGATTCGGACCTGCCGGAATGTTTGCCGCCCTTGTGCTTGCAATGGCAGATGCAAAGCCAATCGTCCTTGAACGGGGACAGGACGTTGACAGCCGTGTAAAAGCTGTTGAAAACTTCCAGAATGGCGGCAAACTGAATCCGGAATCAAATGTGCAGTTCGGCGAGGGGGGAGCAGGAACATTTTCCGACGGCAAGCTGACTACGGGAATTAAGGACAAGCGGATTCAGGTCATTCTGAAATGGCTTGTGGAGTTCGGTGCTCCTGAGGAGATACTCTACCTTGCAAAGCCGCATATCGGTACGGACAAATTGCGTGATACAGTGAAAAATCTGCGTAAACGAGTAATCGAGCTTGGCGGCGATGTGCGCTTTGGTGCGAAATTTGACGGCTTCACCACGGAAAATGGCTGTATATCGTCGGTTTCCTATACCGATGAAAGCGGACAGCACATTATTGAAACTGATAATCTGGTTCTTGCCACAGGTCACAGTGCAAGGGACGTTTTTGAAATGCTCCACCACAAAAATGTTGATATGTCGCAAAAAAGCTTTGCTGTGGGTATGCGTATAGAACATCTGCGGACTGACATAGATAAGGCTATGTACGGCGATTTTGCAGGAAATCCTGCACTGAAAGCGGCGGATTACAAGCTTGCGGTGCATCTCCCTGACGGACGGGCGCTGTACACGTTCTGTATGTGCCCAGGCGGAGAGGTTGTGGCGGCTTCCTCAGAGGAGGGGCGGCTTGCGGTGAACGGCATGAGCTGTTTTGCTCGTGACGCTGAGAATTCCAACAGTGCGCTATTGGTGAACGTTACTCCCGAGGATTTCGGCAGTGACCATGCTCTTGCAGGAATGTATTTTCAGCGTGAAATTGAGGAAAAAGCCTTTATTGCAGGCGGTTCGGATTATTCTGCTCCTGTGATACTCGTAGGGGATTTCCTTGAAAATCGGCTATCAACTGAATTCGGCAGAGTAAAGCCAAGTTATCGCCCGAATGTAAAATTTGCTATGCCACATGATTATCTCCCTGATTTTATCTGCCGTTCTCTTAAAAGCGGAATTGTGGAAATGGGGCAGAAAATCAAGGGGTTTGACGACAAAGACGCAATTCTTACAGGTGTGGAGAGCAGAAGCAGCTCTCCTGTGCGCATAAACAGGAATGAAATGCTGGAATCCCTTTCTGTAGGCGGATTTTTTCCCTGCGGCGAGGGTGCAGGCTATGCAGGGGGAATTATCTCTGCGGCTGTTGACGGAATGAAATGCGCTGAGAAAATTATAGAAAGATTTAAATAAAGCTTTTTGGCTCAGGAGAAACAAAATGAATTTAACAAATATAAGTACGGTCAGGGATATTCTTGACCGCCACGGCTTTAATTTTTCCAAGGGACTGGGACAGAATTTTCTGATTAATCCCGATGTATGCCCGAGAATAGCCGAAATGGGTAACGCCCGTCAAGGTTATGGTGTTCTTGAAATCGGTACGGGAATAGGTGTTCTTACAAAGGAATTGGCTTTGCGCGCGGAAAAGGTTTCCGCTGTGGAAATTGATACACGGCTTATGCCCGTACTTGATGAAACGCTGAAAGAGTTCGACAATATTAAAATATACAACGAAGATGTAATGAAAGCCGATTTGCACAAAATTATCGCTGAGGATTTTTCAGGTCTCAGGGCGGCAGTGTGCGCTAATCTGCCCTATTACATAACCTCTCCCGTTATTATGCTTTTGCTGGAAAGTCATCTGCCTATTGATTCTATAACTGTTATGGTTCAGAAAGAGGCGGCTCAGCGGCTTTGCGCAAAGGTAGGAAGCCGCGAATCTGGGGCAATTACCGTAGGTGTAAACTACTACGGCACTGTAAAGCAGCTTTTCGGCGTTTCACGGGGAAGCTTTATGCCAGCGCCAAACGTGGATTCCGCGGTAATCCGCATTGATGTTGACAAGGAGCGCCGTCTTGCTCCCGATGAGGAGAAATTCTTCTTCAAAATGGTAAAGGCTGGTTTTTCTCAGCGCAGAAAAACCCTTGCAAATTCCCTTTCATCCATGCTGGGATTTGCTAAAAATGATGTATACACGTCACTTTCAGAGCTGGGAATATCTGAATCCGTCCGCATTGAAGCATTGACAATGGAGCAGCTGACAAACCTTTCAAAACGGCTTATGAATATTGCGCGCTGAGGAGTAAGGTTATGAATGTTTCCGATATAAAGTACAATGAAATCCGATGTGATTTTTCATCGTCCCTTAACCCTTTCGGTATGCCCTCTGCTGTGAAAAAAGCCGCGTTGGAAGCGGCTGAAGATTGTACAAAAGCCGTTGACAGCGAATATGAGGATTTACGGAGACTTATTTCCTATTACGAGGAGTTTCCCGAAGCCAATATAGCGATAGGCTGCGGCGGAGATGATATGATTTACAGGATTTGCGCCGCAACACGACCGAAAAAGGCGCTGATTTTCTCGCCCTGTTCGCCTGAATACTGCCGCGCCTTAGAGCAGAACGGGTGCAGTGTAACTGATTTAAGGCTCTCCAAGCGGAACAACTACAAGCTTACCGCAGATGTGGCGCAGTTTATTGAATACGATACCGACCTTATAATTCTCAATAATCCCTGCGACCCTACCGGCGAGGTGATTTCACCCTATACTCTCAGTGTTATTGCGGAAAAATGCCGCAGGACAAATACAATTATAGTTTGCGATGAGCGATATATGGATTTTGTAAACGGCATTGTGCGTTACAGCGTCAGCAGATTCAAGGGTATACGCTTTATACTTGTGAAATCATTTACACGTATGTTTGCTATGGCAGGTATTCCTGTGGGATATGCTTTGTGCAGTCACAGGACTATGTCAGATGTTCTGAGAAATACAGGCGCGCCTCACAGCGTTTCCGTATCTGCTTTGGCGGCGGCTGAGACAGCTGTTGGCATGAGGAAATATATGCGGCTTACTCAGAAATATATTGAAATTGAGAGAAATCGTCTTGCGGTCAGTCTGACAAATTTAGGAATACGTGTTTATCCGTCAAAATCCTCGGTATTTATGATTAAGAGCGATTTACCCCTTGATATGCTTTTGCGCAGGAGGGGAATACTCATAAAAAACTGTGCTGAAGCCTATGACCTTGACGAAGGTTATTTCAGAATTGCGGTGGGATTGAAAGAAAATAATGATATTCTCCTTGATACTCTTGGGAAGATTATACAGATGTTTTGATACCAATCCCTAAAATGTTAGTAGACAAAGGTGATGAGCAGAAATGATGTATGTCAAGGCGGACGACGAAAGCATACTGTCGTATGGTGAGGAGGACAACGATGACATACGTCATTTATGCCATTAGATTTGTCTACTGTTGTTTCAGGGATTGGTATGAGGAATAGTATTATGAAAAGCAAAATTAGAATATTTTTTATCGTTTTATCGCTGAGTGCGACTATTATCGGAAGTGCACTGAAAATTGCAAAGTTTCTGCATTATGATTTCAATGATAAATTGACAGATAATCAGCAGCAGATACTTGCAGAAGAATATGATATGAACAATATATCAGATAAAATTATTTCTGTCAGTCACCGAAAGGGCATTCTTTCTATTGATGTTGGATATTTTAATTCTGTGGAAGAATTGCTTGATAATCTCAGTTTTAAATACGAAAAGCTATATGAAATGATTCTTGAAAGAAAAGATAATTTTACATACGAATATAAGAAGATTTCGGGTGAAAAGGTTAATACAATGCGGCTTGATTCTGAAAGATTTCTTGATTTGAAATATCCTTGTGTAGTTTATATTTATAAGGATAACGACGGATATTCTTTCACTGTTGAGAAACAATCTGTAGGTAATCCGGAGATTTATGGTATGTTTGGGTAAATGCAACAAATTAAGGCGACCAACGGTCGCCTTAATTTGTTTAAAAATCTAAGTGAGTGATTATTATTATGCTTTATCTGGCAGGGTAGAAATTAACTTTGCGTCATATTTCTGTATTGTAAGTGCATCTGATGCTGTTATGCCTGTTGCGCCGTCTACATCGCCGTTAAGTGTGCCCTGCTCAGAAAGCCCATATTTATCATTGTTTCCGATAGCTTGAAGAATTGCTGTTGAATCTGCAATTGTTACTTTTCCGTCGCAGTTAGCGTCACCGTAAAGGATATCCCCCTTATCTTCGACTGTAGTTGTAACTACTGGCTTTGTAGTCTTTGTTGTGGTGGTTGTGGGCTTAGTTGTTGTTACCGCAGGATTTTCACCCTCAGAAATAGGGTATGTTTTAAGGTCAGGCAGTTCATCAAGAGTTATACAGTACTCGCTCTGGTATATCTCCACAAGATTCTCAACGGGATTGTTCTGCTCGCTTGTGAGATAATTCATATACCATGGGCAGAAATAAAGCCATGCCGCTTTGTCGTTCACAAGATTTTCCAGTGAGGGTATACTGTCGTTCTCTGTCATTGCTACCATTTTCTGACCGTTTGTGCTCTGTACCAGACTGTAGAATGTAGAGGAAATCGAACTTAAATTCGGCAGTCCATCAACTGCGTTATATTTATCATATCCCACAAGGTCAACTACATCATCGCCAGGATACCATGCGGCTGATGTGGGGAATGTGTAGCTTGTCCATGTCCAGATGAGGTTATCAAGTCCATATTCGTTTGTCAGTTTGTCGTAGAGAAGGCGATAGAGCTCCTTGCAGGGCTCGGGACCCTCTGCTCCCCACCAGAACCATGCGCCCTCTGCTTCGTGGAGAGGTCTCCAGAGAATCGGCACATCGGCTTCTTTCAGTTTTGTAAGCTCCTGTGCGATAAGGTCGATATCTGCCATGAGTACTTCGTTTTCCCATGTGCCCTCAGTCAATGCCTTGGAAATGCTGAATGTGGTATATGTTGCGCTGGCGGATTCTACATAAAATGCAGTCTCTGTGCTGCCCTCTTCGCAGGGTACGTTCCAATGCCATGTTACAGTGGCGATTCCCTTATACTTATTTGTCCATTCGATACATCTTTCGGGAGCTTGGTCACGCCAGTCAGACGTGGTATTGTATGCAAGGAAGTCGATTCCGCGGATTGCAGGCATTTCTCCTGTCTGCTCCATGATATACTCAAACTCTGCTTCGTTGTCCTTGATATATGTATCAGGATCGTTCCATGAGTTGTAGTTGTGAGAGCCGCAGTACTCCTGCTGTCCTGAAATAATGTGGTTACCATAGGTATCGCAGAGGTAGTTGTAAAGACGCTTTGCAGAATCCGACGCGTTTGGATTCGAAAGTGTTCTTGTTGGAGAAAGGGAAGTCAGGCTCTTATCCGCAGGCTTAATAGTGAGATAGTCATAGTATGTATATCCCCAGTATGCTTTCAGCTCGATTGTATTCTTTCCCTTTTTGAGATTTACAACGCCGCTCGAAGCCTCCTCAAATGACGTATTATAGGGGAAGCTTACTTCTCCTTGATTTACTCCGTTTACATTGAGATACTGCACCTTCTTGTTTGGGTCGCTGGGTTCGCAGTAACAGATTGCAAGCTCGTAAAGTCCTGCTTCTGCGACATCGACTTCAACGGAAAGAGTTGTGCCCTTCTGGTCGAGGTATGCAAAGCCTTCTCCGGAAAATCCAGAAAAATCAGCGTTTTCAGGCATTTTATCGCTGGGAATGTCCTCAACTCCCGTGTAAATTGCACCGCCGCTTGTCTGACCGTCCTCAAACTCGTATTTCTGTACAGCTGTATCGGCGGCATTTACAGCAGGCAGACTTGCTGAAAGGGACAGAGCCGAAACCGTTGCAACTGCAAAAGTTAAGGTTTTTTTAATATGGTTTTTCATGACGATTAACTCCTTAATTTAATCAATTTATTCATGTTTTCTCTGATTTTGCCGAGTAAATCAGCAAAATATTGTTTCTGTTTTCATTATAACATATATTTCAGAAAAAATCAAGATTAAATCTAATTAAATTAATATTAAATTAAATTACGCATTATCTAAAATTCCCTCAAGGTCAAACAGGGGCAGATATTCCTCCCTTGCCGATGAAATATCCTGTGTAAATCCTCTTATACCGAGGTTTTCCGCGTATCGCACTACTGAATTATACTCCATTTTCGTAACACGGCGTTTAAGCTCAGGGTAATCATCAGATATGAAATCGAAAGGAGTGTATTGGCTCATAATGCTCACAAGTCGGCTGTCCGCGGGTGTTTTTTCTGCTATCCAGTCCATGATTTTCATGCTGTCATGGCGGCAGTTTGGCAGTACAAGATGACGTATTATCGTGCCTTTCAGCAATTTTCCGCTTTCGCTGTATTGAAGTATTCCCACCTGATTTATCATTTCTGTCACTGCCGCAGAGGCGTATTCAAAATAATCAGATGCCTTTGAATACTTAGTGGAAATTTCAGAGGAAAAATATTTGATATCAGGTAAATATACGTCAATATATCCGTTAAGGCGCTTAATTGTCTCTGTCAGCTCATAACCGCCACAATTGTATACTACGGGGATTTCAAGGCGGTGTTTCACGTGGTCAAGTGCCGAAATTATATCAGGAATAAAATGCGTGGGCGTTACAAGCTCAATATTTTCCGCGCCTTTGTCCTGTAATTCAAGAAATATATCATTAAGACGCTCATTCGTGATGATTTCGCCGAATCCCTCGGCGCTTATCTGCGTATTCTGACAGTACACACACCGCAGACTGCAGCCCGAAAAAAAGACCGTACCCGCGCCGTTTTCGCAGGATATGCATGGTTCTTCCCATTGGTGCAAAGTGGCTTTTGCCGCCTTAATTTCAGCTCCCATACCGCAGAATCCCGCGGTTTCGTATCTGTTAATTCCGCATTTTCTCGGACACAGGCGGCAGGCTGTGTAATCAGCAAGCATAGCTTAATCCTCCCTCATAAGCGCATATATTTCCGACGCTGTGGCAAGTCCGTCGGAAAATGCCGTCGCGCCGCCGCATGCTGTACCAAGGTGCAGAGCGTAGTCATAGCCACCTTTTTCATAGCCTGCAATAAAGCCGGCAACCATTGAATCTCCTGCGCCTACGGTATTTTTTACCGTGCCGCTGTATGCTTTACTGATGTGGATTTTTCCCAATTCGTCAACGAGTACTGCTCCCTGCTCTGCCATTGAAACAAGAACGTTTACAGCCCCCATTTCTTTTAGTTTCAGGGCATATTCAACGGCTTTTTCCGGAGTATCAACAATATCGCTGAAAATTTCTCCCAGCTCGAAATTGTTTGGCTTGATGAGAAAAGGTCTGTATTTAAGCACGTTCAGTAGAAGATTTCCCGAAGCGTCAACGACTGCTCTGATGTTTTTTTCTTGCAGATGTGCGAGGATTTTTTCATAAATATCTGCCGAAATTGAAGTGGGAATACTGCCTGCAAGGACTATGGTATCTCCCTCTTTCATGGCTTCAAATCGGGAAAAAAGCTCTCTTATCTTGTCCTCGGGAATTTGCGGTCCTTGACCGTTCAGCTCTGTTTCTGTGGGAAGTCCTGTACGGAGTTTTATATTTATCCTCGAAAATCCGCTGTCAAGGCGGACAAAATCAGTGGCTATGTCCTTTTCTGCAATTCCTTTTTCAATAGCCTCACCTGTAAAGCCTGCGGTGAATCCCAGAGCTTTTGAGGGAATTCCCAGTTCTGCAAGTACAAGTGATACATTTATTCCCTTGCCGCCGAAGAAGACTTTGCCGCTTCCAAGACGATTAACCGCGCCCATGGCGATTTCGCCGCAGTCCACAACGTAGTCAATGGCAGGGTTAAGCGTTACTGTATATATCATATCGTTTCCTTTCTGTGTAAAAACTATGGCGGTCAGATAACGACCGCCAGATTATTTTCGAATACTACTTGAGATTTTTTACAATTTCCTTGAAAGCGTCTCCGCGTTCTTCAAAATTCTTGAAAATTCCATAGCTTGCGGCAGCAGGGGAGAGTACACAGCTCATGCCCTCAGGAGTGATTTCAGCTGCAAGCTTTACCGCATCTTCGAGATGTTCAACAAGGTGAATCCTCGATAAATCGGCATAATCCGCTGATTGTATCATATCGTAAATACGCTTGCCCGAAGCTTCCATGCAGATTACGTTTATATCTGCATCTTTGAAATATTCAACGAGAGTAGTATAATCAATACCTCTGTCCATTCCGCCTATGAGAATTGTTTTAGCGTCGGGAACGCTTTTTACAGCCTCAATTGCTGTAGCGCAAGCGGTTGAAATGGAGTCGTCATACCAGCGTATGCCCTTGTATTTACCTACGAATTCAAGGCGGTGAGCAAGGGGATTGAAGCTGCAAAGCGCAGTTTCAAACTCCTTGTAATTTACAAAAGGAGCTGTTATAAAATAAGCAACAGCTATATTGTAATGGTTGTGAATACCTAAAAGCTTGATTTTTTCCGTGGGGATAATATAGGTATCACCGCTGTTATTGTTGTCAACAATGCCGTTGCTGACGTAAATATCAGCCTTGGAATCCTCCGCAGAAATAGAGTATATATAGGCATTTGAAAGACGGGGAGCAATTGTGCTTTCAATAAGCAGACAGTCGCCGTCCTGCTGATGAATATAGATATTCTTCTTAGCTTTGCGGTAATTTTCCATTGTGCCGTAGTGGTCCAGATGCTCCTCAAAGAGATTGAGGAAAACAGCGCAGGCAGGAGATACGGTCATATATTCAAGCTGGTGGCAGGAAAGCTCGCATACCACAAGGGTATCTTCCGTCATTTCCTCTGCTATGTCAAAGACAGGTATACCTATATTGCCTGCTAAGCGGCAGTCCTTGCCGCTTTCTTTCAGAATGTGATATATCAGTGAGCTTACGGTGCTTTTGCCCTTTGTTCCTGTGATACCGATAATCTGCTCACGATAAACCTCGAAGAATACCTGTGTTTCCGAGGTTACAAGGCATTTCAGCTCCTTTGGCTGTTTGCTGAGGACGATTCCGGGACTTTTGAAAACCATGTCAAAATCGTCAAGGCAATCCTGATAATTTTCGCCGCAGATAAGCTTTACATCGTCGGGGAGATTGTTCGCCTTACGGTCGATATTGTTTAAATCGGATATGGCAATTTCGGCAGGGGAGCAGTACTTTTTCAGTATATTATAAGTTGACTTTCCCTCTCTGCCAAAGCCGAGAATACACACCGATTTGCCCTCGGTGTAATTTTTTATATAATCAATGAATTTATTTGTACTCAAAGAAGTCGCTCCATTTCTTTTTTTAATAATGCTGCAAATTCCTGTGGAAGGAGATTTGTTTCACTGTATTTCCCACAGTATTCCGCATTTTTTACGTCTATAAGTTCAGGCTGATACGCTCCCATATCCACATATTTTTTGAAAAGATAGGGCATATCGTCACCGTTTTCAAGGATATTCCGAACTGCGAGAGATACAGCGAGATTTACCTCGTCAATACTTCCTACGCACTCAAAAGGCTTGTGCTCGGATTTACCGATAAGCTCGATGAAATAATTTTCCATGTTCACATCGTTGAGCATATCCTTGCCGAAAACCTCTGCAAGCTCTGCAGAAGTGAGGAACGGTGAAAGAATAAGGGCTACAAACAGGCATTTAGGGCAATCGCCGCACCATATATCAGGGGAAACCTTACTGCCCAGATTACAGCTTCTGAATACGGGGAGATAATTTTTGTGGCTGACGAACATCTTCGCAATCTGGAATTCCGAAAGGGGACGGAGAAAGCTGAAATAGTATATTCCTGTGCTGAGATATTTTTCCTCGTAGCTGTGGAAATCCTGCTCAAATTCAAAGCTTTTGGAATATTGGTGGTTTACGTCCTGCCCTGCAACAGTGCTTTCATTAGCGCTGTCCTCGTTGGAAAGGACGATATATTTCAAGCCGTTGAGATATGCGGTAATCTCCGCGGAAAATGCCACAACGGAAGAAAATGGAGTGTGACCGTTGAGATATCCCTGCTTGTTAAGGTCAACAAGAGAACGGTCAAAATTTCTTCTTGCAGTTATAAGTGAATTTTCTTCAAGACCTGCAACACGGACAGTTTCAGATATGGATTTGCGGCTGTTTATAGCGTAACAGCGGCATTTCATGCCTGCCTGCGTCAGAGTTTCAAGAGTAAGTGCGGAATCCTTTCCGCCGCCGATTGGCACAAGACAGCCTGCGGGCGCAGTACGCTCAGCTGCTGATGTGCAGTTGAAATTTCCTGTTGATTCGATATTGACAAAGCTTTCCATATCTGCATTTATGCCGTTGATATAGAAAAATTCACCAAGTCCCAGAAAATAGAGCTTCTTCCACCACTGTATCTGCTCAGGAGAAAGTTCACCACATTCTGTGCGGAAAGTAGGTGAACAAGTGGCTTTCCAGTAGCTTACAGCCTCCGCCATTCCCAGAGAAAAAGCAAGACGATCAAAGGTCAGGTCGTTTTTTACGGTGAAGTCCGCAGGCTTCGGGAATATCCATGAGGGGTGAAATTCCGCAAGTCCATTTATGGAAAAAGTATAGCTAATTTCAACGTTTTCAGCGGTTTCATCTATTTTATAATTCTTGTAAGTGAATACAGGAAAATCCTGTCGGAATGTATTATATTTATCCATTAGTACTCCTTAATGCTGATTGCCGCTGTTTTCTGTCAGCTTTTCGTAGTGCTTTTTCAGCAGGTCGTATGTCTCCTGAGAGAGATCGTGCTCAATTTTGCAAGCGTCCTCCAGAGCCTGATCCTTTTTAACCCCAAGATAGATAAAGAAAGCCGACAGCAGATTGTGACGCTCAAAAATCCTTTCGGCAATGGCTTTTCCCTCGTCAGTAAGGGTGATATGATTATCGTCGTTGACGTTTACAAGTCCCTCGTCTTTCATTTTTTTAAGTATAATTGAAACGGTAGGGCGGGAATAGCCCAGATATGAACATATATCTATAGCATGAACATCAGGCTGAGCTTTTGACAGTATCAGTATAGTTTCGAGATAATTTTCAACAGCTTCTGTAATTGCCATTCTTTTTCTCTCCTTTCAAAAAATCTTGTAAGTATATTATAACACGGTTAGCAGAAAATTACAAGTATTATTTTGTAATTGCTAATGGCTGACCGCCTTTATTTTTCATGTAATCGTCAAATACTTTAAAGATATCGGGATGTGCTTTTTTGGTGCGGACGGGTTTAAGTTCCTCATCGGTAAAGCAGTGGGAGGAGCTTCCGACAGCGCATATTTCCCCTGTATCTTTATTTATTATGGTATATTCAACATGAAGTGATACTCCGTTGAATTTCGTAATAGTTAGGTCAACCTCAAAGGGATCTTCAAATCTGAGAGGGTGCTTGTAGGAGCAATCCACGGAGAGAACTGGCATAAGCAGCCCACGTGCCTCCATTTCGGAAAAGGGAAAGCCTGCCTGCTGTAAGAAATCCACACGACATTCCTCGAAAATGCGGATATAATTTGAATGGTGCATAATTCCCATTTTATCTGTTTCATAATAGTATACTCTGCGGCTGTAAGGTTTAATCATAATATTTTCCTCTCTTTCTCTTATGGGTTCTCTTATAAATCATGACTTAACTTTTTATAGTTTCCCGGAGTTTCCCCCGTAATCTTCTTGAATGTGGAGATAAACGCGCTTTGTGAGGAAAATCCGAGGGCAAGGGATATTTCAAGAAAGCTGAGTTCCGAGTTCATAATCATATTTTTGGCGGCATTTATCTTTGTATTTATAATGAATTGGCGGAAGCTAATTCCGGTTTCCTGTATGAAAAGCTTTGAAAGATATGTGGGATCTATTTTCAGATGCTCAGCGGCGTTCACCACAGTAAGCTTATCTGCAAGATGCTCGTAGATGTAGTCAATACATTTTCTTATGTGTATAGACGTAGCATTATTTTTTTTCAGCTCCCTCATACGCTCTGCAAAATCTACGAACATTTCCCCGAGAAGTATAATGAGTTCATCTCCGGAATTGCACTTATCGGCTTTTCTTATGTAGATATCGCTGAGGGTATATGCAACATCGTGATTCATGCCGTCCATAATGCAGATACGCGATGTCATAGCAACGGAGATGATAAAATGATATCGGACATTTCTCACAGGGTCATCAGAGAGAGTACCTTTTCCCTCGGAAAAATTAACCTTGATTCTTTCTTCATAGTTCCGTTTTACCTGTTCCACATCTCCCGAGCTGACAGCGTGGTAATGGTTAAATTCCCTGTTGAAAGAAGTTCGCTTGAAATCCTCCTCGCGCTGAATATACAAACGATAGTTGAGGTCACGGTTGGTGTTCATTATATCAGCTCCTTTTCTGAAAGCTAACGGTTAATGGCTTATATACTATTATACCATGGATTTGAAAAAAAAGCCATACTTTTGATATAATTTCAGAAAATTATCATGTATAATATTTTCAAAGAGAGGGATAGTGCGGTTGTCAGTCATATATGGCATCTCAAAAATCCAAATTCCACTTATGTTCTGGTTTTTATAGATGCCAACTAACCAACATTTCAAGTGACTGACAACCAGATACTACAATTCCCATAGCTTTGTTTTAACGCTACGAAAGGAGAGGTATGTATGGCTCAGACATATGATTTGACAAAGGGAAAAACTACCCCGATTATTTTGAAATTCTTCTTCCCTATGCTGCTGACGAATATGCTCCAGCAGATTTATACCATAGCTGATACCATGATTGTGGGCAAGGGCTTGGGTGATGATCCCCTTGCGGCTGTGGGAAATATGTCCTCCCTGACCTTTTTCATCATCGGTTTTTCTATGGGACTTACCAACGGCTTCTCTGTCAGCATTGCACAGGCTTATGGTGCAAAGGACACAGAGGGACTGCGCAAATCCGTAGCTTCCTCCATAATGCTTTCGGGAGTTATTACAGTTCTTCTCACGGCGGTGAGTATGATTTTCCTCAATCCTGTGCTTGTTCTGCTCCAGACCTCCGAGGTCATAATGGCAGACAGCCTTTTATACGGATATATCATCTTTGGCGGACTTGTGACGACTATCGCCTATAATCTCTGTGCAAGCATCCTCCGTGCACTTGGCGACAGCAAAACTCCCTTTATAGCTATAGTATTCTCAACAATATTCAATATAGTTTTCAACTGGGTGTCAATCTTCGTTCTTCACATGGGTGTTGAGGGACCTGCTGCTGTAACTATACTTTCACAGGTTATCTCCGCGGCTATATGCTATGCTAAACTGCGGAAAATTGAGGCTATCAGGCTTACAAAGGCACATTTCAGAGAGAATTTCAGAATCTGCCTTGAGCTGTTGAAAAACGGTATACCTATGGCGATTATGAACTCCATAACAGCTGTGGGCTGTATGATGGTACAATACTTTGTCAACGGTATGGGAGTAGCCTTTACATCGGCATATTCCGCTTGCAGTAAATATATAAATCTTTTTATGCAGCCTGCCTGTACAGCAGGAATCACAATGTCATCTTTTACAAGCCAGAATTTCGGAGCAAAGAAATATGGCAGAATTGCCGAGGGCTTCAAGGTCTGCATGGTTATAGCGCTGATTACATATATAATTTTCGGTTCTGTTATGGTATTTTTCCCACGTTTTCTTGCCTCTATGATGCTCAACGGAGAACAGCAGATTGAGCTTGCCATGGGATATCTTGTCAGAAGCGGCGTTATGATATTTGCTGTAGATTTCCTTTTCGTTGTTAGAAGCGGATGTCAGGGACTTGGAAAGCCATTATTCCCTATGATTTCGGGAATTGTTGAAATGGTAATGCGCGTTGCCGTTATTGTTATGTTTACACAAAAGATAGGCTTCAACACAACAGCATACGCAGAAATGGCAGCATGGGCAGGGGCACTGCTTATAAATGCGACAGCATTCGGAATATTCCTCCGCGGATATTTAAGATCGGATTCCAAGGATGAAAAAAAGCACAATATATTTTTTCGCGGAAGATTAAAAAATGCGTGATTATTATCCAGCCTCCAATATTGCTCCACAGGCTGAATTCGGAGCAATATCAGAACCCCATTATACAGTATTCAAGGGTATCGTTTTTGTGCGATACCCTTGGGTATTTTATGACGAATCTTCTTGACTTGACAGAAATATTCTGATATAATAATCTCTGTTATAACTGATACAGAAAGAGGGTAATTATGAAAAAAGCAGTATTTTTTGATATCGACGGTACAATTGTCACAGAGGATGGAACGCTGACAATTCCCGAAAGCACTTGTGAGGCTATTGCAAAAGCAAGCGAAAACGGGCATTACACCTTTGTGAATTCGGGCAGAACTCTTTTCAACATTAATAAAAAGGTTCGTGAACTGGGCTTCGACGGCTTAATCTGCGGCTGCGGAACTTATATTGAAATGAACGGCGAGGTTCTGCTCTACAACGCATTGACACAGGATTTCTGCCGTAAAATCGCAGAATTCATCCGCCAAACAGGCGTAACGCCCGTATATGAGCACAAGGACGGCTATTTCTTCGATGATTTCGCTCCGAAAAATGCCGATTTGGAAGATTTCCTCATCACTTTTGTTGAGGAGGGAATACCTGTTGACCGCCGCGTTGAAGACGATGAATTTATATTTGACAAGTTCGTTGTGTGGGAAAACCCCGATTGTGATATGGAGCTTTTCCGCCGTGAAATCGGCAAATATTTTGAGATAATCGACCGCGGAAACGGCTTTTACGAAAATGTACCTCTGGGATTTTCAAAGGCTACAGCGATAGATATTATCCTTGAAAAGCTGGGAATCCCCCTTGAAAACGCCTACGCTATCGGGGACAGTGCCAACGATTTGCCAATGCTCAGAGCAGTTCCCAACAGTATAGCAATGGGCGGCGCGGAGACAATTTATCCCTATGTTTCGTACATTACAACGCCCCTTTTAGATGACGGGATTTATAATGCACTGTCGCATTTCGGACTGATATAGAACAAAAGCTTTTAGCAGTTAGGGGTTAGCTATTAGCTAATGGTGGCGGTAGAAAATTTTGCAATAAGTAAAATTTGGAAATCTAATTGACAAATATTGAAAAAAATGATATAATACAGATTGAGCAGACCATGCGGCAGCGGAAACGCTAAGTTTACGAGGAAAGTCCGGGCATCACAGAGCAGGGTAGCTGCTAACAGCAGCCGAGGGCGACCTTAGGGCAAGTGCAACAGAGATATACCGCCGCTTCTGCGGTAAGGGTGGAAAGGCGAGGTAAGAGCTCACCGGAGTGCAGGAGACTGCACTGCCATGTAAACCCTATCCGATGCAACGTCTATTGGTGCTTTGTATCTCAACGTTGGCTCGACGGATACAAAGTAATGACGGCTTCAGCTTACGGGCGACTGTAAGCGTAGATAAATTGCCGCACACGACAGAACCCGGCTTATCGGTCTGGTCACTTGGAGAGCTTTTTGCTCTCCTTTTTTCCGCAAATTTGAAATTTAAGTAATATTTAACGCAATTTTAAGTAATCACACACAGAAATTAAGCAATATTTAGCTTGAAAATACCGCAACTTTGTGTATTATCACGAATTTATCCAAAGTGCATATTTTCTCTTTACAAAAGGATAATTTTGTGTTATGATAAACTTAGGGTATATTATAAGTATCGGAAGATAAGCGAATTTATCGCGATATATGACGAATTTTGCGAAAATAAAAAAAAATTCGAAAAAATATTCAAAAACCCCTTTACTTCTCCACACTAATGTGGTAAAATATATAGTATAAAATATTGCTTATGCAGATTGGAGTACTATATATTATGAATGAAAAAATAAAATCCGAAAATATGGATAAGCTTTTCGAGGCTATCCTTACCCTTGAAAATGTAGACGAATGCTATAAATTTTTCGTGGATCTCTGTACAACAATCGAGCTTAAATCCTTTGCTCAGCGTTTCCACGTTGCAAGACTTCTTGATGAGCATCGCGTCTACAACAGCATTGTTTCCGAAACAGGTGCAAGTACAGCAACAATCAGCCGTGTAAACCGCTCTCTCCAGGACGGCAACGACGGTTATAACATCGTATTTACAAAATTAAAGGAAAAAGGTCTCCTTTAAAAATTCTATAGCTTTGATATCACTATAAATAATATTTCATACGTAACACCTGTTCCTTAAATTGACGATAAGTCCCCAATGACTTATATATAAAGATTCACAATGAAAGGAAATGGTTATGAAAAAATTAAAGCTATTAAAAAGATCGGCTGCTTTGCTTTCTGCGGCAACCGTTCTGATGTCGGGCACAGTAACTACAGCCAGTGCTGAGGTCATTACTCCCGACGAGCCAAACAATTATTACAACTATGCCGAAGCTCTCCAGCTTGCACTGTGCTTCTATGACGCAAACAAGTGCGGCGATGAAGTAGGCGAGGACGGCTATTACACTTGGCGTGATGACTGCCATATCAAGGATGCTGAAATTCCCCTTCAGCCAATGAATCCAATGCCTAAAGTCAACGTAGGCGTAAGCGGTCCTGATGACGGTAAAGATGACGGTCTTGGCAACTACGACGGCGAAGGCGACGGCGGCGCAAGTGAAGGTGAAGATCTCTATATCGGCGTTAATATGACAAACAAATTCATTGAGGAAAACAGAGAATTCCTCGATCCCGACGGAAACGGTACTCTCGACCTCACAGGCGGCTGGCACGACGCAGGTGACCACGTAAAATTCGGTCTGCCTTTCTCCTATTCAGCTTCAACTGTAGGCTGGGGTTATTATGAATTCCGTGACGCTTATAAGGATCTCGGACTTGACAAGCACGTTGAGGACGAAATGCGCTGGGCTAACGATTACTTCATGAAAGCTACATACATGAATGATGAGGACGAGGTTATCGCTTACTGCTATCAGGTAGGCGAGGGTAACAACGACCATAACTACTGGTGTCCTCCTGAATTACAGGTTGATGGCACATTCGTTGCATCTTCATCATGCGGAGTTAAGCGTCCCGCTTATTTTGCAACAAAGGAAATGCCCGCTTCCGATCAGGCCGCAGGCGCTTCCGCTTCACTTGCAATCAACTATCTCAACTTCAAGGATACAGATCCCGAATACGCTGCAAAGAACCTTAAATACGCAAAGGCTCTCTACGAATTCGCTGTTGAAACTCATATTGAGGATTGGGAGCCCGGTATGGTTCCTACCGCAAAGAGCCTCGGTTACGACGGCGGCTTCTATACTTCAAGCTATGACTACGATGAACTTTCATGGGCTGCTGTATGGCTCTATTATGCTTGCGTTGCTGAGGACGAAACTCAGAAGCAGGCAGCTTACGATAAGTACATCATGGATATCATCGCCGTTGATGAGACAACACAGAACGACAAGGGCGCTCATAACTACACAGGTTATATGAAGCGTATCATCACAGATACAGGTAACTGCTGGCAGAATATCTGGGTTCACTGCTGGGATACAGTATGGGGCGGCGTATTTGCCAAGCTTGCTCCAGTAACAAATACAGCACGTGACTGGTATATCTTCCGCTACAACCTCGAATTCTGGTCAGGTACTTCAAAGGCTACAGATACTTCCGACTGGGGTTATGAGCCTGTAACAACTCATAAATACTTCGGTATGGACGACCACCTCTGGAATACACCTATGACATACGACGAGATTCCCGACCTCCCCGACAGTGAGACAAGCAGCGACTTTATCGCTAAATCTCCTAACGGCTGGGCAGTTGTATCAGGTTATGGTTCCGCACGTTACAACACAGCAGCAGGTCTCTGCGCTATGGTATACGCCAAGACAACAGGTGATATGACATTTGCTGAGTGGGCAAAGGCTCAGATGGCATATATCCTCGGCAACAACCCAATGGGATATGCATACGAAGTAGGCTACGGCACAAACTTCGCTTCACAGCCTCACCACCGTTCATCACACTGCTCACCTACACAGAGCATGGAAGATCCTGTTGTACAGGTTCACACTCTCTGGGGTGCTCTCGTAGGCGGACCAGACCTTAAGGATTTCCACAGCGATATCACAAAGGACTACATCTACAACGAAGTTACCGACGACTATAACGCAGGCTTCTGCGGCGACCTTGCAGGACTTTACCACTTCTACGGTGCAGAGGGCAAGGAGCATGAAAAGGATAACTACCTCAAACCTGATTTCGATATGTCCGCAAACGCTATCGGCTATGACCAGGTAGACGCTGACGGCAACCCCCTCCCTACAGGACTTTATATCTCAGGCGGTAAGAATCAGGAGAACGAAGCAGGTGTACAGATTAAAATTGTTGTACACAACAGAACTGTAAATCCTCCTAAATTCGAAAGCAACCTCAAAGCAAGATATTATTTCAATATCAGCGAACAGCTTGAAAAGGGCGAAGATATCAGCTTTATCGAAACACGTGTTGACTACGACCAGGAAAAGAGCTTCACAGACGGCAAGAACGAGGCACATATCTCCGAGCCTATAAAATATGACGACAACGGCACATACTACATCGAGATTTCATGGCAGAACTGCGATTTCTACGGCAGCCGTGTATATCAGTTCGGTCTGCTTAACAAGATGCACCCCGAAACATTCGACACAGTATGGGATTCCACAAACGACTACAGCTACGCTGAGCTTATAAGCTTCGAGGATGTAAACGACGCTGCAGCTATCACAGAGCTTATCACACTCTATGCTGATGATAAGCTTATCTGGGGTGTTGAGCCCGACGGCACAAGACCTGAGGACGGCACAGTTAATCCCACAAAGCCCTCTGAGGACGATGAGGATGACAAGAACACAGAAGATGATGATATCCTCTGGGGCGACGCTAACTGCGACGGCAAGGTAACAATCGCTGATTCTACAGCAATTCTCCAGTCTCTTGGAAATTATGACAAGTACGGTCTGAGCAAGGAGGGTGCACGTAACGGCGACGTTTATGACAACGGAAGCGGCATTACAGCTCAGGATGCTGTTACAATCCAGAAGCTTGAAGCAAAACTCATTTCACAGAAAGACCTTCCTGTAGCTGCTTCATAACATTATGAATATATCCGCTGTATCACCAAGATACAGCGGATTCAGTTTATTAGAAAGCTACTGAAAGGGATTCTAAAGGGCGAAGCCCTTTAGCAGAGTCAAGAGACAGCGTCTCTTGCAGGGTATGGGACAGCGTCCCATGCAGAGCAAAGCTCTGCGATGCGTTCAAGCGCTCTGCAAGGGGTGAATTTCCAAACAGTCCTGTGGACTGTTTGGAAAGAGGGGACGCTCTGCAAGAGAGAGCGTCCCCTTAAAAGGTTAAGATAACTACTTCGGAACAAAATTCAGATTTTTCGGCAATCCCAACCACACAATCAGGCAAATTAACCAAAACAGTACACGTATTTTAGGTATAAAAGTACAATAAGTTTATAATATATTGACTTTTCATGTGTAATGATGTATAATTAAAGTACAAAATCCCGAAAATAATCAGAAAGGTAATGATAATCATGGGAAAATTTATAATCAAGCAGACAAACACAGGCTTCACATTCAGCCTTAAAGCAGGCAACGGCGAAGTTATTGCTTCAGGCGGCGAAGTTTACAACAGAATCGACAGTATCAAGAACGGAATTGCAAGCGTTGCAAAGAATGCTCCTATCGCTAATCTTGAAGACCAGACTGTTGAGGGGTTCGCTGTTGAAAAGAATCCCAAGTTTGAAGTTTATGCAGATAAAAAGGGCGAATTCAGATTCCGCCTCAAAGCAAAGAACGGTCAGATTATTGCTGTAAGCGAGGGATATGTAAAGAAAGCAAGCTGCCTTAACGGTATTGAAAGCGTCCGCAAAAATGCAGTTGACGCTCCTGTTGAGGAACCCGAAAAGGAATAATACATATCAGGGGACGTTTTTCGTCCCCTGAATTTTTGAAGAATCACTTTGGAGAAAAATAATATATGAAAAAATTCAGCGCTGTATTATCAATGATAGCTGTATGCTGTCTCAGCTTCGGCTGTTCGCAGAATCAAACCAAAACGGATAATCCCCCCGTATCCACTCCCACAGAAGCGGATATTCATGAAGAAACGGAATCCCCCACAGATGCGGAAATTGATTCAACTCTGCCCATACTGAAAATAGATACCGTAAATCAGGAAGCAAACGCCCTTGATTTTGTAAAACTGCCCGTCGCACCATTTGTATCGGAGCAGATTGCAACATGGACGCCGAATTATAAAATGCCCCCTGCCCCATATTACGAAAGCTGTAAAATTACCCTTTCTGACGCTGAGGAAAACGTACTGCTCAGCAATATTGAAGCGCAGGTCAAAGTCCGCGGAAACTGGACAACAACCTACGATAAAAAGGGACTTCGCATAAAGTTCCCGCAAACTCAGAATATGCTTGGTCTCAACGAGGGCGCAAAAACGAAAAACTGGGTGCTCCTTGCGGAATACAAGGACGCGTCAATGCTACGCAATAAATCTGCACTGGCAATATGCCGCGAAATTCTTGACGGAGACGGGTTGTATGCCTCCGATGCTGAATTTGTCGAGGTATATATCAATGGCAATTATTGGGGCATTTATCTCCTTGCGGAGATGCAGCAGGTAAATCCCGACAGAGTAGCTATAACAGAGCCTCTCCCCGACTACGCAGGCACGGATATCGGCTATTTCATGGAGTTTGACGGCTACTATACCAACGAATCCGAGCTGAATCAATTCTTTGTGGACTATGCCGACAATGCAGAGCTTATCCCATACGACGGAAAGGGCGGAAGCGGCAGAACAATGAAATGCCTGAAAGACGGCAAAAAAGATCGTAAAAAAGATGTGGGTGTCACAATAAAAAGCGATATCTATTCTCAGGAACAGCACGATTTCATAGAAAGCTATGTGAATAACGTCTACGAAATCATGTACAATGCCGCCTATAACGATAAAGCATATGTATTTAATTCTGATTACAGCAAAATCATTCCAAAGCCTGATATCACACCTCAGCAGGCTGTTGAAAACGTAGTAAATGTTGAATCTCTTGCTGATATGTATATCATTTCGGAGCTTACTTGCGATGCTGATATTTACTGGTCAAGCTTTTACATGAGTGCCGATTTCGGAGCAGAGGGCGATAAAAGGCTGACCTTTGAAGCGCCATGGGATTTCGATTCCGCTATGGGAAACAAGGACAGATGTGCTGACGGTCAGGGCTTCTATGCCGCAAATATTGTCCCCGATGTAAACGGCGGACCACAGGGAAACGGCGAATATGAAACAATAAATCCATGGCTTGCAGTCCTTGCATACGAGGACTGGTATCAGGAGATAATAAAGGATAAATGGACAGCCGCCTATGACAGCGGAGTTTTTGAGCGTGGCATAGACATCATAGAAAATGATAAAACCGCCCATGCCGAAGCCTTTGAACGCAACTACGCCAAATGGGACAATATAAGAAAGAACGATTCCTTTGCAATGGAGCTTTCTAAAGAAGCCGCCAGCTGCAAAACCCACGAAGAAGCCGCAGATTTCCTTGCAGAATGGCTTGAATCCCGAGTTGATTTTCTGAACGAGCAGTGGCACAGATAACCGTCAGGAGTGATTGAATGCAGTGTATTTGTATTGACCTGAAATCCTTTTATGCCTCAGTAGAGTGTGTTGAACGTGGGCTTGACCCATTGAATACAAATCTTGTGGTAGCTGATGAAAGCCGCACAGAAAAGACAATATGCCTTGCAGTAACGCCCTCTCTGAAATCATATGGAATCCCGGGCAGAGCAAGACTTTTTGAGGTTATACAGACGGTCAAAGATGTCAACTATCACAGGGAGAAAAAAGCCCCATACCGCCGATTTACAGGCAGCTCATATCTTGCCTCGGAGCTGAACAGCAATTCTTCATTAAAGCTTGACTTTATTGTTGCGCCGCCGCAAATGGCGCATTATATGGAAGTAAGCACAAGGATATACGAGATATACCTCCGCTATATCGCTCCAGAGGATATCCATGTGTATTCCATTGACGAGGTATTTATTGACGCTACAGCGTATCTGGATACCTACAAATGCACCGCCCATGAACTTGCAATGCGCATGATTCGTGACGTACTGAAAGAAACAGGAATCACAGCAACGGCTGGAATCGGCACAAATCTGTATCTGGCGAAAATAGCCATGGATATTGTGGCAAAGAAAATGCCTGCGGATAAAGACGGAGTGCGTATAGCGGAGCTTGACGAAATGTCCTACCGTGAAAAGCTGTGGTCACATCGTCCTATCACGGATTTCTGGAGAGTTGGCAAAGGAATTTCCAAACGTCTCGAATCGGTATATATCTACACCATGGGCGATATTGCACGAGCCTCTGAGTACAGCGAGGATATGCTGTACAGAATGTTCGGCGTAAATGCAGAACTGCTTATAGATCACGCATGGGGCTGGGAGCCATGTACAATGGCGGCAATAAAGTCATACAAGCCTGAAAATCACAGTTTAAGTCAGGGGCAGGTGCTTTCAAGACCATACAGCTTCCACGAGGGCAGACTGATTATCCGCGAGATGACAGACCAGCTTTCCCTTGACCTTGTGCGCAAGGGACTTGCCGCCGACCAGATAGTGCTGACTGTTGGATATGACCATACAGGAATCCCTGAAAACTACAAGGGAGCAACCGAAACAGACAGATACGGCAAAACAATCCCGAAATCCGCACATGGCTCAATAAATCTGGGCAGACAGACCGCCTCAACAGCAATGTTTTTGCAGGCAGTAACTGAACTTTTCGATCGCATAGTTGACAGAAAGCTTATGATACGGCGAATGTACGTCGTAGCAAATCACGTTATTCCTGAAAAAAACGTACAAGATGACGAACCGATACAGTACAGCTTTTTTGACGATATCGAGGAAATGGAGAAGCGACAGGCAGAAGAAAAAGAGGCTTTGGCAAAGGAAAAGCAGCTGCAAAAGGCATTGCTGACAATCAAGGATAAATACGGAAAAAACGCCATACTCAAAGGCATGAATTTTGAGGACGGCGCAACAGCAAGGGAAAGAAACGGCACAGTTGGAGGTCATAAGGCATAATGGAGGATTACAGCGATATTATAAATCACCCTCATCACGTATCGGAAAAGCGGCAGAGAATGTCTCTCCGCGACAGAGCGGCGCAGTTTTCGCCATTTGCGGCACTTACTGGCTACGATGAGGAAATAGATGAAACGGCAAGGCTTACAGACCACCGTGAAGAGCTTACAGAGGACGAAACGGAGGAACTGAATCAGGCAATATGCAGAATACAGGAGCTTAATCTTCCGCAGATAATGGTAACATATTTTGTACCTGATGAAAAGAAAAGCGGCGGAAAGTATGTGCTGTATACAGGGCATTTTCGATTTCTGGATATGCAGGAAAACAGGATAAAATTTGCAGAGGGAAAAGAAATAGCCCTTGAAGCTATAGTAAAAATAGATATAATCGAGTAGGGCGGTTTATTCCGCCCTACTCGATTATCAAAATAAATCATTCAATGTACAGAATTTTTCTTCGTCCTCTGCCGTAAGCTCAATTTCTCCCAATTCCTCACGCAGAATAAGTGACGATATATTGAGATAGTCGATTAATTCATCGTCGGATTCAACCGATACATAATATGCTTTTTTAACGTCTATTTCACCTGAACGAACAGCACATAATATTCCGTCATCTGACATATCGTAAATCATAGAAGTATCAAGTTCGTCAAGATACCCTGCCTTATACATCTCAATATTATATTTAGCAATGAGATAATCGGGACTGCAAAAGCAGAGGAAAGCGAACATTACAGTAAAAATACCTGAAAACCGCGCTGAAAACTTCATTTCAAATCTGAACTGCTTAACAATAATCAGCACGAAAACAGCGGCGCAGAGGAGCATAAACCACATTGTGTAGAATCTCAGCCGAGTGAGACCGTATTCAGATATATACATCACCATTTTGCTGATTGAAACGATAATGAGAATAATAGTGGAAAAGCTCAGGGCAAGGGTATAGAATTTCAGAGCCACAGGCTTATTTCTGCCATGTTTCTGGGATAAAAAGCTGATAAAAATAATTATTGCAAGATTTATCAAAGTAACAGCGCAAAGCTCAAAGAATCCGCGCCGAGCATATTCGGAATAGGTGAAGCCGTCGGGGAGAGTTCCGGTAAATGGTGAGAGAAAATAACCTGCCTGAGTTATAAAAAACAGTACATACAGCAAAAGAACAGGCGTAACAGCGGTATAAAGCACCATATTTGGAATATTTCCCATATTGTCGATACGGAATTCACAAAGGGCGCTGTCCAGAGGTTCAATATTATCACGCTTGCAGTTGCTGTAAAGCATACCGAAAAGGTACATACCGCAGGGGATAGACACGATAAAATGCAGGAGAATTTCAAAGCCATTATCAGAAAATGTTTTACTGAAAAGACTATTCAGAATATTCTCCATTCCCTCGTCAGCGGAGGCAAGAAGACTTGCAATAATAAATGTCACAGGAATAGTCATAAGAAGTCCGAGGAGTATGTGCTTTATATTTCCTGCTGATTTAGAATGTCCCAAAGAAGATTTTACCGCAAGAGGCTGTATATGCATATTTGAAACAGGAAATTCCAGAACAGCTTTTTTCATAGCAGCAGGGAGAAATTTTTCAATTTCGCTTTTTCCCTCAGCTGCGGAATAAATGAAATATGCATTTGCAATAAAGAGAAAAACACCTGCAAGGAATTTGATAAGTCCGTTATCAGTGATTGAGAAAACGAAAGAAAACAGATACAATATAACGGCAATTATTTTATTTACAGCAGTCAATTTACAGCCGTTCTTTTTCAAAAATACAACAGAAGCCGTAATAATGGCAATATTCACAGAAGTAGTAATAAAACCTGCGGGATTAAAAATCTGGAATTCCAGCCAGAGAAAAGCCAGAACAGCAATAATAAAAGCGTATGTTTTTTCAGTTCCGCTGAAATTCAGAGTTTCCATTTCCTCAGCAATTTCTGCGGAATCGTTGATTTTTTCCGAATCCTCAGAAACAGTTTTATTTTCGGTATTTTCGATAATTTCCGTATCAACAGCAACAAATTCTTTTTCAGTCATAAAGAACACTCCTAACGTGTTCTGTTACTGCACCTCAGGCTTTCTGAATTCAAGTATATCACCGGGCTGACAATCGAGTATCTCGCAAATTTTTTCCAGAGTAGAGAAACGGACAGCCTTAGCCTTACCCGTTTTCAGAATGGAAAGATTAGCAGTAGTTATACCAACTTTTTCCGCAAGCTCCTGCGAGGACATTTTGCGTTTTGCCATCATAACGTCCAGATTCACAATAATCGGCATAGTTTATCCCTCCTCATATTGTAAAGTCATTTTCGGATTTAATTTCCACAGCCTTTTCAAAGACGTTTTTGAGAACGCGTATAATAAGTCCGAGCATAAGCGCCAAAACCGCAGGCATAGCGAAAATATAACGCCACAGACAGAGGATAGAAAAATCAATAGCGGCAAGGATACAGCACCATGAAATAATACGCAGACAGCGAGTATTATCATTGTCAAAAACGATATCCTTGTTGATATTGTTCAGCAGTCGGTGGAGGAAATACAGCGCAGCGAAAGCAAAGATTTCCGCGGTATAAAGCCCTATGCAAAAAGGGATAAAGATATCACCTTTAATAAGTCCTATAGGTTCGGTCAGGAAATCATAGAACTTTATCATATAGGGCAATAAGAAAGAAAGCGCAACGAATAAAGCCGCCACAACAACGGTCAGAAATCTTGACAGTAACAGAGATTTAGTTTTAGTCCACATAAATATAGAGCTCCTTTATGTTTCTGATAATAGTATATCACAGAATTTACCATTTGTCAATACCTTTTTATCGAAAAACAATAATTTATTTTTGAATATAAATATGCAACAAACCGCACAGCATATGTGCGGTTTGTTTGGAATTGTTGAAAAACCTGGATTTCGTTCAGAAATTGTGGACTACCAAGGGCAACCCAAATGCAGAACGATGAATAAATAATAGTTGTTTTGTAGGGACACGGCGTGCCGTGTCCGTTCTATAAAAAGCAACAAAAAAGCAATTGAATTATTAATAAAATATAACTAACGTTGCTAAAATAAATAACAGTAAATTTTATTTAATAGTGCCAATTTATCCTGTTGATGATTAGTGAAAAAGCAGAAAATAAAAATTATTTTTCAAAATGCAACGTTTTTCCGTTGCAAAAAGGCTCATTTCAGCCCATTAGTGAGAGGGGGTGTAAAATTATGACGCTGATAAATTATAAAATATCTGCAATATCAAGTACAAGTCTTTCTGACTTTTCCCAACCGAGACATGGGTCGGTAATGGACTTACCGTAGATATCCTCACCGATTTTCTGACAGCCGTCCTCAATATAGCTTTCAATCATAAGACCTTTTACAAGCTTTCTGATATCCTCGCTGTGACGCATACTGTGGAGAATCTCCTTAGCAATACGCACCTGTTCAAGATACTGTTTACCCGAATTAGCATGGTTTGTATCAACAATAAGAGCAGGATTCTGCAAATCCTTTTCCGCATAAGTCTGAGCAAGGCGGTATAAGTCTTCATAGTGATAATTGGGGAATGACTGACCTCTCTCGTTGACATATCCACGGAGAATAGCGTGAGCGTAAGGGTTGCCGTCGCTCTTTGCCTCGTGACCGCGATACATGAAAGCGTGGGAGTGCTGAGCCGCAGTAATAGCGTTCATCATTACGGAAATATCGCCGCCTGTGGGATTTTTCATACCAACGGGGATTGAAACGCCGCTTGAAACAAGTCTGTGCTGCTGATTTTCAACGGAGCGCGCGCCGATAGCAACATAGGCAAGAATATCATCAAGATAGCTATAATTCTCGGGATAAAGCATTTCATCAGCGGCAGTAAAGCCTGTCTCAGCAAGAGCCTTGATATGAAGATTTCTTACAGCCACGATACCGCTTGCAAGGTCAGGCATAGCAGTGGGATTAGGCTGGTGGAGCATGCCCTTGTAGCCGTCCCCTGTAGTACGGGGCTTACCAGTATAAATTCTGGGGATAATGAGAATCTTGTCCTTAACCTTTTCCTGCAATTCGCGAAGTCTTGTGATATAGTCAATTACAGGTTCTTCGGAATCTGCGGAGCAAGGTCCTATGATAAGGAGGAATTTATCGGAATCTCCACGGAATACAGCCTTAATTTCCTCATCTCGCTGAGCCTTTACAGCTGTAAGCTCAGGGGAGATAGCGTGTTCTTTCTTAATTTCCGAGGGCTTTGGAAGCTCTCTTACAAAAGTCATTGACATATTTAATCATTCCTTTTCTATTAATTTATCTGCTCCGTATTTCTGACAAAGCAGGTCAATAAGCGTTAAAGCAGTTATGCTGTCAACCACAACTCTTGCGCGGTGAACGATAGCAGGGTCATGCCGTCCCTGAATCTGCAAAGTGGTATTTTCGCCGTTTCGCATATCAATAGTATTCTGCTCCTTATAAATAGAGGGAGTAGGCTTCACAGCACAGCGGAAAACAAGAGGCATACCGTTTGTTATACCGCCGAGAATACCGCCGCAATTATTCGTAGCAGTGCGGATTTCACCGTTTTCATTGACAAAAGCATCATTAGCCTGACTTCCGCGCAAATCAGCATAACCGAAACCTGCGCCGAATTCCACACCTTTAACAGCAGGAATACTGAAAAGCGCATGGGAAAGGAGACTTTCAACAGTGTCAAACCAAGGTTCACCAACACCTGCAGGCATACCGTAAACAGCTGTTTCAAGTCTGCCGCCTACGCTGTCGCCCTCAGATTTTGCAGCCATTATAGCTACTTTCATGGGTTCTTCTGCATCGGGATTAAGCACGGCAAATTCTCTGCCGTCAAGGTAATCAATATCATTTTTGATGTTTTCAAATCCGCGGTCGAAAACGCCGCCGCAAGATAGAATATGAGTGCCGATAGTAATGCCTTTTTCTTTCAGAGCAGATATTGCAACAGCACCAGCCGCAACGATACCGGCGGTAATACGTCCGGAGAAGTGACCGCCGCCGCGGAAATCCTGAAATCCGCCGTATTTCACATCAGCAGTAAAATCAGCGTGACCTGGACGAGCTTTATAAGCAAGCTCACCATAATCACTGCTTCTTGTGTTCTGATTTTCGATTATAAAAGTTATTGGAGTACCTGTAGTTCTGCCGTTGAAAACTCCGCTGACGATTTTAACCTCGTCCGCTTCTTTTCGGGGAGTTGAAATAGCTCCCACGGACTTTCTCAGGCTCATCTGACGGGCAATAAATTCCTCATCAACAGCAATACCCGCAGGCATACCGTCGAGAACTGCACCGATAGCTGTACCGTGACTTTCGCCGAATATAGTTACAGCTATTTCCGAGCCGAATGTATTTTTCAATATGTTTCAACTCCTTTAAAGTAATAGGTGTTCCAAATAATTATACATCAATATCACGCTGTTGTCAAGAAAAATATTGCTTTACTCCAATAAAACTCTCTGCCGCCATAAGCGAAGTAGTTACAAAAAATAAATCCAGAGAAACATTGATACTTTCTCCGGATTTTGGGATCCCTTTTATTATTACCTATAAATCATAATCTGTCCAATATTATTTTTACAATAAATATTATCAGATAGTGAAGCGGATAAAAGATATAGAAAAGCCATTTAGCAAAGTTTGGGTGTTTTATTTAGATTGTACGGATAAGCAAATCAATAAACAAACCGCCGGTACAAAGAAGCATTATATTAATTATAAACAGCAAGCCAATTTGAACATATAGTGAATTTTTGTCCATGATATATTTATGTGGATTATCACTGTCATAATATATTTTAATTTTCTTGCCAACGTGAAACGCATTCTTAAAAGATGTTGAGCTTTCACATCTTACAGTAATCCAATCTCCTGAATTTGTTTTGTATTCAAACCATGGTGTATACACATATCCCGCCCTCGTAAAGTTCTTATCAAGTCTGATGACTTTTGCATAACAGCATATCCCATTCTTTTTTATCTTAAAATACTCTATGGTTTTAATAATACAAAGTATATCAAGTATCAAGAAAGCAATGGCTAATATGCCCATCCAAAATATGCCCTCCATATTTTATCGTCTCACTTTCGATTTTTCATTAAGTT
>JAFXDK010000058.1 GCA_017521805.1 Ruminococcus sp. | reverse complement strand
ACAGCATATAATCCGATTCCACACTGCTTATATGGGCGTTATTATAGCGATACATCTCCTTAGCATTATCAGAAGATATAGAAGCATACAGGGTACTGCATCTGCACAACGCTTCCTCCTGTGCATTTGCACCAAGCATAAAGCCACCGCCTGCCTTATGAGCATTTGCAAAGTTCATAACAAAAGGATTTTCAAGACGGCTTGCCGCACTAAAAGAATCCTCATTTGTAACTGAAATCCCGCACATTTCCTCACTGAATTTTGCAGATATATCCCATTCAAGCAATTCCCTGCCTATTTTCTGCGAATATACTTCAACAGCCGCGTAATCTAAATCGGGAAGAAGATAAATTTTTTCATCAATGGAATACTTCTTTTCATCAGTAATCCTTATAGCATCCTTTGCAATCGCAATATTATTCATAATTTACTCCTGAAAAAACGGCTCCTGATGCTATATCAGAAGCCGCTGTATTCTTATTCCGGCTTATACGCCGCAGTCCTCATAGTCCTTCCACTTTTCAAAGTATATCTTATTGCTCCAGCTCTTGTACAGAATGTACAATATAGAACTAAGTGCGATAAATATTGCTCCTACAATGGGTAAAAACATATTGAGAACCTTATTCGGATTCATATCCTGATTATTATTTGTCATACCTTACTCAGCTGCGCCGCCGTTCATCTCAGCCATAAGTCTTGCAAGCTCAGCGTCAACCTTAGCATCCTTTTCAATCTGGTCGAAAGACTCTACAAGTTCATCATCTGTGCCGCCGATTTCAGCAAAAGCGTCAGCCTCAGCCTCCTTACGCTGTATCTTTTCTTCCATACGGTCAAACTTTTCAAGTGCAGAAGCACCGTCGAAGCCGCCCTGTGATTTAGCCAGTGCCTTCTTTGTGTCAGCCATCTGTGAACGAGCGATAAGCATAGCCTGTCTTGACTTTGCCTCATCAAGCTTGGACTTGAGAACCTCAACCTGATTCTCGATAGCGTCTGTCTGAGTAGAAATTGACTCATACATCTCTGTGTATGTAGCAACTTCCTCATCAGCTCTTACCTTCTTAGCGAGAGCCTGCTTAGCCATATCCTGATTGCCCTGAGAGAGAGCAGCCTTAGCCTTAGCCTCCCAGCCTGCAGCAACCTTTACAGCATCGTCCATTTTCTTCTGAGCGAGACGCTCACTTGCCTTAGCCTTGCCGAGATTCTGAGTAGCTATTGTAAGCTCTTTCTGCATATCAATAATGATCTGCTTCACCATTTTCTCCGGATCCTCTGCCTTATCGAGAAGGTCGTTGATGTTTGACTTAAGAATATCACTGATTCTGCTGAATACTCCCATTTTTTTAATCCTCCTGTTTCATGTATAAAAATATTATTTGGACGGCTAACCCCATTTCGAATATATATAATATTCATGCCGTAAGTATATTATACTATATTTCCAACTGTTTGTCAAGGGATTTTTATGTATTTTTTGTGAAAATATTGTGACAGAAATAATAATACCGCACAAAGCCCTGTATTAAGCCTTGTGCGGTGAATATTAATTATGATACTCTTTCTTGAAATAAAGTCCTACTTCCTCAGAACCTGTCATAAAGATAAATGATGTTATTGTCAATCCCAGTGATACTGCATAAAGAATTATTGTCAGAACAAGACTGCCCTCATGCTGAGGTATCATGAATACACCCGGCAGGACCTGAACAAAGGCTGAGCCGAAGTATATCAGAGTTGCAAGGGATTTCAGGAACCCTACGCCTGTCATAAGTGTAAGTCCTGATACTATCATTGCCGCCGCAATATAAAGCGATGTATCCTTTAACACCTTTGAGAAGCCGTCAAGACCGTCCTTGTATGTAAGCCCAAGGCCGCCGCTGTAGAGCAGATAGAACGCTACAGCCGCAACTATTCCCACAAGCGAGAGAACTATGCATATCTTGAATCCCTTTGCGGCTTTTTCACGATTTCGTTCCTCTTTCAGCGCAAGCATCTTTTTCAGGCTTTCCTTGTTTGGCTTCACTTCCTCTGTAAGCTGGGAAGTTACAGCCTGTTTTGCGCCCTCGCGCTTTGCACGTTCAAGGTCCTCATCAACGAATTTAGGCTTGTATACAGGTGTCTCAGGCTCATCGTCAAGTACAGGCGCTTTCAGCTCTGATACAGGCTGTTCAGGGGCAGGCTTTTCCGTTGTCGGAGGCGGTGTATAAGTATCATCGTCAAGAACAGGAGCTGTTACCTCCTCCTTGGGAGCTTCAACGCCCTTTTGCTTTCTCAGCTGTTCAAGCACTCTTTCGCGGTTTGCCTCGGGGAATTTCATGAATGTTTCACGCTGTTCGGGAGAAAAAGTCGCAATAAGCTCCTCATCGGTCATGATTCTGACTTCCTGCTTTTTGTGCTCGTATACCTGTGTATTGTCATCGAGAACAGGTGCAGATACTCCCGTGGGAGCGCCTTTTTTCTGTGCAGTCGGCGGCACATATGCGTCCATATCGTCCAGAACAGGAGCTGATACTCCCGTAGGACCGCCTTTTTTTGCGGCAGGCGCTGTGTACTCTATATCATCGAGAACGGGTACTCCTGTGCCGTAGTTGTTTTCATCGTTCATTATATCACCTTCTTAAATAGTCTTCAATAGATATTTTTCCTCCTGTTGATACATAGGAGTAATATGCCAGAATACTTGAAGCGTCTGAAGAATCAATGATTTCATCGCCGTTCACATCAGCCACGGTCTTTTGTGCCGACGAAAAGCCGCTTGCCGCCGCAGTGGATGAACGGGCATACTCCGCCATTACAAGAGAAGCGTCAGCAGAATCAACAACATTGTCACCGTTGACATCTCCCATGCTGTAATTGGCTTTATATGCAGAAGCCGCCAGTCTGTAACGGGAAATAAAATCCCTTGTGGTATAGTTCAGCTTAAAAGGATTTTCTTCATCGGGGCTGTCGGGGACATGGACAATTTCACTGTCGTATTCATCAAAATCCTGAGAGCCTTTCATGAAGTAATTACAATCCTCTATACCGCTGCAAAAGACATCGTATGTAGCATCACATAAATAATACAGTCCTTCCACCTCGACGATATTCCACGCATGAGCGTCGGTAGTAGTACCAAAAATCATACGGCATGAAATCCCTGCCTCTTTTACAAGACGGTAGAAAAGCTGAGCATATCCTTGACAAACGGCTTTTCCCTCTTTAAGAGCACCGTATGCCGTGAAGTATCTGATATCCTCAGATTCATATTCATAATCGACGTTTTTAATAATATATTCGTAAATTGCTGCGATTTTGCCGTAATCGTCGAGACTGTCTATATTCAATTCCCTCAAAAGCTCAGAAACTCTGCCTGTGACGTATTTTTCCTGTTCAACTGTTGAATTATACGTAACAACGTAAGTGAAATAGCATTTCTGAGAATCAACAGCTCTTTTGCATACAATTTCGTGGACTGACTTTCTGAGATAGTCGCCCTCTGCGCCGTTGTCAGTTTCATTAAAGGCGAGAGAAACAGTCTGATTAAAGCTGTCAACATATGATGCAGGCATGGAAAACAATATATTTTCTTCTCTGTTCATCATTGCTTCTCTGACATAATCAGCAGCTGATTCCAGACTGTTGAAATGCGTGCCTGTTTTGTTGATATCAGAAAGGGGCACATCTGTACTCACCAAGAAAGCAGAGGCATTAACAGCAGGAATACCGACTGTCATTGTCAGCGCCATTACAGCAGATAATAAACCTTTGTAAAATTTCACAATACTCACTCCTTATTCAGAAATGAAGTAAAACTGCCTTATATTATCTCTCCAGAATCTGAGTTCTGTCGGGACCTGTGCCCACCATACTTACCTTACAGCCAACAAGTTCCTCAAGGCGAGCGATATACTTCTTGCAGTTTTCGGGGAGCTCATCAAAGCTCTTGCAAGCGGAGATATCCTCTGTAAATCCGGGGAATTCCTCGTAAATAGGTGTACAGCCCTCGAGGTCTTCAAGAGCAGCGGGGAAATGCTCTGTAACAGTGCCGTCGGGCTTCTGATATGCAACACATACCTTTAATGTGTCGATATTTGCCAGTGTATCAAGCTTATTGATAGCAAGGCTGTCAAGACCGTTTACTCTTACGGAGTGACGCACGATAACAGCGTCAAACCAGCCTGTACGTCTTGGTCTGCCTGTAGTTGTACCGAATTCGCCGCCTACGTTGCGAATCTGGTCGCCGATTTCGTCATCAAGCTCAGTTGGGAAAGGTCCCTTGCCTACTCTTGTTGTGTAAGCCTTTGCAACACCGATGATATTTGTAATCATCTTGGGACCTACGCCTGTACCTACGCATACACCTGCTGAAAGAGGGTGTGAAGATGTAACATAGGGGTATGTACCGAAGTCGATATCAAGGAGAGTAGCCTGAGCGCCCTCGAACATGATTGTTTTGCCTGCCTTATCAGCCTCGAAAGTGAGGACGGAAACGTCGTCCACATAGGGAGCAAGTCTCTTTCCGTATCCGATATACTCAGCTGTAACAGCGTCAAGGTCGAAAGCTTCGCCGCCGTAAACCTCAGTGATAATCTTATTTTTCAGCTTTCCTGTAGCCTGAATCTTCTCAGCAAGCACTTCGGGATGAATCAGGTCGTAAATTCTTATACCGCATCTCTCGTACTTGTCCATATACGTAGGACCGATACCTCTCTTTGTTGTACCGATATCCTTACCGCCTCTGAAAGCCTCTGAAAGACCGTCAAGAGTGATATGCCAAGGCATAACAACGTGAGCTCTGGGGTCGATTTTAAGAGAAGCTGTGGAAATTCCTCTTGCTTCGAGAGCGTCGAGCTCGCCGATGAAGTCCTTAGGGTCAAGAACAACTCCTGCACCGATAAGACAAAGTGTATTCTTATAGAGAATACCTGACGGGATAAGGTGAAGCTTATAAACTTCTCCGTTATTTACAACTGTATGACCTGCGTTATTGCCGCCCTGTGAACGTACAACAACATCTGCACGGGAGGAAATGATATCGATAATCTTTCCCTTTCCCTCGTCTCCCCACTGTGTTCCAACTACAATATTAGAAGGCATTATTTTAAACCTCATTCCATAATTTTTTTGATTGTCAGCATCTGCTGTACAAATCTTTACACTTTATTATATCACAGTATGAATAATATTTCAAGTGCTTTTGAAAAAAAGATTATTTACAGGCTGATTCAAGAAGTCCAAGAAGTCCGCTTTGCACACACATGTACTCTTGAACCTCTTGAACCTCTTGCTTTAACTGACTAAAGCAAAGCCTATAGCCGTTAGCTTGTAGGGGCTGCCTTTGGCAGTCCGTGGGCGGATAATATCCGCCCCTACTACGCCGTAACATCTTAAACTTTATATTTTATAATGATATTTTGTAGGGGAGGTTGCCCACGACGTCCCGTTAATTAAACGATGTAGCGTCACGGCGTGCCGTGACCGCAATTTCGAAACGAAATTCAATTTTTTCGACATTCTCAGGACTGCCAAAGGCAGCCCCTACAAAAAATAATAGACAATTTCAAGAAGTCCGCTTTGCACACACATGTACTCTTGAACCTCTTGAACCTCTTGCTTTAATTGAATAAAGCTATAGGCTAATAGCTTTCAAAAAATAATAGACATTTTCAAGAATACGTTAAGAATTCAAGTGTACACACGTGTATTCTTGTATTCTTGTATTCTTCGTGCGTATTGCACAAAAATAGCTGTTTGTAATTAGTGAAAAAGTAGAAAATAAAAATTATTTTTCATTTTGCAACGTTTTTCCGTTGCAAAAAGCCTCATTTCAGCCCTTTTATGGAGGGGGTATTAAAAATTAAGAATTATGAATGCAGAATTAAGAATTGTTTTTATATCTGCAAATCCAAATCATAATTTATAATTCTGAATTATTAATTAACGAATATGGAGGTATTTATAATGCAGCTGATTAATTTTAATGAGATTACTTCATCAACTCCCCAATGGCTCTGGGAGCCCTATTTCCCACTGGGAAAAATTACGATAGTACAGGGCGACCCGGGAGACGGCAAAACTACCCTGATACTCCAGTTAGCCGCCATGCTTTCAAGAGGTCAGCTTCCCCATATGCCTGATGTGGAATATGAGCCTTTTGAAGTTATCTATCTCAACGCTGAGGACGGCTACGGCGATACTATCAAGCCCCGTCTTGAAGCCGCAGGTGCTGACTGCTCACATATCCACACTCTCAGCGAGGATATTCACGATTCTCCTATAACTCTTGATGATAGTCGATTAGAGGGAGCTATAAGAGGTCTTAATGCAAGACTTCTTATTCTCGACCCCCTGCAAGCATTTCTGGGAGCAAAAGTGGATATGCACCGCGCCAATGAAATACGTCCTATAATGAAGAATCTTGCTGAAATGGCAGACAGGACAAACTGTGCTGTTGTTCTCATAGGTCATATGAATAAGGCACAGGGCTTGAAAGCTTCCTACAGAGGTCTCGGCTCTATTGACTTTACAGCCGCCGCAAGAAGCGTTCTTGTTGTTGCAAGGGATAAAAACAAACCTAATGTAAGAGTTATGATGCAGATTAAAAATAGCCTTGCACAAGAGGGTAAGCCTATTGCCTTTGAATTGCGCGAAGGCAGCACTGTAATATTTCTCGGCAGTTATTCCTGTAATGTCGATGATATGCTTTTAGGCGCAGGAGGCAGTTACGAATATAACGAGGCTATAAATATTCTCAGAGAGGAACTGAAAGACGGCGAAAAGCCTCAGAAAGAGTTAATGGAGAAGATTGAACATCTGGAGCTGTCAACAAGAAAAATCAAGGAACTGAAAAAAGAGATGTGTATTCAGTCATTCAGAATGAATAATCAATGGTATTGGAAGTTCAAGATTTAAGCCTATAACTTTAGTAGGCTAAAGCAAGAGGTTCAAGAGGTTCAAGAGTACATGTGTGTGCAAAGCGGACTTCTTGGACTTCTTGAAATTGTCTATTATTTTTTGTAGGGGCTATTTTACATCATTTCGTGTAGGGGCGGATATTATCCGCCCACGGACTGCCAAAGGCAGCCCCTACAAGCTAATGGCTAAAGGCTTTACTTTAGTCAGTTAAAGCAAGAGGTTCAAGAGGTTCAAGAGTACATGTGTGTGCAAAGCGGACTTCTTGGACTTCTTGGACTTCTTGAAATTGTCTATTATTTTTTGTAGGGGCTGCCTTTGGCAGTCCTTTTTTATCATACAAAACAAAAGAGGGCAGATATATCCACCCTCTCAAAAAAACTTGTATTATTCAGCAGCATTGACCGACGGAGGAACAGCCGTTAAAATGGTAACTTCGTTGAAAATATTGATAATTTCCGAAACAGCGAATTCAGTATTGTTTCCGCTGTGCATAACACCAGAACCAATAGAAGTGCCATTTGAAGCAACATCAAATGTAAGTTCCTTACCCTGTGTGTAATCGGGAGTGCTGAGGAGAACGTACTTGAACTTCTTTGTAAACTCAAATCCGCCGAATGAATTAGCCTTCTTCCAGCATCCGTCAGTTTCAGTTGAATCAGCACAGTTAAAGAGAAGCGTACCCTGTGTTGTACCTGTCATAAGCGTTGTGTCAACCTGATTATCCGTAGCAGTAGCGGCAACCTTGCCCCCTGTGATATTCAAGCCGCCAACAGCAGTAAGACCTCTGTCACCGCCTGCGGTAACAGTACCGCCTGAGATATCAATAGTAGTTTCAGCCTGTACAGCGTCATTTCCAGCCTTTATAGTCACTGTACCGCCCTCAATGGCAACATCGCCCTTTGAGGATTTAAGACCGTCGCCCTCAGCTTCGATATTGAGCACGACATTATCCTTTACAGTTACGGACTTTTTACCGTTTACGGCGTTAGTCTTGTCATCTTCGTTGAGAGTTTCGATATTAACAGTACCCCCTGTAAACTTGATATCGTTGTTGCATACAAGAGCGTCCTGTGTATTTGCAGTGATTGTAAGCACACCTGTGCCCTTTTCGCCGCCCTTGAAAGTGATATCGTCCTTAGCCTCGATAAGCGCAGAGCCTGCAAAATCGCCTGCATAGGCTGTATCACCGTCGGAAATTGTATTTTCAGTGCCGTCAGCGATATTGATTGAAGTATTTTCGGCATTTGTAACAAGAATTGCAGGAGCGCTCTTGCCTGTGATATTCGCGCCGTTGAGGAATATCTTTACAGTTTCAGCGTCAGCCGCTTCGTCAGCGATATTCACGTTAATCTGACCGTCCTCGAGAGTACCGTCAATCCAGAATTCACCCGAATGGCTTATAGTAATAACACCGCCGTTTACCTCGGCATAGTCACCCTCAACTGTAGCGGACGCACCGTTGAGATGTATCAATGTCTTTGCAGTAACAGGGTCAGTTGTACCCTGTCCCTCCTGCCATGATTCAGGAAGCTCTGTAATCAGCTTTGCATCGTATCTCTTGATAGCGATAGCGTCAGCGGTTGTGATACCGTCGCCGCTGTTGGAAACATCGGCATTTGCCGCACCCTCATCGGAAAGACCGTATTTATCGGGATTTCCTAAAGCCTGCAGGATTGCTGTTGCATCGGCAATTGTAACCTTTCCGTCGCAGTTAGCGTCACCGTAAAGGACGGCATCAGCCGCCTGTGCGGATACTGCTGTAAGTGAAAGTGCAGCTGCAAACACTGCCGATGTAAAAGCTGAAAATAAATTTTTCTTCTTCATAATAAAAACTCCTTTAAAATTGGTAGTCCTATACTGTCTCTTTTCTGATGTTTCAGAAAAATTTTACATATAAACAATTATATAACAAATATCTTAAAATAATCTTAAATCTGACATATTTTCGTATAAAATTATTTTTGCATTAAAATATTCATTCCAAAAACTTGCAATTTATAAAATAATATGTTAAAATAGAAAGGTATACATCAAAGGGAATATTTTGTTGTTCCCGTAAACAATTTCGCTATAGGTGAATTTATGATAAACGCAGATTTAAAGGAATTGAATTTCACTTCGGATTTTGACGGTCTCGGCATATCAGCTGTTGCCGCTGTTCCCTCAGGAGAAATTTTCGGCGTAGTCCAGATTGTCCACGGCATGAACGAATATAAAGAAAGGTATTTCGATTTCATGGACTACCTCGCTGAACAGGGCTTCGCCTCCGTTATACACGACAGCAGAGGACATGGACAGAGCATCGCCCAGCCTGACGACATCGGATATATGTACGAGGACGGCGGAAAAGGCTTTGTTGCCGATATCGCACAGCTAAACGCCGTTATACATGCCGCATTTCCGGATATACCCTGCTTTATGGCGGCTCACAGCATGGGCTCTCTCGGAGCAAGATGCTTTCTGAAAGAACACGACGACTGCATAAACGGACTTATTCTTCTCGGCTCTCCGGCATACAGCCGATTTTCAGCTCCTGTGCGCGCTATATGCGCCGCAGTTTCAAGAGCAGAACAGAACCGCGAACGTCTCGAAAAGGTTGACGCTGCGGCAGAAAAGCTGTTCAACAGAGGCTTCGGCAGTGTTCCTCATTCATGGATAAGCAGTAAAAAGGAAGTTGTTGAGGAATTTAATGCAAATCCCCTTTCCAACTTTATATACACATTCAGCGGATATGAATCCCTGCTGTATCTTTTAAAAGAGACATACAACAAAAAGGGGTGGGGAGTTAAGTCTCCGCAGCTGCCGATTCGCTTCATATCGGGCAAAAAAGACCCTATTATGCTCTCGGAAAAAAGATTTTTCAAGGCAGTGGAAAAGCTCCGCAAAACAGGATATGAAAGTATCTCTCACCGTCTTTTTGACAATATGCGCCATGAGATACTCAACGAAAAGAATAACATCGTTGTTTACAGGGATATCGCAAAAACCCTGTTTTCATGGGTAGACAGAATAAATCAGATTAAGGAAGGATAAATCAAATGGATATCAATAAAACTTTAGCACAGGAATTTTCACTCCGTCAGGAGCAGGTTGACAATACCGTAAATCTTATTGACGAGGGTGCAACAATCCCCTTTATTGCACGATACAGAAAGGAAGTTACAGGCTCTCTGGACGACCAGATTCTCCGTGAGCTTTCCGACAGACTTACATATCTCCGCAACCTTGAAAAGCGCAAGGAGGAAGTCCGCACAGCAATTACAGAGCAGGAGAAAATGACAGACGAAATTGAAAATGCAATTGCCGCCGCAGTTACTCTCGTGGAGGTTGAGGATATCTACCGTCCATTCAAGCCCAAGAGACGTACAAGAGCAAGCATCGCACGCGAAAAGGGACTTGAACCCCTTGCAGTTATCATCATGGCGCAGGAGAACTTCACAGCCCCCGAGGCTGAGGCTGCCGCTTTCGTAAGCGAGGAAAAAGAGGTTGCAGACGTTTCCGCCGCAATTCAGGGCGCTATGGACATTATCGCAGAGGATATCTCCGACGATGCAGAGCTCCGTAAAAAGCTCCGTTCAGCCGCAAATGACAAGGGAACAATCACCTCAAAGGCATCTGACCCCGAAGCTGAAAGCGTTTACACAAATTATTACGAATACTCCGAAGCTGTTTCAAGCGTGGCAAATCACCGTGTACTTGCCCTTGACAGAGGCGAAAAAGAGGGATTCTTAAAGGTATCTATCGTCCTTGACGAATCCGTTGCAACAGATATAATTTTCAGCAAATACATCAAGGCAAACAACGCCTGCGGAGAGCTTGTACGTGCCGCCGCAGAGGACGGCTACAAGCGCCTTATATTCCCCTCTATCGAGCGTGAGATACGCTCTGAGATGACTGCAAATGCCGCAGAGGAATCTATCAAGGTATTCGCTTCAAATCTCCGTCAGCTTCTTCTCCAGCCGCCACTCAAAAACAGCGTTATACTGGGACTTGACCCCGGATATCGTACAGGCTGTAAGGTTGCTGTAATCGACGCTACAGGCAAGGTGCTTGATACAAATGTTGTATACTGCACACCAGGCCCCAAGACAAATATTGCCCTTTCAAAGAAGATTATCAAGGAGCTTATTGAAAAGCACAACGTAACAACAATTTCAATCGGAAACGGTACAGCCTCCCGTGAAACAGAGCAGTTTGCCGCTGAGGTTATCAGCGAAATTCCGCAGAAAGTCAGCTATATCGTAGTAAGCGAGGCAGGCGCTTCCGTATATTCCGCATCAAAGCTTGCGGCTGAGGAATTCCCTGATTATGACGTATCTCTCAGAAGTGCCGTATCTATCGCAAGACGTTTGCAGGACCCCCTTGCAGAGCTTGTAAAAATTGAGCCAAAGGCTATCGGCGTAGGACAGTATCAGCACGATATGCCTCAGGCACGTATGAACGACGCTCTTTCGGGAGTTGTTGAGGATTGTGTAAACTCTGTAGGTGTTGACCTGAATACAGCATCACATTCACTTCTTTCATACATCGCAGGAATAAATTCCGCAGTTGCAAAGAATATCGTTGCATACCGCGAGGAAAATGGCATGTTCACCGACAGAAAGGAGCTTATGAAGGTTCCGAAGCTGGGTAAAAAGGCATTTGAGCAGTGTGCAGGCTTCCTCCGTGTCCGCGACGGAAAGAATCCTCTTGATAATACAGCAGTACATCCCGAAAGCTACAAAGCTGCTGAGGCTCTTATAAAGGAAAGCGGATTTACTCTTGCAGACGTTGCAGGCGGCGGTATATCCGTATCTGATACAGTAAATATTGACAGCGTAAGCGAAAAGCTTGGAATCGGCGTTCCAACTCTCACAGATATTATCGGAGAGCTTAAAAAGCCGGGACGTGACCTCCGTGACGAGCTTCCACCTCCACTTCTCAGAAGCGGCGATGTTATGGAAATCAAGGACTTAAAGCCCGGTATGGAGCTTGTGGGAACTGTCCGCAACATCATTGATTTCGGCGCATTTGTAGATATCGGCGTTCACGAGGACGGACTTGTACACATCTCACAGATTTGCAGCAGATACATCAAGCATCCTCTCGAAGCCGTAAAGGTAGGCGAAATCGTAAAGGTACGCGTACTTGAAGTTGATGTAAAGCGTAACAGAATCGCGCTGACTATGCGCCTTGACGATGAAGCTGAAAAGAAAGAACAGCAGAAAAAGGAGCAGAAGAAGCAGAATAAGCCGCGCCGTGAAAAGCGCGAGAAAAAGGGCTTTGACGCTTCAAAAATAAGCAACAGCGCATTCAGAATCAAGCAGAAGTGAGCAAAGAATACTTTGTATATATCATAAAATGCCGCGGAGAACGGCTCTACACAGGGATTACAACGGATATGGAACGGCGATTTGCTGAACATTCGGGAAGTCCAAAGGGAGCAAAATTCACCAGAGCAAATCCCCCTGAGGAAATCATGGCTGTGTGGAGCTGTAACGGCAGAAGTACGGCTTCAAAGCTTGAATGTGCGATAAAAAAGCTGCGCCGTGAAGATAAAATTCGACTGATAAATAATGAAATCTCCCTCTCAGATTTTTGTGAGGGAAAAAGAGTATCAAAAGAATTTCGTCCCGAAATCGCGGGCGGATAATATCCGCCCTACACTTAAGGGCATCTCTAAAAACCCCTGTACAAAAACGGAGAAATATGATATAATATAGATATGAAAGTAAGACAGAAAAGCTTCTTTGATGAAGAAAATAGAATGGAAAAGATAAGTAAAATAGGCGATCCTTTAGAGATGC
>JAFXDK010000057.1 GCA_017521805.1 Ruminococcus sp. | reverse complement strand
TTTGCCGATAATACGGCAAAAATACAGCGAATAACCATACATATATGCCGCTATTTCAGCATTTTTACTGATTTAGCGGCTCTTGTTTTTTCTGTACCCATTGATTTTTGTTTTTTATGGGGTTATTAGAGGTGCCCTTATCTCATACAAATATATACAGAATAGCCTATGTAAATTGCAAACATGATTCCGCCATGCAGACGGCTGAGATTTTTAGTCTTAGCGCAAAAAATCATTATAAGTACGCTCATCATAATGAGTGCTATACTGTCTATGAGATTTTCCATTGAGAACACAACAGGACAAATTGTTGCCGCTGAACCGAGAATAAACAGAATATTGAAGATATTTGAACCGACAACATTTCCTACCGCCATATCAACTTCGTTTTTACGGGCAGCTACAACAGATGTAACAAGTTCAGGCAGGCTTGTACCAATTGCAACAATAGTCATACCAATGAGATTTTCAGACATTCCGAATGTTCTTGCAATATCAGAAGCACCGCTTACTACCATTTTTCCGCCGATAATAATTGCCGCAATACCGCCGATAATGAATATCAGAAGCTTCCATACAGGCATTGTCTTGTAATTATCTTCAACTTCCTGACGGGCTTTTTTCGCTGACATAACCATAAGATAAAGAAATCCGATAAAAAGCGCAAGAAGAATAACACCGTCAATACGTCCTACTGTCATTCCGATTGCACCGATACCCATTAAAAGAGCCGCCGCACCAATTGAAATAGGGAAATCGCGCTTGAATGTCTCTTTATTTATGATAAGCGGACTTATAATCGAACATAATCCGCATACAGCCATAAGATTGAAAATATTAGAGCCAACTACGTTACTTACAGCAAGCTCATTTTTTCCTGCCAAAGCCGCACTGATACTTACAGAAGCTTCGGGCATGCTTGTACCCATCGATACAACTGTAAGACCAATTATAAGAGGCGGAATTTTAAGCATCTTAGCCGCCGCTGAACTTCCCTCAACAAAGAAATCCGCACCTTTGATAAGCAGAACAAATCCTGCTATCAACAGAACATACATCATAATAAAAACCCCTTTTACTTCTCTGATTATGACGAATCATAAATCAGCATAAATTTTCAGTGTACCACATAAAATCGTCACATGACCATTTCGCAATACAACCACAATGGATTATATCATAAAATTGAAATTATTTCAAGATGAAAAACGCACTTTTTCTCCCGTCCCACTTTTTTAAATGTGACAATTTAGTGATAAAACAGTGAATATATCATTATAATATTAAGATGATTGTGTTTTTTTCTCTGCATATTAACTATAAATTTCCTTAAAAGAGAACTAATTAGATATATTTCAGAGAAAATGCCAAAAAACTTTTTTTCCCTTGCATTTCCACAAAAATTGTGCTATAATCTCATTTGGTAAATATCCTGTCATCATAATTATTTCCGATGACAAAAAAATTCATTTCAAATGGAGGTCTTTTTTATGTTAGCAGCACAGATATTCGCCGTTATTATATTTCTGGCGATGTTCGTACTTATCGTGCTTGACAAAATCGAACGACACTTGGTTACTTTCGGAAGCGGATTACTTACACTCATTGTAGTATTCGGAATCTGCATGAGGGACGGCAAAGCAATATGGAATATCCTTGCTATCAAGGACTTTGCAAAATCTGATTTCTGGTATCAGGTAGCCGAAAGCGAAAGCAAAGGTATCAACTGGGCAACAATCGTATTCATCGCAGGTATGATGATAATGGTTGAGGGCATGGCAAAAGCAGGTTTCTTCCGCTGGCTATGTATGAAGATTGCTTTCCTTGTAAAGTGCAAAACAATCCCGATATTTATTACATTCATGATAATGTCCGCTGTCCTTTCAATGTTCATCGACAGTATCACTGTTATCATGTTCCTTGCAGCAGTTACAATTGAGCTTGCACAGCTTCTGAAATTCAACCCCATTCCAATGATTCTGGCTGAGGTATTCTGCGCAAACTTAGGCGGCTCAGCTACAATGTGCGGAGACCCGCCAAATATCATAATTGGTACATCTCTTGGTTTCTCATTCTTTGATTTCCTTATGAATACAGGTGTATGCGCAGCTATCAGCCTTGTATTTTCAGTTGTTTTCTTCTATTTTGCATTTAAAAAGGAACTTGTATCAACAACAGGTGAAGCAGTAGATATTTCAAAGCTTCCTGCACCCTCAACAGCAATTACAAACAAGAAAAATTTCATAATCAGCACCCTTATTTTTGCACTTGCTGTTGTACTTCTTGTAACTCATTCGATAACTCACCTTACCGTTGCAACAATCGGACTTGGTATAGCATTTATAACATTGCTTACTGCCGGTAAAAGCGCCCTTGAACTTATTAAAAAGACTGACTATAAGACACTCGTTTTCTTCATCGGTCTGTTTATTGTTGTAGGCGGACTTGAAGAAACCGGCATACTTGAATATATTGCTGAATTTATACGCACAATAAGCGGTGGAAATCCATATATAACAATAGCTATTATCCTCTGGATATCAGCTATTGCCAGCGCATTTGTTGATAATATCCCATTTGCCGCAACAATGGTCCCCGTAATTCAGAGCCTTGCAGCATCAACAGGAATTCCGATAAATACACTTGCATGGACTCTTGCAATGGGTACAGACATCGGCGGAAGCGCAACACCAATCGGCGCATCAGCAAACGTTGTGGGTACATCAGTTGCCGCAAAGAACGGCTATCCTATAAGCTGGGGGCGCTACTGCGCAAAGCTTGCACCTGCCACAGTCATTGTACTTGCAATTTCAACTGCATATATCTTCGCAAGATATCTTTAATATACAGGAGGTTTAAGGTATGTCACAGATTATTATTTCAGTGGGACGTGAATTCGGAAGCGGCGGCAGAGTAATAGCCGAAGAACTTGCAAAAAGATTTGATCTGCCAATCTACGACCGTCATCTCATTACAGAAATAGCCAACAAAACAGGCATGACCGCAGAGCAGATTGAAAAGCACGACGAAGCGCCCAAAACACGTATTCTCTCTCGCCGTGTACGTGGATACAGCAATTCCATTGAGGATAATATTGCTGAAATGCAGTTTGATTTTATCCGCAAAAAAGCGGAAAGCGGCGAATCCTTTGTTGTAGTGGGACGCTGTGCCGAATCAAAGCTCCGTGATTTTGACTGTCTCTGCTCGCTATTCATTATCGGCGATATGCCCTGCAAAATAAAGCGTATAATGAAACTTTATGATATGACCGAGGCTGAAGCTGAAGATTTTATTGAGAAAAAGGATAAGAAGCGTAAGCGTTATCACAATTATCATGTAAAGCTTCACTGGGGCGATTCCAGACTTTACGATTTAACAGTAAACAGCAGCCGTCTTGGAGTTGAAAAGACAATAGATTTTCTTGAAGAATATATTAAAGCAAGAATGTCAAAATAATAGAACAATCCCCTCAGAGAGAACATCTCCGAGGGGATTTATTTTATTCTGCTGTATATTCAGCACTCTGATAGATCTGACATTTATCCTCAATTTCAGCCCATAGCGTATAGTCGTTATTGAGAAGTATCTCTTTCTGTTCCTCATATCTATCATTGTTGACAGGAACAGCAACAAAATCAAACAGATTAATATTCTTGATTTTTCCGGATTCATCAACGTCGTTCATGTCAAATATAGCTATCTGTTCATGGTCAGCAACGTGTGGAATCAGGAATGTATCTGTACCAATTGAAGCATCGTCGGGGATATTATCAAGCATTACTTCAAGAGAATCAAAATAATCTCTGTTGTTCTGATAGTTTATATAACTTCCCCATTTTCCCGATACTGTACCAAAAGTCATAATAAACGCCGCTGTTCCGAGCGCAATGGGAATATTCTGCTTGCCGCGCTGTCCCATATCATCGATATTGATAATGCACATATACAGTATAAGGCAGATAGGTCCGAAGATATACTGGAAGTTTACATTTGCCGCATAACCGTAATCTGCGCCAATAACAAGATTCATTACCACAAATGGAACAAGAAGCAGGAATCTTCTTATCTTGTTTGTAAAGAACGGTATAAACATCAGCGGTATCATAACCTGTAAGAAGAATTTCAGCGTATCCTCCTTGACAAGCAGGCTGAACAGATATGCAGGATCTATAAGCGCATTTTTCATAACCTCCGTAAGTCCGCCTGAACTGTCAATTATCAGGTGTCCAAAACGGCTTCCCATCATCATCTGTCCGTCGCCGTGTTTTGTGAGCCATTCCGTGATGAAAAGCATATATGCGCCTGCAAAAAGCGACATGATAAGTCCGTTCATGCGGCGTATGTTCCCCTTATCTTCAAAGAAGATGTAAAGACCTATGCATACAACATAGAGTGGCGCATCCTCCTTGACAATACAGGTGATAACCGACATAATGTAGAACATTATATAATTCTTTCTGTCAACCGCCCACAGCAGCCACATAAGAATTGTAGGAAGAAATGCATTTTCATGGAATTCGTAATAACATGGGTGAACAATACCGATACAGAACACATAGGCAATTCCCATGAAGAAAAGTGAGAATCCCTTGAAATTATGTCTCTTTGCAATGAGGAACATGGGTATTACACCGCCCATTGCAAGAACTGCCTGAGAAATAAGAAGGGTTTCAGGCTTTGGGAACATCTTGAATACAGGAACAAGAGCATAGAAGATGTACGAAGCATGAATCTTGAAATGTGAAATTGCGAAATCACGCTCACAAGTTGTTAATGCTGTTCCATTATCGGCAAGTGAGTGATACATCTGCACAAAAAGTCCGAAGTCATGGCAGGCTGTACCGAAGCTTCTGTGAGTAGAAATCGTTGTTATGCTTACAAATGCCACAACAACGCAAGCGACAGTGAACAAAAGTACTCCCCATATCCACCATGGAATTTTGTTGAATAGCTTCTGGGATTTCAGCTTGCCGAAAGAGTAGTATATCAGCACAACGGAAACTATCATCGTACCAAGGGTGAGATAGAAATCCCCTGACCGCCACAACAGCAGGATATCGAAATAAAGTATTCCCGCAAAGGCAGTCAGCTGATCCGTAATTTTATACTTTTTCGGCATAGCACGATATACCAGCGATAAACCGATAAACAGCGCCGCCATAAGCACGATTGTGAGGAATATATTGACAGTGGGAACGTACTCTTTCCATGCGAGAATGGGATTTTTCCGCAAGTCATCGCTTTTGCTGTACATGATACTGAAAAGATTAATACCTGAAATAAAAAAGAATACGGCAATAAATCTCACAAGTGCCAAATCAGGTATACCCATATCAGACAGAAACTCTGAAGCTCTTTTTATCAGGCTTTTTTTGGGTGCAGGGGGCGTTTCTGCTTGCTCCCCCTCATTTTCGCCGTTTTCTTCCTCGGCAGTGATTTCACCGTTTTCGGCATTTTCCGGAGTTTCCCCTTCCTCACAGATTTCCGTTTCTACAGAGAGTTCCTCTGTAACAACTTCATTGGAAATAATTTCATCTGCTTCGGCAGGGGAAATATTTTCGTTATCAATATCTTCCTGCACATCATCAGCAGAGGAATTTTCCAACTCTTTTTCTTTTTCGTCCATTTATTTACCTCCTGTGTCTTACTATAAGATTACATCACGACAAAATTAGACTATTATATTATATCAAAGAAAGCTTTGTCTGTCAATAGATAATATATTAATAAGTAAAAAAACAACTATTGTACAAAAACGCCGCACATTTCTGTGCGGCGTGATTATTGACATTTTGTGAATTACTCGTACTTTCCGCCGATTTCTGTTTTACGTGCAATAGCCTCAAATTCACCGGAGGGATGAGCATCGATAAATTCAAGAGCATTGCAGTCGAAATAGAACCAGATACAGAACGCAACAAGTCCGGAGTTGTTTTTGATGTTGATATTAAAATCAATTGTATCGCCCTGCTTGCAGGCAATAGCATCGCCGTAGAATACCATACCTGTCTCTTTTGAAACATCAACAGCCTCGATTGTACCATTGTTTACGCGAATAACACCGTTAATTGTCTTTTCGGGATAAATAGCCACACCTGCAACGTCTGAAAGGTCAGGAACGATTTCGATAGGATAGTCACCGTCGGGGATACCCTCCTTAACCTTGAAAGAAGCAGTAATCATATTTCCCTCAAAGAAGAAGTTAGCATCCTTGGAGATATCCAGCCACATTGCGTATCTGCCGTCTTTCTTTGCAGTATAAGCAGGAGCTGTAGGCTTTTCAACAGGCTTTGTAACAATATTCGTCACAACATTTGTAACCTTTACAGCCTCAGTTACCTGAGCACCTGCGGCATCTGTAGCCTCCTGACCGTCCGCCTCTGTTACAGGAACGAACTTAGTAGCAGGCTGACCGTCAGCCTCTGTAGCTTCCTGAATCTCTGTAGCAATTTCTGTTTCAGGTTCAACTTCAGCCTCTGTAGCAGGAGCAACAGGGTCAGTAGCGTCAAGGTTGATACTGGGGTCACCGGGAGTAAGAGCGTTTCCGTCAGCACCTGAGCCTACCTCAAAAGGATACTGCATAGGTGCTTTCTCCTTTTTTGAGCAACCGGCAAATGAAGCCGCAGAAACTGCAAGAACAGCGAATATAGCAATAATTCTCTTTGTAAAATTCTTCATGTTTTCAAGTCCTTTCATATGTATATATTTGAAACCTTAGTCGTCAGAGGTACATTTTTACCTCAATTATATTATACACAACATATTCCGATTTGTCAAGTGACATACAAAATTGTAATTATTTCTTAGCAAAAGCTTCATTTAATTGTCACAGAATTCATCATATATACACAAAAGAAAAACCGACTTCTAATTATCCTATGTTAGTATACTACGTACTGTCACTGATTCAACTCTTTGAGAATAATAATCCAATACTAATGATATATCCTTATCTCCGACTATCCAGCCGCCGCCGTACAGTCCTGAAAAGGCCCAGTCAAATTCTCCCCATATACACCAGATTTCCTGAAATGTATACTTGCTGAAAAGCTCCGTTGCTTCTTCATCGCTCATTTTGCTTATTTCTTCAAGTGTTGGGATTTCAGTGGATTCTCCTTTTTCCAGAAGCTTCTCTTTCATAAGACAAAGGTCAAATACATCAAGCTTGTCATCATCGCAGAAATCCGCCAGCTGCCAGTGTTCAAATTCAATATCCGAACCATAGAAGCCCTCTCCTAAAAGCCATTTCTGAAATACGGCAACATCGGCAATGCCGAAAACACCGTCTAAATTGATATCACCTGCAATTGCGTCAGGCTGTTCGTCAGCAAAGCTTTTTTTCAGATACAAATTAACGCTTATTTCTTCATTGATTGAAAGCTTATAGCCGGATTTATTGGCAACTTCGTATTTATATACTATGCCATTTTCATCTGTGCGGTAATCTTCATTGTATACAATTCTGTAAGAAAAGTCTTTTGGTAAATTATACAGGGATTCCTTATTGCTGTTTGTTATCCACCACTCTTTATATACAAACTCCTCGCCGTCGCCCTCAAGTGGTTTTGCAATAAGCTGGAATTTTCCGCCTTTTTCTTCAAAAGGCTCTCCTGTATGTGCATTAAAAAGATTTACCTCTATTTTTCCGTATTTCTGATTATAGCACATATAGTAATAATCTTTGTTTTTGATGTCGTTGCTTTCCAGATATTCGCCTTTTTCGGGATATAACTCCTGATATCCCACAAGCGTGCCGTTTTCGTCAATCTTTACGTAGAAAATTTGTCCTTCTTCAACTCTATAGCATATCTGTTCATTGCCTTTTTCGTCAAACCAGTAATAACCCCTTGTGTCAGCACTGCCATAAGGGTATAAATCCGCAAACCCGTGATATTCGTCACATTTTCTGACTATTTCTTCAAAGCTTTCAGATGAATTAATAAACTCCTCCACTTTTTCCATATCAAGTCTTGGTGCGTCCTCGGCTATAACACCACGAAGCTCCATTTTTCTGCGGATATAGTAATCTCCACCAGAGCCAAGCTCGTTGATACGGTCAATTTCCGCACGATTTTCAGCTGAAATCGCATCATTTGGCTTGACAGTTACTTTCAAATTAACCCATTCATCCCCGAAATAAATTGAAACCACTTCTTCGCCTGCGTCACCGCCTATCAATCTTAAATCCTGCGTAACAGCCGCAACATATTCTGTGGAAGAAAATCTTACGTGCTGTTTGTCGTTTAAATCGAATTTATCGGAAAATTTCAGCTGTATCTGTTCGCCCTCATAAAGCTCAACCTGCATAGGCTCATCATAAAATGAAAAATCCTCAATATAAAGCACACCGTCAACTATGGGATTTATCTGATTATACTGCATATAATCCTGATGTTTATCTACGCCATTTTCATTAAATTCCGATTTTTCAGGATACAAATCCTGTGCACCGATAACAGTACCGTCATCAGCAATTTTAGTATATACGATAGATTCACGTACAGAACCATGAATATAAGTTATTGATTCGTTTCCTTTTTCGTCAAACCAGTAAGTATAGCTTAAAGGGCCTCTTTGTACATCATCGGGATATCCCACATAGTTATTGATTCTATTTAATATTTCACCATAACTTTCACTGCTGTCAATAAACTCCTGTACTTTTTCCATTGTCAGCCTTGGAGCGTTTTCGTCAGCCACGCCAATAAGTTCCATTTTTCTGCGTCGATAGTCATTATATCCCAAACCGTTCAATCTTTCAATTTCTGCACGGTTTTTATCAGAAATTGAAACATTCGGCAAAACGTTTACCGAAAGTTTATATAATAATTGTGTATATTCAGTTTTATGATCCACGGAGATAGATACTTCATCTTCGCCTATGTCGTAGCCCACCATTACACCGTCATCAGAAATAACTACTTTATTATCGTAGGGTTTATAATTGATATTTTCTGTATCATAACCCTCGGGAATATCTCCTAAATCAAGCTGTATCTGTTCGCCCTGATAAAGTTCAACTTTAATAGGTCTTACAAACTCATCATATTCAATCTGAACTACCCTATCAGTCGAAGATACACCGCTATCATTTGCATTTACGACAACGCCGCCCGAACATACGCCTTGCAGTGAAATAACTGCTCCGAGAACTAATGCCATAAGCTTTTTCTTCATAATAATTCCCTCCATTTGTTATTTTCTATTCTCAATAAGGGTAATGCATACACTTCCCCTTATACTAATTATACCTCTTGTATATTTTCTTGTCAATACGCATAATAGCCAAGATTCCCCATTAAATATCGGCATATTGCTGAATAATCAACGCGTGTATATTAGAACACCAATTAACAAATGGGGTTCACAAAACAAAATTTTCAAATCAATAAAATTCCTATTGATTTTTCAACAAAAATGATGTATAATAAAAAAAGTATACGTGCTGTCTTATGGAGAAAGGAGTAGTTTATGCTCAATGCCATATGCTCAAAAAAGGAACTCACCCTGTGCAGATACTATAATTGCATAAGCGATATAATAGATTTGCCCGAGATTATACGCCTTAAAGAGATAACACACCATATCTCAACAACGAGATTTCAGCATTGCCTTAATGTATCCTATTACGGATATATTATATGTCGCTTTCTAAGACTGGACGCACGTTCAGCTGCAAGAGCAGGCCTTTTACACGACCTGTTCTATTACGACCGACGTGAATACAACGTCAGCCGTGAAAAAAAACAGCCGAAGCACAGCCGTCGCCATTCAGATATAGCCTTGGAAAACGCCATGAAGCTTACATCAGTCAATCCAAAGGAATATGACATGATAGTCAAGCATATGTGGCCTGTTACCATAGAATTTCCCAAGTATGCGGAAAGCTATATCATAACAATAGTGGATAAGTACTGTGCAATACTTGAATTTTGTATACCAAAATTCAAAAAATTTACAAAAAGTAAAACAGGAGGATAATCCAATGAACATCGAAACCAAATGTCTCCATTCGGGCTACACACCAAAGAATACCGAGCCGAGAGTTGTACCAATCGTACAGAGCACAACATATGTATACGACTCAACAGACGATGTAGCCGCAGTATTTGACGACCCCACAAAGAGCCTTATTTACTCACGCTTTGAGAATCCCACAGTTATGGCTGTAGAGGATAAAATCGCCGCATTAGAGGGCGGTATCGGCGCTATGTGTACATCAAGCGGTCAGGCTGCTTCAATGTGTTCATTGCTGAATATTCTTCAGGCAGGGGACAGCTTTATTTCTACAACAACAATATACGGTGGAACAGTAAATCTTTTTGCTGTAACCCTTAAAAAACTTGGAATCGAGTGTATTTTCGTATCTCCCGATGCAACAGAGGAGGAGATTCAGGCAGCCTTCAAGCCCAATACAAAGGCAGTTTTCGGCGAAACACTGGCAAATCCCGCACTTTCTGTCCTTGATATTGAGAAGTTTGCAAAAATCGCTCATAAGAATGATGTTCCCCTTATCATCGACAACACATTCCCAACACCTATTCTTTGCCGTCCTATTGAACACGGAGCAGATATCGTAATTCACTCCACATCAAAGTACATGGACGGTCATGCTGTACAGGTTGGCGGTGTTATCGTTGATTCAGGTAACTTCAACTGGGCAAACGGCAAATTCCCGGAGTTCACAGAGCCTGACGAGAGTTACCACGGAATTATCTACACAGAAACTTACGGAAAAGCCGCATACATAATCAAGGCAAGAATGCAGCTTATGAGAGATTTAGGCTGCTATCCTGCTGCACAGTCCGCATTCTATCTTAATTTAGGACTTGAAACTCTTGCAATCAGAATGAAGCAGTACTGCGAAAATGCAAAGATTGTGGCTGAATATCTTGAAGCAAATGAAATGGTTGAATCCGTAAATTATCCCGGATTAAAGAGCAGTCCTTACTATGACCTTGCACAGAAGTATCTCCCACTTGGTTCAAGCGGTGTAATCTCCTTTGTTATCAAGGGCGGACGTGATACAGCTGTTAAGTTTATGGACTCCCTCAGCCTTGCATCAAACGAAGTTCACGTTGCTGATATCCGCACATGTGTTCTTCACCCTGCAAGTGCAACTCACCGTCAGCTTACAGATGAACAGCTTGTAGCCTGCGGAATTAACGGCGGAATGATAAGATTCTCCGTTGGTCTTGAAAACGTAAACGATATTCTCGACGACCTTAAAAAAGCATTCGAGGCTATAAAGTAAATTATAAAAGCGTGTCAAAAAACAATAATAACCCAATTAGGATGGGATTCCAAAGGGCATTGTCCTTTGGCGGAGTCCAGAGGCAGAGCCTCTGGCAGGGTGTGTGACAGCGTCCCACATATCGTTCAAGCGCTCTGCAAGGGGTTGCCCGAACGTGAGGCAGGATGCTGTTTGAACGTGATGGTATATCGCACTTGGATTTGACTGCGATTGAATTGAAAAGAGGGGACGCTCTGCAAGTGAGAGCGTCCCCTTATATTTCGTGTAGTACGTTGTAACATCTTAGACCTTATATTTTATAATGATATTTTGTAGGGGAGGTTGCCCTCGATGTCCCGTTAATTAAACGATATATCGACGGACCGCCAAAGGCGGCCCCTACGAATTGACTATCTTGCGTTGTTTCGTGTAGGGGCGGATATTATCCGCCCGCAATTTCAGAACGAAATTATAGTTTTTCCGACAATCTCAAGTGAGCGAAAATCGCTCACTTTTTTTGTATTATAATAAAATATATTTACAACACATATATAAAAATATAACATCAAATTTTGTAACAAACATACAAGTTTAGGTGTTGGCAATTGTCTAAAACAGAGAAAATAAAAATTATTTTTCATTTTGCAACGTTTTTCCGTTGCAAAATGCCTCATTTCAGCCCATTAGTGAGAGGGGTTGTTAAAAAAGAGATATTACAACAAGAAAAAAACAAGGCGATGAACAAGTCACCGCCCTGCAAAAATTACGAATTAAAATGTCAGCTGATTTGAGTCGCCCAGTTCCTTTGCAGGCTTACCGGCCGCAGGAACGGATTTCGCACGATACTTTTCAAGCTCCGCAACAGCCTCAGCAGAGACGATTTCAGCCGATTCAAGCACAGCTTTTTTGCGGAGGTTTATAACCTGTACGCCCTGTGAATTTCTCGATGTTTTGGGCAAAATCATACCCGTGTTGAATACAAGAGCGTGACCGCTTGAAGTCCTCAGCAGGATATCGGAATCCTCCGCAGTGAAAATTGCCGCAATAAGAGGCGATTTATCAGAAAAAGCATTGGCAAGCTTTTTGCGGTTGGTCTTAGTTTCATAGGATTTAAGGGGAATTTTCGCTGCCTTGCCGTTTTCAAAGAAGAAAATCATATAGCCGCTGTAATCCACAGTAGGCACAAGACATTTCAGATTTTCACCCTCGTCAAAGCTAAGCTTTGCAGGGATATAGTCGCCGAGCAAACTTGCCTTGCTGTCCTCGAAAGCGCTTGCCTTTGATTTGTAAGCCTGCGCCTTATCAGTGAAGAATATCAGCTCTGTTTTGTTTGTCGCCTCAAAGGTCTGACTGATGTAGTCGCCCTCTTTAATCTTCTGCTCACCGCTCATACGGAGAGATTGAGGCGTAATCTTCTTGAAATAACCGCTTTCTGTCACAAATAGATGAACGGGATAATCGGGAGTATCGTCAATTTCGCCCTCGTCCTCAACATCGGTGATATAGTAGAACTGAGTTTTTCTCGGCTGACCGTAGTTTTTTACAACATCTTTCAATTCCTTGATAATAACAGCGCGGATTTTCTTCTTGTCGCCGAGGATTTCCTCCATTTCCGCAATGTCCTTTTTCAGTTGGTCAACATCGGCAATTCTGCGGAGGATATACTCCTTATTGATGTTTCTCAGCTTGATTTCAGCCACATATTCCGCCTGAATTTCGTCAATTCCGAAGCCTACCATAAGATTCGGCACAACATCGGCTTCATTTTCAGTTTCGCGGATAATTCTTATAGCCTTGTCAATGTCAAGGAGAATTTTTGCAAGAGCCTCCAGCAAGTGAAGCTTCTCTTTCTTCTTCTGCAAATCGTAGTAAGTACGGCGCTTTACACATTCCTCACGGAAAGCAACCCATTCCGTAAGAATCTCCCTTACGCCCATAACCTTAGGCGTACCTGCAATAAGGATATTGAAGTTACAGGGATAACTGTCCTGCAAAGGAGTAAGACGGTAAAGTTTCTGCATAAGCGCGTCGGGGTCTGTACCTCTTTTCAGGTCAATGGCGATTTTCAGACCGTCAATACCTGTTTCGTCGCGGATATAGGACACTTCACGGAGTTTGCCCGATTTTACCAAATCCACAACTTTTGAGATAATCGCCTCAACCGTTGTAGAATAGGGAATCTCGGTTATTTCAAGACAGTTTGAAGATTTGTCATAGTTGTACTTACAGCGGAGTTTAATGCTTCCCCGTCCTGTTTCGTAAACCTTATTCAGCTCCGCCTCGTCATAGTAGAGGAAACCTCCGCCGGGGAAATCAGGACCTTTCAGCGTACTCAATATATCATGTTCGGGATTTTTCATCAATGCAATGGTAGTCTCGCAGATTTCTTCAAGATTAAAGGGGCACACATTGCTTGCCATAGATACAGCAATACCCGTATTTGCATTTACAAGAACTGTTGGGAATGTAGCAGGGAGCAAGGTCGGCTCCTGCATAGTATTGTCATAGTTGGGGACGAAATCAACAGTATCCTTGTCAATATCGCGGAAAAGCTCCGCACAGATTCTTTCAAGCTTAACCTCAGTATATCGCGATGCAGCAGCTTTCATATTTGAAGAATACTGCTTTCCGAAAGTACCCTTAGAATCAACATAAGGGTGAAGAAGTGCTTCATTTCCCCTTGTAAGACGCACCATAGTCTCATAAATGGACTGGTCGCCGTGAGGATTCAGCTTCATTGTCGCACCTACAACATTAGCGGATTTTGAACGCTCCTTGTCTGGATTGAGCAAGCCGCTTTTATACATCATATATAAAAGCTTACGGTGAGAAGGCTTAAATCCGTCAATTTCGGGCAGCGCTCGTGATATAATAACGCTCATAGCGTAGGGCATATAATTCTTTTTCAGGGTATCGGTTATAGTCTCATCAACGATACTTCCCGAACCCTCAATATAAGCCTCATGCTTGAAAGCAGTCGGCTTTTTAGGTGTTTCTTTTTTACGCGGCATTTTCCCACTCCTTTAGCTTATATCAGCCATTTCAAGATAATCGGCTCCGTATTCAGCAATATAGTCCTTACGTCCCTGTAAATCGTCACCGAGAAGCATTTCAAAAATCTCAGCAGATTCGCGGATATCGTCGGTTGTTACCTTGATAAGACGGCGTGTATCGGGATTCATTGTGGTTAAGTTCATCATATCGGGTTCGTTTTCACCAAGACCTTTTGAACGCTGGATTGTATGCTTTTTATCCCCGATTTGCGCAAGAATACGCTGTTTTTCCTGCTCAGTATAGGCAAAGTATGTCTTTTCCTTTGTGTTGATTTCAAACAGGGGCGATTCCGCAATATATACATATCCCTGCTCAATAAGCGTGGGAGTAAGGCGATAGAGCATTGTGAGAATAAGAGTACGAATCTGGAAGCCGTCAACATCGGCATCGGTACATATTACGATTTTGCTCCAGCGGAAATTATTGATATCAAATGTTGAAAGCTCCTTATTAGCCTTTGTTGTGACTTCAACACCACAGCCCAGAACCTTTATCAAATCGGTTATAATATCGCTTTTGAATATCTTGGTATACTCTGCTTTAAGGCAGTTAAGAATCTTTCCTCGAATGGGGATAACTGCCTGAAATTCGGCATCACGGGCAAGCTTTACAGAGCCGAGAGCCGAATCACCCTCCACTATATAGATTTCGCGGCGGCTGATATCCTTTGTACGACAGTCAACGAATTTTTCAACGCTGTTTGCTAAATCAATTGTTCCCGTCAGTTTCTTTTTCATGTTGAGACGGGTTTTCTCAGCGTTTTCACGGCTTCTTTTGTTGAGAAGAATCTGCTCTGAAATACGCTTAGCCTCGTCGGGATTTTCTATAAAGTAAACTTCAAGCTGATGACGGAGAAACTCTGTCATAGCTTCACGGATAAACTTATTTGTAATAGCCTTTTTCGTCTGGTTTTCGTAAGAAGTCACCGTTGAAAATGACGATGATACAAGTATAAGGCACTCGTCAACGTCCTCATATTTAATCTTGCTTTCGTTTTTCTGATAACCGTTGACTGACTTGATATAGCTGTCAATCTGCGCGGTAAATGCACGTTTTACGGCATCCTCAGGAGAGCCGCCATGCTCCAGAAAACTTGAATTGTGGTAGTACTCTGTCAGCTTAGCCTTATTTGAAAAAGTTAAGGCAACATCAAGCTTTACTTTGTATTCGGGCTTGTCCTCGCGGTCTTTACCCTTTTTCTCGGCAGTCCAGTGCTGAACGGTGGTGAGAGCGTTCTCACCTGCTATTTCGGTAACATAATCTGTTATGCCGTTTTCATAGATAAACTCAGTCTCGTTGAATCCACCTGCTTCGTTCTGGAATCTGAACAGAAACAGTATATTAGGGTTTACTACAGCCTGACGTTTCAGAATATCGTGGAAGTACTCCTCAGATACATTTATATCTGTAAATACATCAAGGTCAGGTCTCCAGCGCGTTTTTGTACCTGTCTGTTTCTTCTTTGTCTCCTCTTTTTTAAGACCGCCCACATTGTTTCCCTTTTCAAAATGCAGGTTGTATTTGTAACCGTCGCGGATAACCTCAACATCCATATATTCAGAGGCAAACTGTGTGGCACAAAGTCCAAGACCGTTAAGACCGAGGGAATATTCGTATGATTCAGAGGAAGCGTCATACTTACCGCCTGCATAAAGCTCGCAGTATACAAGCTCCCAGTTATAGCGCTTTTCGTTGTTGTTGTAGTCAACAGGACAGCCGCGGCCGAAATCCTCAACCTCGATATCGTGATTGCGGTAATAGGTTATAATGATTTTATGTCCGAATCCTGCACGGGCTTCGTCTATGGAGTTTGAAATAACCTCAAATATTGAGTGCTCACAGCCGTCGAGACCGTCAGAGCCGAAAATAACCGCAGGTCGTTTACGTACCTTATCGGCACCTTTCAGCATGGTAATACTGTCGTTGCCGTAATCCTTTTTCTTAGCCATTATATATCCTTTCATGCGATGAATCTGAATTTTCGCAGATGAATTTATCTCGTATCTTGAAAATTATAACACAAATAAAATAATTTTGCAAGTATTATGTGTAAAATATTACGTAAATAATTTTTATTATATAGTGGGTGACTCCTTCGGCGCTCCAATGAATTATACATGCATATCGGGACGTCGTGGGCGCCGTCCCCTACAGAGAATATATATATAGGGCATCTCTAAAAACCCCTTTTTAGAAAAAACAGCTAAGCACGACATCTGCTGCGTCAACCTCCCTTGGAGTGCGACAGCACGCCTTCGGAAGGTTTCCTTACAGCTGCCGTACCTATCTGCTTTTTCTTTAATCAAACGGGTTTTTAGAGATGCCCTATATTAATTTATCGGCAAAAAAAATGTGTGCGATAAATTTACCGCACACAATGATTTATTACTTTTCTGAATCGTAAAAAATAAAACTGGCAATTGTATTCTGCTGCTGTTTGTGAAGCATTACTATAAGATGCACTTTCCTTTTCTGTTCCGGAACGGTATAATCAAGGTCAATCACTGTCGTTCCCTCCTTGTACGCCGCAAGCAGCTTTCGGCGGCTCCGGATAATCCCTATTTTATCACTGTTTGTCTCTATGCGCTCACTGCTGAACATCTTACGGGCAAAGTTGTCGTAAAATACGGGATATTCAAGTCCCAGCTGTTCCGTGAGATTTTCGCCGTATCTCGTAATTATCGGCTCATTGAGCATACCGTCGGTAAGGTCTATGGTTATAAATGCCATGCTCCCTATTGAGAGAGCCGCTTTATAGCGCATACGTTCCTCCTCAATGCGTCTTTCAATTGCCTCCTGCTCTGTTATATCGTTGAGAGAACTGAGAATATAACGGCTTCCGTCTGCAAAACTAAGCAGCTTTGTAGTACACTTAAATGTTGCAAGACTGCCGTCCATTTTCAGATTGTGGAATACAAAACTTGTTATATCCCCAGGATATTTCAGCTTTCTTACAGCAATGCTGACAGCTTCCCTGTCCTCCTGAATCACTCTTCCCATAACGTTGAAATTGGATTTTCCTGCTTCTATCTCAGGAGCGTCAAACATTCTCCGCGCCTCCTGATTAAGTACAAGTATTTTTCTTTCAGGAAGGGTATACGCAACTATACCGCTTCCAAGCAAGTCTATTACTTCTGATGTAAGCTTGCTGAGGTTGTCGTTTATGCTGAGTAATTCGCCGTTTAATTTGTTAAATTCTCCTGAAATTTTATCCGCCATTGCGCACACTCCTTTCAATAACAGGATACTATATTTATTATAACATATTGCACATAAATTTTCAATGGCATTTCTGATTTTTATTGAATTGTTGAATAAAATTTACACTTTCTTAAAAATTTGCAGAAAAAATACCGCACACAACCGAATTGTCGATTATGTACGGTAGAATAATCACCCTATTGTGCCGCTGTTCTTACTATCAGCTTTTTTATTACGGGAACTCTGAACATTATTACTGCTCCGATACAGGTAAATGTGATTTCAGGCAGCATATAACAGCCGTTGTAAAGCAGGCTGTAAAGATATGTATTATCCGTAGAAAAGCCCTCCCAGAGCTTTCCTGCGCTGTGGAATATTACTACTCCGCTGAGGAAGTGGCATATAAATCTCATAAACAATGCCATTCCTGTGCCGATTACCCAGCCTTTTACCCCTTTATTTCTAAACATTCCTGCAAGTCCGATTACTGTAAATGCAACGATATAATCAAGAAGTATGCAGGCTATAAGCATGGCAGGTGTAAGTCCCCATGCGAATATTCCGTCGCCGATTCCTTGCGCAAACTGGAAAAGGGAGAATATAAAGGATATCGCCAAACCCTTTTTTATCCCGTGCTTTATGCTGTACATAGCTACAGGAAGCATACTCAGCAGGGTTACTGTGCCTCCCCACGGAAGCTTGAATATTATAGCGTAACTTAGCACCACACCCATGGCGATTACAAATGCTCCCTCAATCAGCGGAAGTATTTTACTTTTATTCATTTTGCACACACCTTTATTCTACATTTCCAAAATAATTCCAAAAAATCAGAGGCACGAAACATTTTTACTTCTAACCTCTGATTTCTAACATCTAATTGGTACACCTGACTGGAATCGAACCAGCGCACATGGCGTCGGAGGCCACTGCTCTATCCACTGAGCTACAGGCGCAAATTATAGGGAACCCCTATATACAAACAATGCTAAATAATATTATATCAAAAACTCTTGAAATTTGCAAGAGTTTATGGTATAATATTTGTAGAAAAATTATGCTTTTTACATATTGATATATGGAGGTGAACGTTTGGATTATATTTATATCATAGTTGCACAAACAGGCACAAGACCTGCGCGATTATTCAGATTTATGACAAAAAAACCATATAATCATGTCTCCCTTTCCAGCAGTGCCGACCTCTCTGAAATGTACAGCTTCTGCCGTACATACCGCCCCTTTATCCTCCCTGCTACTTTCAACAGGGAAATCGTGGGAAAAGGTACTCTCGGGCAGTTTGACTTTATCCCCTGCGAAATTTACCGAGTTAAAGTCACAGCAGGGCAGAAAGCCGAATACAACAGAATCATACAGCATTTCGTCGATAACCGCAAAATTTATTCCTATAATCTTCTGGGACTTGTCCCTCTGTATCTGAAAAAAAACTGGGCAAGGGATAAGAATTTTGTCTGTTCTCAATTTGTTGCGTATACTATGGAAAGAATAGGCATCCCTCTTGAAAAGCCGTTCTCCCTTTATACTCCCGATGATTTCCGAAATTTCCCAAATGCTGAGCTTTACTATGCAGGGGAGCTTAACTGCTTCTACGACGATATGACATCGAAGCCCGAATTTTTATTCCCACGCTCTTTCAGTACATAATATCGATCCCCTTAATTCCACAGGAGCAAAAATGTATGATATAAAATAGAATTTGCTGTCAGAATCAAAAATTTCAGGTTCAAATCTGAATTTTCTGCCCATTAATCTAATTTCCCACTCATCTTCATCAACAGAAAAAGCCGCAGGAGTTATTTTTTCTGCTGTAATTCTGTTATGGGAATTTGTGTAGGAATATATAAACATCCAGATACCAACGGTCAGTACAAGGTATATCAATACCCCTCTGACCGTCTTTTTTATGCCATTTTTTATGACTGCTCCCTCATTTCATCAAATAATCTGCAAAGTGAACGACCGATAAGCTGTCCCGAATACTGCGCTTGTTCAAGAGTATTTCCGTGTGAGCCTACCTCAACAAGCAGACTTCCTGTTGTCAAATCCTGATTGTAATGGCGATAATCAAAGAGTATGGGTCTTGTAAGTCCCGGATAATCCCCCTCCAGCTGACGCTGTAAGCTGCTTGCAAAATGGAAATTTTTCATGTAATTCGGCATACCCAGAGTTCCGTCGTCACAGCCTGATATAATCATCACCTGTGCCGCCTCTTTTCCGTCTATCTCAACATATGGCTGAGATGCAAAATCATCCCCTGCAATAGCGTCACGGTGGATATCAAGAGCAACTTTGATTTCGGGATACTGTTCAAGTATGGGTATAATACTTTCGCGGCTTCTGCCGTATGAGCCGTTATACGAGGGATAATCATGAATCTCCGTAACGTGTATAACTCCGATTCCCTTGGCTTCAAGCTCAGCCTGAATGGCATTTCCAACCATAATCATATTTTTTGTCTCGTCGGTGGTGCGATAGTTGAAATTCGCGTCCATATTCTCCCTTACAAATGGCTCAAAGCTCTCTGTAGTATGAGTATGATAAAGAAGCACCTGTGGCTCATTGGTATCAGATATAGTAAAATCGGGAGCTGAACGGCTTTCTCTTAACAGCGTATCATTTGAAATTGTAGACTGATTATTTACCTGACTGCCGCCGTCAAGGTCAAAATAGGTACTTCCGCCGTATCTGCCATATGTTGCGCGGACAATCTCAATTCCCTTTGTCCATTCCTCAGGATAGGGCTTTTCTCCCGGATTCTCCGATTCCATTTCCAGAGGGCTCATCAGACGTACCTCGCCCTTTGTTGTTTCGGCATATACGCCGTATCCTTTGGAAAGTACCATTTCCCCCGACAGCAAGTCCGCCCCTTTAAGCTCTGAGGATTCGCTGTTATCTGAAACCTCAGAAAAAGTCTGCCTGCTTGTTTCGGGATTATTCAGCATTTCTGCCGCCGCTTTCACTCCCCTGACAATTCCTGCGGCAGTCAGCGGCAGGGTAAGCAGTACAGCCCAGCGTACTACTCTGCTGATAACTTTTCTCTTTTGATTTTTCATCTTCTCACCGTTCCTTTAGTCACGATAATAATATAATTGTCCCTTAGTGAAATTATATTCAGCTAAAAGAAATTTTATCACCGCTGGACAGGCATTTAATCCGCGGCATAAGAATAATAATATCTCGGGAGAGTGATGAAAATGGAAAAAAAGAGCCGTTTACACAGCATTATACAAATCTTATCCACAGCCTTGATTATATTTCTGATAGGCGCTGTTATAATACTCTGGGGAAAAACTCTGCTCACAAAGGCAGAAGAGCCTGTACGCCTTCCTGTTATAATGTATCACAGCATTTACACCGATACCCCCACAGAATACACGGTATCTCCCCGACAAGTCGAATCCGACCTGCAATGGCTCAAATCCAACGGATATAACACCGTAACGGCTGAGCAGGTTATCGCATATACACAGAATCGGGGAAATCTGCCTGAAAATCCCGTAATGATTACTCTCGACGACGGATTTTACAATAATTTATCAGTTCTTGTGCCGCTTCTTGAAAAGTACGACATGACGGCTGTTGTTTCCGTTGTGGGAAGCTATATCGACAACGACGCAATAAAAGACCCTCACAACCCGAAATATTCCTATCTCACGTGGGAGGATATTGAGGAGCTTGTGAAATCGGGCAGGGTAGAAATTGGCAATCACACCTACGGTATGCACTCCCTGTACGACGGCAGAATAGGTTGTTCTATAAATAAAGGCGAAAGCGAGGAGGAATACCGCAAGGCAATTTCAGAGGACTTCCAGAGGCTTCAAGGGGAAATCCGTGAGAATATCGGATTTTATCCCGTTATATTTACATATCCCTTTGGCAGTGTAAGCCGTGAAAGTCTGCCTGTTATACGTGACAGCGGATTTCTTATGACGCTAACCTGTCGTGAGCAGGAAAATTATATCACCCGTGACCCCCAGTGCCTTTACGGAATCGGGAGATATAACCGCAGCGGATTATATTCCACCGAAGAATACATGGCGAAAATTATAGAGAGCCGTTAGCTGTTGTAGGGGCTGATGCCTACATCAGCCCGTTATTACAATCAAATTATATCGGGGCGATGTGGGCATCGCCCCCTACAGAATTAACGGCTTAACAAAAAAAAGGGTGAGAACAAGTCCCACCCTGATAATTATATTTACAACTCCACAGGAGTTTCACCAAATTCGCCCTCAGCGTCTTCGGAATCTGTAGAACCCGTAGAATCCTCAGTTTCTTCATATGGAGTGTAGAAATCTTCATCGCCAATAGGCTTTTCAGCATCCGCAGAAGCACCAGCTGCCTTGCCGTATTCTTCCATCCACATATCGTAATACGTCGCAAAGTCGCCAAAACCTGAAGCAGACCAGAACCAATCGTATTTTTCATCGCCCATATACTCAAATTCTTCGGGAATTTCTCCTGTTTCGGTGTACTCCTCGTAGTATTTCGGCGCATAGATAAACATTTCCGCCATACCCCTGCTGAGATCGCCCAGAAACATCTGAGAAAGCACAATTCCCACCAGTGTAACAGAAGAAATAATAATACCCGCAATAGCATAGCCTTTTCCCCTCCACTTGCTCACAAGTGAAATTATACCTAAAATCAGCGCCGCAATTGCAAGAACATACCAACAGCAACAGCAAGTAATGATATTGACAATACTCAGGACAAAGCAGGTAACCGCCGCCCAGATAGGTTTATTTCCCTCTGATATAGTATAAAACTGATTGTTCGGGTCGCTGTGAGACTCTCCGTTTGGCTGATTGAAATTGTAGTCAAAATTCATATTCTCGTTGTAATCTTCCATAAATATACCTCTTAATAGTCGGTTTCCCATGTCCAACTTCTGATTTCAAGCTCGTCCAGATTATATGGTGTGCGCTGATATACGCAGTAATTGAGCCAGTTGGAAAACATGAGATTAGCCGTACATCTCCACGAAAATACAGGTGTATTCTCATGGTTATCCTCAGGAAAATAGTTGTAAGGGAGCTGTATATCTATCCCCTTGTTAAGATCGCGGAAGTACTCTGCGGCGATAGTGTCACGGTCATATTCCGAATGTCCCGTGATGAAATACTGTCTGCCGTTTCTGTTGGCGATTATATGCACTCCTGCCATATCAGAGCTTGTGAGTATTTCAAGCTGAGGCTCTTTTTCAATATCCTCTCGGCGCACCTCAGTGTTTCGGCTGTGGGGAACGTAGAATATATCGTCAAAGCCTCTGAGAAGCTGACTATTTTCCACCTCTGCCTTGTGGGGAAAGATACCGAACATCTTCTGTTCAAGGGCATATTTCGGGATTCCGAAATGATAATAAAGCCCTGCCTGCGCCGCCCAGCATATATGGAGCGTTGAAAATACATGGGTTTTCGACCACTCAAATATCTCCGTGATTTCCTCCCAGTAGTCCACTTTTTCATAATCGAGAAGCTCCACAGGCGCACCTGTAACAATCATTCCGTCATAGCGGCGGTCTTTAATCTCCTCAAAGGTTTTGTAAAAGGCTTCAAGGTGGTGGCTTGAGGTATTTTTTGAAACATGAGATGCCATTTGCAGCAGGTCAATATCCACCTGCAAGGGTGTATTACTGAGCAAGCGCATGAGCTGACATTCCGTTTCGATTTTCTTGGGCATTATGTTGAGTATTATAACTTTAAGGGGACGGATGTCCTGATGCTCCGCCCTTTCCTTTGACATTACAAATATATTTTCCTCTCCCAGCGTTTTGAACGCAGGAAGCTCCGATGATATTCTTATGGGCATCTTATCCCTCCGTTGTTATTTATTTTTTCCGCATGACTGACAGGAATTCATAAATCCGTCCAGATTTTCGCAGATATTTGTACCCTCGGCAAGAAATTTCAGCTTTCTCAGATTGGCATATTTTTCTTCGTCGGGCAGTTCAAATACCATAGTTTCGATACCTTTAAGCACGCTTTTGAACATGACAGAGCGCACCAGACCGTCGCAGAGCATCAAATCGCCGCCGTCGTCATAATCGTAAACGATAGTACGCTCAGCCTCGTAGGCATAGGCAATAAAGCCAATAGCCTTTCCTCCGTCCAGAGCCTCGGTTATATGTGCGTTATTCTCTCCCGCCGCTGAAATAATATGCTCATAGCCTGCAGTATCAAATCTTTCCTGTATCTCCAGCATAGCTTATTTCTCCTTGCCGATAGCTGTTCTCAATGCTCTCAGCTCATCTGCTGTAAGTTCGCGCCATGTGCCCGGTTTGAGCATACCAAGGCGGATAGGTCCGATACTTATACGGCGGAGACGTGCAACTTCAAGTCCCACAGCCTCGCACATTTTACGAATCTGACGGTTTCTGCCCTCGCGGATAGTAATGAGAAGCACCACTCTGCCCTGCTGCTTTTCCTTTACCACAACATTTGCAGGAAGCGTCATTCTGCCGTCGATTTCAACTCCCCCTGAAAGCTGAACAAGCTGTTCATCGCTTATATCAGGGCGAACAGTTACACGGTATGTCTTAGCAATATGACGGCTTGGGTGCATAATGCTGTTGGCAAATTCGCCGTCATTTGTAAAGAGAAGAAGTCCCTCGGAATTTCTGTCAAGTCGTCCAACGGGGTATACACGCTCCTCAACACCGTCAAGGAGGTCCATAACACAGCGGCGGTCAAGCTCATCAGATACTGTTGTAACGTATCCGCGGGGCTTATTCATCATAATATAGACAAAATTTCTCTTTCTGGGCATATAAATACGCTCGCCGTCAATTGTAATGAGGTCGTGGAATCCGCATTTATCGCCTAATTTTACAGGATGACCGTTCAGCTTAACTCTGCCCCTTGAAATAAGCTCCTCAGCTTTTCTTCGTGAGCAGTAACCGCTGTCGGCTATCATTTTCTGAATTCTTATCTTTTCCATTAACTAAAAATATCCTTTACTTTCAAAATAAATTTTTCAAATCCGCTTTTTTCAGGCTTGCTTTCAGAATTTTTATATTCCGCGTCCTCAGCGGCATACAGAGGTATTCTTTTCAGCTCTCTGCCGTTGTCCGAAATTATCAGTTCTGCCGCCTTATCCCCTGTTTTTACGGGAGCATACACAAAGGGCGGAGCGGCAACGGTATAGGTGAAATCAACCGTATCCGCATTGTATACGGTGAAATCTGCCAATTCCTCCCCCACTGTCACAGGGAGAACATCTTTCTGAGAGCCTGCAAGGTTGACGTACATTTCACAGGGAATACACAGCTCCTGAGTTTTCACCTTTTTAAAGCAGTTGTCATACAGCTTCATATGGTCGTTCCAGTCGTCAGGAGCATTGAGAGTAACGCAGATAAGCCGCTTTCCCTCACGCTCGCAGGCAGATACAAGACATCTTCCAGCCTCGTCGGTGAACCCCGTTTTAACGCCATATGTGCCGTCGTACATGGACAACAGCTTATTTGTATTTTTCAGCCAACGAGTATACGGCGGATTGCCATATTCCAGCTTCATTGTCTGAGAGGAGCATATCTCTCTGAATAAGTCATTTTTCAGTGCCTCGGCGGCAAGAACAGCCATATCCTCAGCAGATGAACCATGCCCCTCACCCTCTAAGCCTGAGGGAGTGACAAAATAAGTTTTTGTAAGACCAAGCTTTTGAGCCCTGTCGTTCATGAGTTCCGCAAAGCCTTCCAGACTGCCTGCAATTTTCACAGCGGCCGCATTTGCTCCGTCATTTCCCGAGGGCAGAAGCATTCCGCAGGCAAGGGCATATTTTGTAACGGTATCCCCCTCCTGCAAGCCCATAGATGAACCTTCAACGCGTATAGCGTCGGTATCTACTGTAAACGGCTCATACAAATCGCCGCTTTCAAGGCACAGAAGTGCCGACATAATCTTTGTAGTACTTGCCATTGGAAGCTTTTCACCGCTGTTTTTGGAATATATAATCTCCCCCGTATCAGCGGAAACCACAACGGCGGCTTTGGCGGATACCTCAATATCCTCGGCATAAACCGCCTGAATATCCACAGATAAAATACAGCCAACAGCGGCAGATACAGCAATAAATCTTTTCATACAAGCACCTCCACTAATAATTATGTGAAAGTACCTTTAAATATGACGATATCAGTCGTTGAGAGTAACGTCTGCTGTTTCAGCTGTTTCCTCTGCTGATGCATTGCCCTTTTTCTTTGCAATGATTCCCTGAATCTTCTCAACAATTCCCGGTACAGCATTTACAGCGGAGCTGATAGGATCGCTGCCTGAATCCATACCTACCATTTTAACAGAGCCGTCAGGAGAAATAACGAGGAATCCCTCAGGCTTGATGCTTACACCTGCGCCTGCACCGCCGCCGAAAAGCTCCTTATCGTACTTAGAGGGCAGGTCTGAGCCGCCAGATGCAAAGCCATAAGATACCTTGGAAATGGGAATAACAGTTGTACCGTCGGGAGTTGTAATGGGATTTCCGATAATAGCGCTTGTATCAGCCATTTCCTTGATTTTTTCCAATGAGATGCCTAAAACCTCATTTATAGTTCTTTTTTCTGTAGCCATAATTCATTACCTCGCTTTTCTTGATTGTATTTTAGAGGGGATTAATACTCTGAATAAATATATTATCAGGAACTGAATTCCTGCAATAACCACTGTTATAAGACTAAAACTGATTTTCAGCGATACGTCCCATTTACCCTTTTTCTGTGCAAATAATGGGTTTACATCAATTGTTTTCAGCTTTACGTTGAATAAAACGCTGAGCCATGCAATGAGATTATATACCGCACCGCTGATTCGTCCGTAATTCAATGCGCATTTGTAAGCGTCCTCATTGGCTATGAAAAAATCAATGTAGAGCTCGCTGATTTTGATTCCCTTGAATATCCTCAGCAGAGGTCTGTCTGCCGCCTCCCACAGTCCGAGGATAAATTCAAGCTTTGATTTCTTTTCCTTTACCTCATTGGTTGGCTTTTCAAGAGGTTCGGGCTGTTCAGGCTGTATGGGCTTTTCCGGAGTGCTGTTATCCTCTGAATCCTCAGTGTTTTCCGTTTCAACTTCTTCCTCTGTAACTTCAACAGCTTCTGCTTCCTCATGCTCTGCCGCTGTATCTTCGGGAGTTTCCGTTGGCTCTTCCGTGGATTCCGAAACTGTTTCTTCGGGAATTGCAGATTCCTCCGAAACAGGCTCTTCCTCAGTCGGCTCTTCATCTTCCAAATCAGGCTTCTTGTTTTTCTTTTTCCGCTTCATCAGCTTATTTACAATGCCCGTTCCCTTGGAGTTAAAAACAGGTATATATGCATACTTGGCGCCGTATTGAATTTTACCGCCTATAAAGCTGAAATCCGCCGAAATTGGAAGTATGAGTATAAGCAGGACAATTCCCAAAAGGGCGAGAATTATCCACAATAATATTTTAAGTATAATCATTACATCGCCCCTTTGCATAAAATCAGATTAATTATCTATAAGTGTTCCCCTAAGTCAAATTCAAGCTGTTCTTTTTCCTTAAAATCAGATAAAGGCGGCAATTCTGACAGCGAAGCAAGTCCGAAGCTGCGCAGAAATACCGATGTTGTGCGGTATATTATCGGCTTTCCGGGAACGTCAAGCCGTCCTGCCTCCTCTACAAGTCCCTTTTCCACAAGATTGTTCACAACAGATGAACTGTCAACGCCTCTGACATTTTCAACAAATCCCTTGGAAATTGGCTGATTATAGGCAATTATTGTCAATACCTCCATAGCTGCATTGGAAAGAGGCACATTCTTTTTAGTCTCCAGAACTTCGCGTATCTGGGGAGCATACTCCTCGCGGCTGCACATCTGATAACTGCCTTCAAGCTTTTTTATGGTGATTCCGCTGCCGTAATCGTCGTATCTCTCGTTGAGAAGTTTTATCATAGAGGGCAGAGTGCCCACGTCAATTGCGGTTGCCTCAGCAAGACGATAAAGCTCAACAGGCTCACCGCTTGCAAAGAGTATAGCCTCTATTGCTCCGAGTTTTTCTTTGATTTCCACCGTCTGCGCCCCTCTCTGTTTCTGTCTCCCTTGAAATATATCAGCGTGTTATCCTCGCTTATTGTAATTCTGCCTGAGCGTGTAAGCTCTAATACAGCAAGAAATGTGGCAACTCTTGCTGAGCGCTCTGTTACACCTGCGTACAGCTTGTCCATGGCACATTCCCCTGTGGAATATAGCTCACGGAGAATATGGACAACCTTTGTCAGAACGGGAACAATTCGCCGCTTTACAACGGAATTTATCTTATTTTCTATATTCACACGCTTATTTTCAGGCTTGATTTTCTTCACCGATATGCCGTTGTAGGCACTTACAAGCACATGCGGCTCATGGACGAGATTATATGTCAAATCTGCTTCAATTTTCATTGGCTGACGGACAAAAACATCTCCGCCGATGTTTTTTTCAGCTAAAGCCGCCGCCGCAAGCTTACATAGTGAAAGCTCTATAAGCTCGCCCTCCAGTTCCTTTTTCAGCTGTTCAGCTTCTTCTGGTCTGGGGAGTAATGCGGCAGTCTTGATATATATAAGCCTTGCCGCCATTTCCAGAAATTCACCTGCAAGCTCCAGATTCATCATGTGGGCTTCTTCTATGAACAACAGATACTGTTCCAGAAGCTTTGATATCTCAATATCGTAGATATTCAGCTTGTGCTTTGTAATAAGTCCGAGCAGAACATCAAGGGGACCTTCGAAAACCTCAAGTTTATAGGTAATTGCTGCCATATTAACCGAACACCATAGGAACCCAAAGAGTTGTGAGACCGAATACAAAATCAAATAAATTGATCATCCAGCCAAGAGGGTCAAGAGCTCCTTTTGTAAGTCTGCCTATAAAGAACAGGAAGATTAATATATAAAATGAAAACTGGTCGATTACAGGCTGATTGCGGTGATACCAGCTTGCAAATTTGTTTCCTGTAAGATAATAAAGCAGTGTGAAGCCGTCCATTCCCGGCAGGGGAAGAAGATGTATTACGCCGATACATACGCTGATGCTAGCAAGCAGCGCGAAAATTATAGCTATTGCAAGACCTGCCATGCCCTCAAGTATATAGGATACAACAGCAGAAATATTCTTGCATATAATCGACATAATAAACAGGGAAAGAGGGCCGGTAATTGCTACGAGAATTATACCCTTTTTCGTATTTCTCATACGGTTATAGTTAATTGGCATAGGCTTTGACCAGCCGAAACCGCAGAGCAGAATCATAAGCGAACCAAGCAAATCAAGATGCTTCATTGGGTTAAGGGTAAGATATCCAGCCATTTCCGCTGTGTCGTCACCCTGTTTTTTCGCAACCATACCCTTTGCGTAGTTGATTACAGGGAGCACAAGTAGAAGCATAAGAGCTCTTGACAGAAAACTCATGACCGTTTCAAGTGTTGACAAATCCATAATAATACCTCACATAATAATACTTATTACTATTATACTACAAATAAAGGAATATTTCAAGTACTACACAAAAATTTTCATTTAGAGGTTAGAAATTAGAGGTAAGACGTTAGATTTCAATTGCATAAATCTCTAACCTCTTACCTCTAACATCTAATTTCTAAAGAAAAGGACAGTCCGCAGACTGCCCTAAATTCTCTTAATGTAATTAAGCTCTTTCAACCTTACCAGAACGCAGGCATCTTGAGCAAGCGTAGATATGACAAGGAGTACCCTTGACGATAGCCTTAACGCGCTTTACATTAGGCTTCCATGTTCTGTTTGTGCGTCTGTGAGAGTGAGAAACCTTGATTCCGAATGTAACTCCCTTTCCGCAAATACTGCACTTTGCCATCAGGCTGCACCTCCTTACCTTAAATCATAGCTTTTATATCAGCAAAAACGCTTCTAAAATAGCAACATTAATATTATATCACATACTTTCGGAAATTGCAAGCCTTTTTTCAAAAAAAATCCAAATTTTTTTTGAATTTTATTTTCAGCTATTATTTCAGGTTTTCAGCAAGACCTGCAAGTCCCTGTGCCTTTACATCCTTTGCTACAAGACCTGCCACGATATCTGCACCCTTTTCGCAGAAGTGCGTACCATCGGTTGAGCCTGAAACTGCACCCATAAGGTGATAGCTCTTGGCTGTGTCATATCCCACTGAATTATAGTGTGACACCATAATGGAGTTAAGGTCAATACAGGGAACGCTGTATTTAGCCGAAAGCTGCTTACAAGCATCGCAGTATTCGTTATAGCTGTTCACGAACTTACCGCCTGAATAAGCTTTCATACCGATAACAGTTGTTACAAGTATGGGAGTGGCGCCCTTTTCCTTTGCAGTCTTGATGAACTCTGTCATATACCACTCGTAAGAGCCGGCGGAGGGACTGTTTACGTTTCCGCAGATTGGAGCGTATCGGTCAGCGTTTGACTTTCCTGCATCGTTGATTGCAAACTGAATCATTACATAGTCGCCCTCTTTGAGACTGTCAACTATTGTCTGCCATCTGCCCTCGTCGTAGAACTTCTTTGTGGAACGTCCTGCAAGTGCCTGATTTGATACTGTTACATTATTGTTGAAGTAATTCTGGAGGTAATATCCCCAACCCTGCTGCGGAGCGTATGACGCTTTGTAGCTCTGTACTGTGGAATCACCCGCAATGAATATTGTAGGCTTTGAGCTTACTACAGGCTGCTGCTCAGATGAGGGATCGTATATCTCTGCATAAGGCTCGTCTGTAAGTGTAAGCTTGATATAGTCCAGATTCGGACCGCCCTCTGCTGTTGCTGATACGAACTGTATTGTATTCTTTCCTGCGTTGAGGGGGAGTACGATTCCGAATTCTGTCCATTCAGTCCATGCTCCTGTGCCCGTAAAGGACTGCATCCAGTAATTGTTTGTATCGCCGTTTACGTATACTTTCATTTTACGGTCATTTGCAGAGCCGTTAGCAAAGCGGATATGCGTATGATAATTGCCCTTTTCGGGAACATTTACTGTAAATGTGATTTCACTGTCAAGCTCGTTATCCAGATTTACATAGCCCTCGGACTTTGTATAACCCTCGTTTACTGTTTCTGTTATGCCCTTTGTCCATGTCTGGTCAACTGCGAAATAGCGTGAATCTGTAGTCGTTGTAGTTGTATCAGTTGGCTTGTATACGGGAAGTTCCTCCATACCTGCATCCACTCTCTTAATAAATACTGCGTCATCGGCTGTTACACCGCCGCCTGTTACATCTGCATTTACAGCGCCGCGCTCGGAAAGACCGTATTTATCCTGATTTCCAAGATGCTGGAGAATAGCTGTAGCGTCTGCGATTGTAACCTTTCCGTCGCAGTTTGCGTCTCCGAGAAGAACATCATTATCCGCAGGTGGATTTGTCACGGGAGGTTCTGTTGCAGGTGGCTCTGTTGCGGGAGGATTATCCGCAATAACAGCCTTTTCAACTATCCAGTCCTGACAGTTTGCACCGTTTATCTCCCACTGCTGAACGTTGGCGCCTGCATCTGTATATGCGTTTTCGACCTCAACTGCTGATGCGTCATTGGAAATTCGTGTAAGGATTTTATAGGAACCATCTCTGTTCTTTGCGAATTTGAACTGCTGGTTATAGTTGCCGTTGAAGTTGTACATTGCGATATTCTGTCCGTTTGTCGCCTTATTTCCCGTAACATCAAGGACAATATCATCAGAAAGTGCTGAATAGATGTAATAATAACCGTCTCCTGCGGAATCAAGCCGCCATACATTGTAAGCCGCATTGCTATCCTTGCCCCACTGCTGAACATTTGCACCGCTTTCAGCCTTAGCATCGGCAACTTCCATATAAAGTCCGCTGTTTACATTCTTGAAGGTATATGTAACGCTTTCGTCAAAAACCACTCCTTCAACTGAATCTGCGGCACTTAATGTATTAAAATTATAAAGCTTCGAAACAAGCTCTGCAAGCTTCTTTGCACCTTTCATGCTCTGGTGGAGATCGTCATTGCTTCCATTCGCCTGTATAGCGTAATATTCAACCATACCGTCATATCCTACACCAACTCCGAAATCCTGCCAAGCCTTGAAAAGATCAATAACAGGAACGCTCTGCTCCTTGCCTATCTGGTCAAGCTGTCCGCCGAACCAACGTCCGCTGAGGAGAGGGTTACGCTGTAAATCACCGCGTCTGCCCTGCTGCTTGACAAGAACGACTTCCATTCCCTTTGCCTTTGTCTTTTTTACCATATCCGTAACTGTATTGTAGTATTCGTCGGCATTGGAGTAGTTTGTGTCGTTGATACCGATTGAAATTATATATACATCGCCCTTTTTGCCGTAATACTCTATAGCGTCAAACTGCCCTGCGTCAACGAAGCCCTTTGCATATTGTCCTGATGCCGCAAGGTTGCGAACCTGCCAGTAATCGCTGTCTATATTGTCTCCGAGGAATTGTCCCCAGCCATGCTGTGATGAATCAGCTACATTGTAATAGCTTGCGACGGTGGAATCGCCGCATATCCATATTGTCGGGTCAGTATCGCCTGTTGTGTTAATCTGTGTTACTTCAATAGCGGAAATTGAAAATGCTGTTCCTGCTCTGCCTGCTACAGCCTGTATTTCAAGGCTTCCGTCTGTAACGGGTATCTGTATCGTCTCGGCGGCATTGTTGCCTGTGAGATTTATCATCTGGAGCATGTCCTCCATTTTTATGGTTGTACGTGATACATTTCCTGTTACTACCTTTACTTCATATGTACCCTTGGGCAAATCCACCTTGAAAACGTTGCCTGCAGCTTCCGATTTAAACTGTACGGCATCGGAATATGCCCCCGAACCGCCTGCAGCAACGTTTGATACTCCGCCTGTATTTACAAAACCGTATCCCTTAGAGGCATTGTAGCCGTCGGCTGCAGATACTCCCGTATAGCCGCTGGCAGCACCGGAGCCGCCAAGGTCAAATTTCCAGTTGCCGCCTGCAGCCTGAGCAGTTACTGGATTCTGCGGTGCAAGCCCCAGACCTGTAAAAGCCGAAAGAGAAAGAACAGCAGAAGTAACTCCGCTAATCAGCTTTTTGATTTTCATGATAATCAATTCCTTCCTTAAAAATATATCCCAATAATGATATGTTATACCGCACAGAGATTATTGATAAAAGATATGCGGATTCTGTGCAAATCCGCTATGTTTTATGTTGATTTAATTATATCACATTATTTTCACAAAGTCAACGGCTTTAATATGCACTTTTCTCTCAATTTTATGATATTTTTCACATCATAAAACTGAATAAAAAAACAATGTGCAGAATAATCCATTTAGGAATATTTTTCTGCACATTAATTACAATTCGTAATATTTAAGTGAAATACAACTAAATCACCTCGTGCAAATTAAGCGTATTTCACATATTTTCAGACGGATTCTTTTTTAACTAAATCACGTATTTAATTCACATCTACAAGTGGCATGATATATTTTAATATCTCATCCTGTATTTTTTGACCTTTTTGAATATTCACACATTCTTACCATGATACAACAGTAACTGCCTGACTGCCCATTTCCTTAAACCGCTTTTCAACAATACTCCGTTTATACGGTGTAAAAGCATTATGCCGAGGGTCATGAAAATAATAGTAATTATCATCATATCCAACAAGAACCATGCAGTGTTCATTGGAAATCCACCCGAACTGCTCCCCTGTTTCCTCGATTGTCCATATGCAATATTCTTTTTCTTCAAGGGATTCCATATCTACACTTGCCCATATAATAACAGGCTGTCCGAAATCAATATACTGTGAACATATATCTTTGAGTGACATATCGTTGAGATAATGCACATCAAAAAAATCATATTCCAGAAATTTTTCAAGGCATTTTCCCACTGCACCCGAATAACAGCCGTATCCCGTATCGCCACGCGGATCTCCAACAAATACTTTATTTGGATCACCACCGTATAATACACCGCCTCTGCGCTCAACAGCAACAAATTCCATATATCCTTCTTCAATAAGCTGTACAGGCTCAATTTCAATACCGTAATATGCCAGAATCATTGCAATACTTACAAGCTCACAGCCTTTAGGGCATTTTTCCTGCGATAAAAACGGCACATCAATAAACCCAGCTGTACTATATTCATGACTGGAAGTACTTTCCTTTGAAGCCCCCTTCGTAGTAACAGGCAATTCTGTCTGCGCCTCTGTTTCAGCCTCTGTGGGATTTTCCGTTACTTCCTCCGATTCTGTTGTCTCCTCAGCAGGAAGTTCAGCATAATCTGGTTCTGTTTTTTCAGAATTCCCCTCAGAATCATCTGCATCAACATGGTAAAAATAATTCTGATAGCCTGAATAGCTGTCAAATTCCTCAAATGCCGGAACATCTGTAATTTCAACTGTAGGTGCTTCTGTAGTTTCTGAAATTTCAGAATTTTGTGGATAATTGATATCATCCTCAAAAACGCATGAATTCAGCAATGCCGCCGCTGTTACAGCGGAAATAATTTTAATATATTTCATAATTCACTATTTTTTACGGCGCGAAACCGTACAGAGCAATTATCCAAGAACTATTTTTCTGAGAATATCAGCCTTGTCTGTTTTCTCCCATGCAACGCCTAAATCCTCGCGTCCCATGTGTCCGTAAGCTGCAAGCTGACGATACTGTGGCTTTTTAAGTTCAAGCATATTTACAATAGCGGAAGGTCTGAGGTCGAATACCTGTGAAACAGCCTCGGAAATAGCATTTTCATCCGCCTTGCCTGTGCCGAATGTATCTACAAGAATTGAAATAGGCTTTGCAACGCCGATAGCATATGAAAGCTGTACCTCGCACTTGTCAGCAAGTCCTGCTGCAACTACATTCTTAGCGATATAACGTGCCGCATAAGCTGCGGAACGGTCAACCTTTGAGGGGTCCTTACCGCTGAATGCGCCGCCGCCGTGACGGGAATATCCGCCATATGTATCAACAATGATTTTACGTCCTGTAAGTCCGCTGTCACCCTGAGGACCGCCTACTACGAAACGTCCTGTAGGATTAATGAATATCTTTGTATTCTCATCCATAAGCTCAGCAGGAATTACAGCACGGATAACGTATTCCTCAATATCACGTCTGAGCTGTTCAAGGGAAATATCTGCGGAATGCTGAGATGATACAACAACAGCGTCAACTCTTACAGCCTTATCGTCATGATACTCAACTGTTACCTGTGACTTTCCGTCAGGACGGAGATAGCGGAGAGTGCCGTCCTTACGCACCTCTGTAAGCTTTAAAGAAAGCTTGTGTGCAAGGGAAATAGGCAGAGGCATAAGCTCAGGAGTTTCATTGCAGGCATAGCCAAACATAATACCCTGATCTCCTGCACCATTGGATAAGCCGTCATTTTCGTCGTTTTCCTCACGGTACTCGTAAGCCTCGTTTACTCCCATAGCGATATCAGGAGATTGCTCGTCTATTGTTGTAAGAACTGCGCAGGTATGAGCGTCAAAGCCGTATTTTGCTCTGTCGTAGCCGATTTCCTTGACAACTTCTCTTGCAATTTTAGGAATATCCACCTTAGCCTTTGTGGTGATTTCGCCCATACACATAATCATACCTGTTGTTACAACAGTTTCACAGGCAACACGGGAATTTTCGTCCTGTTCAAGCATTGCGTCAAGAACAGCGTCTGAAATCTGGTCGCAGATTTTGTCGGGATGTCCCTCTGTTACTGATTCCGATGTAAAAAATACTTTTTTCATTGATTTAACCTCCATAAATTTCAAATTCCGAGATGAAAAAAAGCGCCCCATAAGGACGCTCTGAATTGAACTTATTCACAGCTCCTCATCTTCCGGATATACCGCAGGATTTGGCACCGTTGCACTGATTTCTCAGGCAGGTTGCCGGGCTTCACAGGACCTGTTTCCTCAGCCACTCTTGATAAGGTACGCATTTATTATACTATATTTGTCGGGGTTTGTCAATAGCGGGAGGAAATTTTTTTGCCTATGGTTGAAATGAAATTATGTGCTAAAATGCGGTCAGGGTTGCTGACCGCAGAAATTAAAATTAGCTATATAATCCACAACCAACTAAAACAATTCAAAAACTAATTATAAAACTCGTTTTCATAATCTCTAATTGCTTCTATAACTTCCGCATTATTTGAACATTTAGCTTGTGTAATTGCCCAATTTAGCATTTCATCAGAAATGATTTTTGACAGTTCCATAAATCTTCGGCTCTCCCATTCATCATTAAAATCAATACAAACACTTGCTAAATCATAAACATAATTTAACAATAATTTGCTATCAATTGCAGTTAAAAAATTTCTGGAAATAGTAATAAGCAAATGATTTGTAGCCCAACATGCATATTCTAAAAGAAGTTTGATCAACGCTTCAATCTTATCAGAATCCAAAGAATATATATCACTAATATTATTATATATATCCTTTCCTGCAATTCCATTCATTTCCTCTGATATTTGCAACTCATATGGATGCATTATTTTTTCACCTCTTATTTCTTTAATGTTTTTATCCACGTTTTAGCTTTTCCGCATCCTATAAGTTGGTCGTGATGACTAAAACATAAAAAATATGATAAAACTTCATCAAAGACATAGAATTCAAAGGAAGATGTTTCTTCGAGTAATATTTTCAAATCTTTTCCCGAATTTACTTCTACAACAAACCATTTGTCAAATTCCTTAAACATCAATAAACAATGATTTTCGCCAACAAAGCTATCAATATAACTCCAACCGTCACAATCTTTAATAAACTCTGCATCTGCCATATTTTCCCATAGAAATGAGGTCTTTAAATTTTTGATAATATATTTTTCATAAATCAATTCAATTTTCTTCTCAACCTCAATAGAAGATAAAACCGACACCGTTAAATTCATTTCTTCAGCTACTGATAACACTTCATCTAATGTTCTATCCATAATTCCCTCCACTACAATACATCCTCTGCCTCAAAGTTATATACCATGATTGGCAATTCAAGAAATTCATATCTGATTGATTCTGTTGCATTAAATTAATAAATATTATAACATATTGCGTTTTTAATTGCAAGTGTTTTTATGCGTAAAATGCAGTAGGGCAATAAATCTAACAGGACTTCCTAATTTTGTTGTTAATGGTACGTTTACACAGTTGTCGAAAAACGTAAATTTCGTTCCAAAATTATGGGCGAGCGGAACTCGCCCTACACAAAATCACGATATATAGCTAATTCGTAGGGACACGGCGAGCCGTGTCCGTTATACAAAACACCTTTTCTGCAGACTGTACGATCAGGGCTACTGATCGTAGAACCATTAAAAACGCTTGACATTAGTGTTTATTTTTCCAGAACATATACCTTTATAGCTTCATTATCGCCATCTTTAAAGACATAAATTTTTTCGCATTTTGGACATTTCCACACTTCATATTTAGGAGCAGGAATTTTCCATGTTTCAATAGTATCAAATTTTAAGATTTCGTCCCATTCTTCACCTGTGTAAACAAAAAGTTCAACATTATTAGGAACAGTCGAATTTGAGAGCAACTCTCCACATGAGCATGTCATTCTAGCCATATTATTTTACCTCATAGATAATAGCTTCATTTCTGAACTTCTCCAGCCGCACCAACTGTTCATTATCAGGCTCAGTTATGCCGTTTTTGTAGTCATAGCCGAATTTGCGGTAAAACTCAACAGCTGTTATAGAAGCAGGTATCTCAATTCGCTTAGAATTGAGGAAATACTCGTCATTTTCCACCGCATTTATAAGCTGTCTGCCGATACCTTTTCCTTGATAATCGGGGTGAACGAAAAATGTAAACAGACACGCCTCGTCCTTTTTATCCCAGTAAGGACCAATAAAGCCACAGCCCACGATTTTCTCACCGTCGCAGTAAACATAACCATTCGTCCAGCTCATACGGTTAATGAGATACTGCGCATTAAATATGAGAATATCAGCTTCAATACGCTCCGACGAATAATCCTTAATATTTGTGGTTCTGAGGGTAAGCGCAACAAGGTCTGATACCTCTTGTGCATCCTCTTTTGTAAAATTTCTTATCATATCGCACCTCACTTATTTTTTCTGTATGCTGTGGGAGTTACTCCAACGATTTTTTTGAACTGCCGCATAAAATGCTCGTCGTTTTCGTAGCCGCACATAGCTGCCACCTGCGATACAGTACAGCCCGTTTCGCTCAGAATCTCCTTGGCTTTCTCGATTTTGCCGTTTATAACGTCGGTCATACACGACACTCCAAAAATTTCGCGATAAATATGCTGAAAATAGGAGCGTGACATATTCACAACCGCCGCCATTGTGTCAACATTCCACTTCATCTGCGGATTTCGGTAGATCCTCTCGCGCAGTTCAATAAGTGTGCTGTAATGTGGATCAACGGCAGACTGCATAATTTCGCGGTTCAAGCCGTTTTCAGCGGCTTTGATAAGCAGCGTTTTCATCATAAAGTCGATAATTTTCATTCTGCGGCTGTTTGTCGAATAAAATTCCGTCGTGATATTCCCGATAAGACCGCTGATAAATTCCCAATCTGTGTGGAGAACAGGCACATTGTACGCAATATCAGCAATATCTGCCAATTCAGAATCGCCCTCTGCATCGAAGCAAATCCAGTCGCATACAAGGCGGTCTCCAACAGTAGAATAAACAATATCCTCACTTCCGTCGAAAATCACCAGTGTATTTTCAGGAAAAATTCTACCGTCAATGCATATTTCTGAACGGGAAAGAAGATACAGAAAAACGCCTCTTTCACCATGCTGAAAAAAAGAATAATCACTATCGTAAACACAATTCCAGCCAACAGAACGAATATTCACTCAATCACTCCTTTTCCGCGATGTACCGCCATTTAACATTCTTCCAGTACTCCCCTGCATAGTCAATTCCAACTCTTGGAGCAGTTATTATATCAGGTCTGAACCCGTCGTCCTCTATCCACACACGGTCATTTCCGCAGATTTTTTCGCCGTTGAAACTGCCGTCAATCTGTAAATATTTCGTCAATTTTGCAGGACCGTTTTTCAGCGTACCACAGCGAAGAAGTACGCCCTGCGGCTGTTCACGCTCACCTGTGATTACATTCATCAGCCAATGCATGCCATAGCAAAGATAAACGTATATTATGCCGCTTTCGCCATATAAAATCTCTGTACGCTTGGTTCGTCCCTTTGAAGCATGACAGCCTAAATCCTCTTCGCCGCGATACACCTCGGTTTCCGCAATTCGCTCACGGAGAATCGTGCCATCATCAAGCTTTCTTGCAACTATCTTTCCAATAAGGTCAGGAGCAACTTCAAGAGCATCCCGATTAAAAAAATCTTCATTCAGCTTCATAATATTATACTTTCAGTTTATTAACAAGTTCTTCATCTGGCTTCACAAAAGCCGTTTTGTAATTCGTGAAAATTACCTTTCCGGGCTTTGCTCCCGAGGGTTTTTTCACATATTTTGCAAGACAGTAATCCACAGGCACAAGATTTGAACCTCTCCCCTTGCTGTTGTATGCCGCAATCACAGCCGCTTCCTCAATAGTCTTATCAGGGGGAGTTTCACCGTCTGTGACTATAATAACATGAGAGCCGGTTATTATCTGAGTATGAAGCCAGATATCCGATTTTTCGGCAAATTTCATCGTCAGTTGGTCATTCTGATAATTATTTCTTCCCACTAAAATTGTATACCCATCCGATGATTTGTACTCCAGCGGCGGCAGAGCCTTTGGCGGTTTAGCCTTGGTTCCCGAATATTTCAGATATCCCTGTTCCCTAAGCTCAAGACGCAACTGAATAATATCATTCTCGGAATCCGCACGAGTAAGAGCGTCGAAAACGCTGTCTAGATATTGCAGTTCTTCCTCGCCTTTTTCAATCTGAACTGCAAGAACACCTTCAGCTGTTACACGTTTTTTATACTCGTTGTAGTAATATTGAGCGTTCTGTGAGGGAGTTTTCCGCGAATCGAGTTCAATGGTAATTTTCGGACAGCCCTCCTCATAGAAATTGTCAGCCGTCAGAGACGTATCTCCCTTTTTCAGCGCGTACATATTTGCGGAAATTATATCACCGCAGAGCTTGAAATGCTCCTTTTCCGCACAGGCAGCAAGCTCCTCGCGCTGAGAAGCAATTCGACGGGATGTGCGCTCAGTCAGATTAACAAGAAGCTTAAAAAGATCGTTGGCACGCTGTTTTGTACGCGCCGCCCTGTCTCTTTCGGTGTAGAAATAGTCAAGTAATTCAGATGCGGAAGTTAATTCTTTTGTATACATCAGATTTCCAAATTGACTTAATCTAATAAATGAAAAATCTTTCAGCAATCCCTCTTTGGTACTGGCAACTGAATAATAGCAGTCACCCGAAACAAGCTGCTGACCGGTCTTTTTGACAATATACAACAATCTGTCAAGGAAATCCCCCTCGATAGTATCACTCTGGAGGTACACACCACGACCTGCAAAAAAAGCCCATTCGCGAGCCAGAATCGGCGATATGCCCTCAAAAATACGTATCAAAGCCTTGGAAAGCTCAGCGAGATTTGTTGCTTTCAGCCTTTCAGCAATCTCCTCAGGCTCAGCAGTCAGAAAATTCAGACGATCATCACGGGGCGGAAGCATGTATTTCATACCCGGTAGAACAAGTCGCTCACGGGACATTTCCTCGTCAACGCGCTTGATACTGTCGATTATTTTGCCGTTTTCGTCAATAATAATCAAATTCGAACATCGACCCATAATCTCACAAGCCAACGTAATTGTCACAATATCGCCCAATTCGTTGATACATTCAAAGTCAAAAAACAGGATTCGTTCCAGTCCGTCCTGTCGAATCGCCATAAGCTTACCGCTGCCCAGACGCTTGCGCATAAGCATACAAAACATAGGCGGTGTCTGCGGATTATCAGGTTTATTTTCAGTGATATGCACCCTGGCACTACCCGCATTTGCCGATATATAGAGCTTTTTGCTCCCCAGCTTAGTGCGGAGGGAGATGACAATTTCCTCACGGGATGGCTGAAATACTTTTTCAACTCGTCCACCAATAAGTTGCGTAAGTTCATTTTTTACTGCGTAGAGAAATGCTCCGTCCAGAGCCATAAAATCATTCCTTTGCTGTTTTTTTGTATGTCAGAATCTCAAAATCTGCCTGTGTTTCAAGATGTTTCAAGTCATTGAGCCGCTGCTGTTCTGTTTTGCCCGTTCGATAATAATAGGGTGTCATGGAGAAAAGACTGATAATATCCGAATTTTCAGAGATTTTCATAGTAAAGTTCACCTTTTCCGCACCAAGAAATTCAAATCCGTCAAGGGCATAATCCTTAACTTCATTTTTATACGGTGTGTCGTATATTTTACTTTTCATCTCCCACAGGTGATTTTCTGCCGGAATCGCCATAACCATAATTCCGCCATTTTTCATAACTCTGCCATATTCCTCACCACAATAAGGTGCAAACATAGTTAAAAGCAAATCGCAAGAATTGGTCATTACAGGTATATGAAACACACTTGCAGCAGCAAAATTTACACCTGATTTTCTTTTAGCCGCCATATCCACCGCATCTTTTGATATGTCAATTCCGTACAATTCAACCGCAATATTTGATTCATCAAAATTTGCTTTTACGGCAGTTGTATAATAGCCTTCGCCACACCCTGCGTCGAGTATAACAGAATTTTGACAGCAATATTTACTAACCACTTTGCAAACAGCATCACAAAGTGGCTTATAATAGCCTTTTTCAAGGAATTCTCGTCTTGCCCTCAGCATCAGCTTATTATCGCCGTGAACGCTTCCGCTATTATTTGTTGGAAGCAAGTTTACATATCCGCTTTTCGCCATATCAAATGTATGGCGATTTGGACATATATAAGATTTCCCTGATATATCAAGTTTTTCGCCGCATACAGGGCAAATAAAAATACTCATCATTCACCTCAATAGTATTCACAAGGATCTACGGACGATTCTGAAATTTCAACATCAATCATTGGGAATTTTTCTTCAAGAACACGACGAAGCTCCCATAAAACGAGATTTTCTGTGTGGAAATGTCCGCAGTCGATAATAGTAAATTTGCTGTTATTAGCGTCAACCCAAACATCATGCTTCACATCTCCAGTAATCAAAGCATCACAGCCCTTAGCTTTTGCCAGTTTCCATAACGAGCCGCCGGAACCAGAGCATATCGCAATTTTTGATATGATATATTCGCCATACATACTCATTTTTACACGGTCAATGCTGAAAATATCTTTTAGGATTTCAGATAAACAGTCACAGTCAACTGCATTTTCCAGTTCGATGATACAACCTAATCCGTTTTCCTCCAAAGGCTCGATATTTGCAAATATACCAAGCTTTTCTGCAATTTTTCGAACAATTACTGTATTAGTTCCGCCCTCTGCAATATCAAGATTTGTATGCATGCAAATTGCACTAATTCCGCTTCTAACTAGCTTATATACAGGAGTATCTGCCTGTATTTTTTTCAACGGATTGAAAATAACAGGATGATGAGATATAATGAGGTTAGCCTTTTTGTAAACTGCTTCATCAACAGAAGTATTTGTTATATCAAGAGTAAGTAAGATTTTTGAACATTGATCGCTATCAGATTCAACAATATATCCAGAATTATCCCAGCTTTCCTGCAAAGAAACAGGATATTTCTCGTCAAGATAAGAATAAACGTCGCTTATGCAAACAGTTTTGCTACCCTCAACCATACGATTTGCCATAGCTGCATAGTGAACAGCCTCGTTTTCCTTATCTGCTTTTTTCAGAGATTTGCTGACTTTCAACAATCTTTCAGCCTCTTTCTGACGAATTTTTCTGCCAATTTCATCATCGTTTCTGAAAAATCCGTACAGTGATTGGAACTCTGTCAAATCGTCATACAACTTATCAAAAGTTGCGGTGATAACAGAATATAACTTGTTGCCATCCTCTATGCCGTTTTCCGACATTATATTAAATCCGTTGCATATCAGCCATTTTCGCAGAACATCCGTTTTCGTCATTGACTGTAAAATCAAACGAATACCGTCTAATTCAAAAGGACACTCACTGAGAATCTTTGCAATGGTTTCGCCTCCCATGCCTGCAATGACAATATCCGTCACGCCCGCGCCGTTGACATCTTTCAGTCCGTCAGACAATACAAGGTCAACATTTGCCGATATACCGTGCTTTTCAACGGTTTTACGGGCTGATTCCAAAGGTCCCTCATTTATATCAGAGGCAATTACTTTCTCGCATTTGCCGTTTGTTATCAGATATGCTGCAAGGAGCGCATGGTCAGTTCCCACATCGCAGACAATTCCCTTGCCGCTTATCATATAAGCACACATTTTTAGTCTATTATCCAACATTTTCCTATCTCCAATCAAAAAATAAAGCGTGCCGAAAAATCAGCACGCTGCAATTTCTCAAGCCTTTTTAGCAAAATGCTCGTTCAGCTTTGCCACTAATTCATCGGGATTTGTGCCGTGAACTGCACAAGCCTCCTCGATTGTCTCGCCTCTTGAAGCAGGACATCCGAGACAATGCATACCCATTTCAAGAAAATAGGGTGCAACTTCAAAATCAGCATCGAGAATATCTCCGATAATAGTATTTCTTGTAACCTCCATAATTTACATCCTTTCAAACATTGGTGCAGAGCACGGGTATTCCCCGATTTCCGCCATATAAGCCAAAATGGCGTACTTTCCCCATATAAACGGGGAAAGTCACATAAACCACCTTTAATTGTTCGCTCAGTCAAAAAATTAATCCTGATTGAGCTTTGCAAAACAATCGCTACAATAAACAGGTCTGCCGTCCTTAGGCTCAAAGGGAACCTTAGCCTCACCGCCGCAGGTTGCACATGTACCTGTGTAGAAAACGCGCTCTGCTCTTGCATTGTTTTTTCTTGCATCGCGGCAGTTCTTGCATCTCTGGGGCTGATTTGTAAGTCCCTTTTCTGCATAAAACTCCTGCTCGCCTGCTGTGAACACGAACTCGTTACCGCACTCCTTGCAGACTAATGTCTTGTCTTCGTACATTTCAATATACCTCGCTTAAAATTTGTACCATGGACGGACTTTCACCGCCACCTTTGAAATCCTGAGATAAACAACGCTCTTTTTAAGCTACACGGTCACCTTTTTGAAATTCCCGCCTTTTATTTCATCGGCAGGACACCACTAATCCTGCTGCGGATTTTTCGCCTTGCTCTTTGCAGGGCATTTCCCACAGATTTTACGGTAATACCGAGTTCAACAGCGATATGATGATAACCGTCACCCTGTATAGATAAAGTAAACACTTGTCTCTCAAGGTCAGATAGTTCATTATCTATTATTCGCCAAAGCTCAGAAAAAAACTCTTTATTAATGTAAATGCTTTCGGGATTCTTTTCATGTGAAACTGTTCCGCTTTTAATCTCATCAAGACTGATAACATTATGCAACTTTGAATGACATTTCGTCGCGTATGATTTCATACAGTTGCTAATGCAGACTTCTGCATAAGTTGAAAATTTAACAGCCCGTTCAGGATTAAAAGAAGCTATCGCCCTCAGCAATCCTATAACACCTTCCTGCCGCATATCATCGGCATCAGCTGTATCAGTTGAAAAAATTTCTGCTTTGATATATATCAGTTTAAAAAATCTAAGAATTAATGCGTCCGCCGCAGCCCTGTCGTTTTTTGCAACGACAGCAAGTTCTTCATCAGTTTTACCACAGAATTTATTTAGATTAAAGTCCATATCAAGCAAAATATTCACCCAACATTCGCTGTTTTCGGTTTATAAAGAGTATTTCCGACAGCCCATAAAGAGCCGTCGGATATATAGTTTAAAATTATTACTGTTCTTCCTTAGCTGCCTCTTCCTCAGCTGCTTTAAGAAGATCAGACATATCAAAATTAAAGTTGCTTACAGGCTTCTTAGGTGCAGGCTTTGGTGATTCATAAACAGGTGTTGAATTTGATGGCTTATTATTAAAGCTGTTTGAAGTGTTTCTATTATTGTACGAGCCACCTGTTACCTTTGAAAAGGGGTCAGCAGAAACTGCTTTCTCCTCTGCCTTATTTACAGAAGCCGTAGGAGCCTTTGCAGCTGTGAATTCAGCCTTGGGAGCCTCTGCAAGCTTTACAGTGTTATCATTGTTAGGCTCAACAGCCTTTTTAGCTTCGCCGATGATAATCTGAGCTTCCTGCATTCTGTCAGTAGCCTGACCTGAAAGCTTAGCAATGGAATTAGCAATATCATTAAACTTGTTGTTTACGCTGTTGATTTCATTAAGAAGCATAGAACGTACAGTTGATGACATTTCATTAATCTTACCTGCCTTAGCGTTTGCATCGTCAACAGCCATTTTAGCCTGCATATTAGCCTCATGAATTGCCTTTTCAGCGGCGCTGTTAGCCTCGCGGATTGTCTTTTCAGCAGTCATATTAGCCTCGCTAACGGTCTTTTCAGCAGCTGCATTAGCCTCACGAATTACAGCAGCAGCCTTGTCGTCAGCTTCCTTGGTAGTCTGAGCAGCTTCCTGTTCAGCTTGAACTTTAAGCTGAGTAACTGTCTTCTGAGCCTCTGCAAAGAGTGAACCCATAATTGCAGCAGGATTATTTACAGTTGACTTAAGTTCTTCAATTTCGCTGTTAAGTTTAGCAATTACCTCGTCCTTCTTGGACGCCTCCTCGTTAGCCTTTGTAAGCTGCTGAATCTTGCTGTCGAGTTCAGCGGCATTCTTCTTAGCAACTTCAAGTTCGTCAGCCTTGGCCTTGAGCTCAGCAGAAATCTTTGAAGCCTCCTGCTTAGCCTTTTCAAGCTCAACGGAGTTATCAGCCGCACCGGCGTTCTTTGATGCCTCTGCAGCCTTCTTCTCAGCAGCAACAGCCTTGTCGTTTGCAACCTTCAACTGCTCCTTGAGGCTGTCAATTTCCTTCTTAGCAGCATCAATTGCAGCCTGATTACCTGCATTTGCATTTGCGACAGGAGCAGCGGCAAGCTTATCGTTTGCGACTTTGAGCTGATTTCTGAGGTTATCAATTTCTTTTCTTGCAGCTTCAAGAGCAGCTTTTGTCTGAGAATCAACTGCAGCGGCATTTGGTGCGAGAGTTGCACCGCCTGCCTTCAGCTTAGCAATCTGCTGCTGAAGTTCCTCATTTTCTTTCTTTGCAACTCTAAGTGCGTTATTTGAAGCGTTAAGCTTTTCCTGTAAATTATCAATCTGATTTCTGTACTTTATAATCTCCTGATTATCAGCAGGCTGCTGTCCACTGGACTCATTTGCTTTTTTCTGGAGTTCATCAATTTTAGAATTCAACTCATCAAGGTACATAAGAACGTCTTCTTTAACAAAGCCTTTCTGCATTCCCTTGGTTTCTCTTAAAACATTTGGCGTATCCATGTTTATGCTCCAATCCCCGCGATTCCGCGGATATAATTAATCGACAATATGCCTTATTTCAATTATAACATATTTTGATATTTCATTCAATTGTTGAAAATACTAAATTTTCATTCATAAGATTAGCTACTTTGCACAACATTTTAATAAAATATTGTGATTGCGACTTTTATTGCGCAAATACAAATATGGGACGCTCATCAGAGCATCCCAGAAATGCATATATTTACTATTATGAACCCAGTATCTTAAGAATATCATCAAGATCATAATCATTAGCAGACTGTGGTTTTACAGGCTGTTCATTAATACCAATACCATCAATAAGTGGGTTGTCAATCTTGATAACTTCTTCCTCTGTAGGAGCGCTTGCAGTCATATGATCAGGGTCATCAAAACCTGCGGCAATAACTGTAATAGTCATCTCATCCTGCATATCCTCCTTGAATGCAGTACCGAAGATAAACTCTACATCCTCAGAAGCTGTATCTGTAATCATCTTTGTAGCCGCATCAACATCGGAAGAAAGGATATCCTCTGACATAGCGATATTGATAAGCAGTCTCTTTGCTCCGGAAATTGAAGTTTCGAGGAGAGGACTTGTGATAACTGCGTTTGCGGCCTCCTTAGCCTTGTCCTTGCCTGAACCATGACCGATAGCCATATGAGCATAGCCTGCACCTCTCATGATTGTAGATACGTCAGCAAAGTCAAGGTTTATGTAACCTTCCTCAACAATAAGGTCAGAAATGCTCTTTACACCTGTTTTGAGAATATCGTCTGAAAGCGAGAAAGACTGCTTCATTGTAAGCTGCTGTTTGCCCTCAAGAAGCTTTTCGTTAGGAATAACGATAAGTGAATCAACATACTTTCTCAGCTCTGTAATGCCTCTCTCAGCCTGTGCCATTTTCTGCTCTCTCTCAAAAAGGAAAGGCTTTGTAACAACAGCAACAGTGAGTATATCCATTTCCTTGGCAATCTTTGCAACAACAGGAGCAGCACCAGTACCAGTTCCGCCGCCCATACCTGCTGTGATAAAAATCATATCTGCGCCCTTGAGATGTGCTTCTATCTCATCCCTGTTTTCCTCGGCAGATCTCTGACCGATTTCGGGCTTATTTCCTGCGCCTCTGCCCTTTGTAAGCTTTGCGCCGATTGGTATTCTTGTGGTAGCCTTAGATTTGTTAAGAGCCTTGGCATCAGTATTTACCGCAATATACTCAATATTGCTCACACCGGATTCAACCATGCAGTTCACTGCATTTCCGCCGCCTCCACCGACACCTATAACTTTTATATTAACATCGGGTTCCATTGCTTCCTCATAGTTAAAATCTGACATTTTGAAACTCCTCCTTGAATATTTTGTGTCACTCCAAATAAGCTATAAATACACTTATCATTTTATCATATTTCGCTTATTTTTTCAAGTCTCACAGCTATTTTTTTTATTTTCTGTGCTTTGTACAATCTTATTGTCAATTTCGTTTATTTTTTGTGCATTTTAACTATCAAAATCCATATAATTCGGCTGTAGTAGTTACAACAGCTGTTGTTTCCGTGGAAATATTCTCCATACCCTCAGCGGAAGTTGTCTCTGTTACTACAAACTCGCTTTCGCCACTGCTTCTGAAACTGCACTGGTTCTTGCCTATCATCTGGATATATCCTTTTTTTCCCTTAATACTTGCGTCCTCCATGACAGTTTTAGCAAGGTCAAGTTTATATTCCACATCACTCCAGTTGCCCATTTTAAAAATCATACCATTTCTGTAAGTGACGACTATGTCATACTCATTTGTCATATCAACTGTATATATATCACTGAAATCTTCTTTTTCAAAGCGCTTTATAAACTGCTCAAAAGCGTCTTTCTTATTAGAATTTTCGGATTCCACCAGTGTTCCCACTGTTTTATGCGCCGGCAAATAACCTGTAATTATAGGAAGTTTTTCGATATCCGTATAGACCTCGCCGTCAGAAAGAATTTTCCCCTTTCTGCTTACAAGAAGAACGCCGCCATCATAACGAACGTTGTATGCCGGTATACATCTTGTTACATTTATGCGCAAAGTTGAAGGGAAATCTCTATCAACAACTGCTGTTTCAACGTAAATCAACTTGTCCAGTATTCGCTGAGCCGCTTTTTTTCCGTCAAGACGAAGCAGATTATCACCTGCATTTATTTCCGAAGCCTCTACAATCTGCAGACTTGTATACTCCTCAGATTCGCCGGATACAACAATTCTATCAATATTAAAAAGAAAGGTAAGGCACACGGTTATGCCAACCGTAAGCACAAGAATCATAACCACAAAAACATATACGCCCATCATACGTTTTCGTCGGCGGAGACGCTTTCCGCTGTTTGTCCTTTCTATATTCGTTTTTTCTACATCATTCATATTCTTTCTCCTGTGTCTGAAAGCAGGGAGTACTACTCCCTGCGAATACTGCCTCCCAGAGATGTTATGACATCTTCAAATTTTTCATAGCCTCTGTCGATGTGAGAAATACTGCCGATACGCGTTGTTCCCTCAGCCGCCAGTGCCGCCACAGCCATTGCCGCACCACCACGCAGGTCAGTAGCCTCAATATCTGCGCCATGAAGTCGCCTTACACCGCGTATAACCGCCGCTTTGCCCATAACCTGAATATCAGCACCCATTTTTATAAGAGCATCAGTATGACGATAACGGCAATCAAAAATATTTTCTTCAAATACACTTGTTCCCTCCGCAGTTGCAAGTGCCGCCATGAGAACAGCCTGCGCATCTGTGGGGAATCCGGGATGAGGCATAGTCCTTATTCTGTTTTTCACAGCTTTAAGCCTGCCGCCCCGTCTGAGATAAATTCTGTTGTCAGCGGCACATATAAAGCAGCCCGTCTGTTCAAGAATAGATACAAATGGCTCCATTTCGGCAATACAAGCATTTTTAAGTATCAGCTCTCCTCCTGCCGCCGCAGTCATGGAAAGATAAGTAGCACCTGCAATACGGTCTGGCATTATCCTGTATTCACAGCCGTGAAGCTTTTCCACGCCCTCAACCATAATACAGCTTTCGCCGTCTCCCTTTATCTTTGCTCCGCATGAACGGAGAAATCGGCACATATCGCATATCTCGGGTTCTCTTGCGGCATTGTTTATAACAGTTTCACCCTCCGCAAGAACGGCACAAAGGATTATATTTTCTGTCGCGCCAACAGAGGGGAATGAAAGAGAAAGCCTTGCACCGTGCGATCTGCCCTTTGGCATACGACAGCAGATACGTCCGCCTGTATCCTGGATTTCCGCACCCATTTTTGCCAGAGCTGCAAGGTGCATATCAATTGGTCGGGGACCAAGCTCACAACCGCCTGGAATACTGAATGTGCACTCCCCCATTCTGCCGAGAATAGCTCCCATAAACATAATAGAGGAACGCATTTCGCGCATAAGTCTTTCGGGAATTTCACTTCCTGTTATCGCGGAAGCATCGATTTCTCCGCGGTTTCCCACAATACTGCACTTACAGCCAAGATGATTGAGAATTCTAGCAGCCGAATATACATCTGTCAGATTCGGACAGCTTTCAAGACTGCATTTTCCGTTTACAAGGATAGCCGCCGCCATAATTGGAAGCGTGCTGTTCTTGCACCCCTGAAGCTCAATCTCGCCGCTGAGACGTTTTCCTCCTGTAATAACAAAATTCTGCATACCACCACCTCACACACCATAGTATGCAAAGTGCGGAAATATGGTTACTTTTTGCTCAGAAGCTTTTCCACAACGTTGAGTATACGCTGATTTGTATCAGTCAGATGAAGTCCCTTAGCACTTTCCGACATTATTTCTACCTTATCGCGATTTCCGTAAAGCTTTTCAATCTCGGAAATTATTCTCTCAGGTGAAGCGTCTTTCTGCTCAATTACTTCAGCCGCACCTGCCTTTCCAAGAACCATAGCATTATGATACTGATGATTTCCCGCAACAATAGGCGAGGGAATAAGTATTGAAGCCTTTCCTGCGGCTTCAAGCTCTGCAAGAGTTGACGCACCTGAACGGCATATTACAAGGTCAGCTGCAGCAAGACATACGTCCATATCGTTAATATACTCGGTAATTCTCAAACGATTGCTTTTCAGCGGAATTCCAGCGGCTTTCATAGCCTGCGGAAAAGTATCCTTACCCATGCCGCCATATCCGTGAATGTGATTTATTGCAAGACCTTTTCCATGATGCCACTTTATCGCCTCAGTCATAGTCTCGTTTATACAGCCTGCGCCAAGACTTCCGCCAAATGAGAGGATTGTGAAATCGTCGTTGAAGCCCAGTTTCTTTCTTGCCTCAGCCTTTGTCAGCTTATTGTTTATACTGCTGCGGACAGGAAGTCCTGTAATACTGTGCTCAAATTTACTCTTATCCATAAAATCAAGAGCTTCTCTTACAGTGAGCATAACGTAATCAACATCTTTTGAAAGAAGTCTGTTGGTAACTCCGGGATATGCATTCTGCTCATGAATAGCTGTAGGTATCCCCATTTTTGCAGCCTTGCGTATAACTGGACCTGCGGCATATCCCCCTGTACCTATGGCAATATCGGGATTGAAGCCCTTGATAATTTCCTTGGCTCTTTTTCCTGATGTAATAAGATATGCGACAGCTTTTGCATTTCTGCCGATATTCTCCAGAGAAAGACTTCTCTGGAAGCCTGCAACCTTTATAGGCTCCATTTTATAGCCTGCCTGCGGAACAAGCTTTGATTCCATACCATTGGGAGTTCCTGCAAAGAGGAACTCCGCGTCTGGATATTTTGATTTTATAATATCTGCAATGGCTAAGCCGGGATTAATGTGCCCACCCGTACCGCCGCAGGAAATCAATACTCTCATATAAACTCCTTATTTGGTATCCGCCGTTGGTCTATCGGCAGGATAATATCTGTGCTGTGAAATATTAAGCATAATCCCCATTTCCACAAGCTGCATGATAAGCGCAGTACCGCCGTAGCTGAAAAATGGCAGGCTGATACCTGTGTTGGGAATGAGATTGCTTACAACGGCAAGATTGAGAACAGTCTGAATGCCAATCTGTGTTGTAATGCCTACCGCAAGAAGCATACCGAAGCGATCCTTGCATCGTACCGCTATAGAGAAGCCCTCTACAACAAGCAGGAAAAATACAATAATTATTGCAAGAGCTCCCACAAATCCGATTTCCTCGCATACAATGGGGAAAACAAAGTCGTTTTTCGTCTCAGGGAGATAGAGATACTTCTGACGGGAATTTCCAAGTCCGAGACCGAAAAGGCCGCCTGAACCGATAGCAATAAGTGAATTTGCAGTCTGCCATGAATCGCCAAGCAAATCATCAAAGGGATGAAGCCATGCATTGATACGTACCTGAACATAGCTTCCGGGAGTGTTGTACTGCCAGAAAATAAATCCTGCCGCCGCCGCAAAAGCAATAATACCCAGTGCGATAAACTGACGCCTGTTAGCCCCTCCGCAGAGAATCATGGCAATAGCAATTGTACCGATGAGAATAATACCTGAAATGTGCTTTTCAAGAGCAATAAGCAGGACATAAACGCCAAGAAGCGCTGAGTATTTCACAATACCTGTCTTGAAGCTGTTCATTTTTCTGCCGTCTTTCTCCATACTATAGGCAAAAAACACTATAAGCGCAAGCTTTGCAACCTCAGAGGGCTGTAAGTTTATAGGTCCAATGTCAATCCAGCGCTTAGCACCCATATCACCGCCCTCAGTATTACCAATAAGAAGAACAGCAATAAGAAGAATTGCCACTGCAATATAAAATATACCTGCTATATTAAACTTTTTAAAAAGAGGCAGTTCAAGCTTTTTGAAGTTATGATAATCAAACTTCATGAAGAATATCATAGCGACAAACCCGATAGCCGCATTCATTGCCTGATTTTTCGCATAATAAAGTCCGTCACCGAATTCACTGTATGCCCATGCATAGCTTGCTGAGGACATCATAACCAATCCTACAACAAGAAGTATCATAACATAGGCGAAGAATGAAAGGCTCATATCGCCGTTTCTTCCGCCTCCGAAAAGAGCGTTGAAAAAATTTTTCAATGCGCTGTCCTTTTTCTTTGTTTTAACATTTTTTGCCGCAGCAGACATATCTTCCCCCCTTGGAAGTAAACGAAGTTAGAAATGGACTTTATCAGAACATAAGAACAAGAGCGATTCCCAGCGCGCCAAAAAATGCACCTGCAAGGGAAAATGTAATAACAATTTTATATTCGCTCCACTTGCTCATTTCAAAGTGGTGGTGAATGGGTGTCATCTTGAAAATTCTTCTGCCTTCACCGTACTTTTTCTTTGTTATCTTGAAATATATTACCTGAATTACAACAGACAGCGCCTCGATGATGTACACAAGTGATACAAGTATCAATAACAGATGATTGTGAAGCACAAGTCCCACAGCTGTAACTGCTGCGCCAAGGAACATTGAGCCTGTATCGCCCATAAAGCATTTAGCAGGGTTGAGATTCCAGATAAGGAATCCAAGACAGCCGCCAGCCAGCGCCATAGTAAAGCAGCTCAACTCAGTTTCAATGAGAATTGAACAGCATATGGTATAAATAAGCATTGCTGTAAATGTAACAGAACCGCAGAGACCATCAACACCGTCGGTAAGATTAACCGCATTTGTAAGATAGATAATCACTGCAAACATGAGTATATAGTAGAATATACCCAGATTCGGACTTTCCCAGAAACCCAGATTCAAAGATGTCTTTCCACTGCCGAAAATGTGCAGGCAGAAAAGAAAACCAACAGAGAAAATTGTCTGCAAAATAATTTTCTGAATTGCTGTAAGTCCGTCGTTATTTTTACGTACTACCTTTGTGTAATCATCAATAAATCCGATAAACCCGAACAGCAGCGAAAATACCAGAACGCTTATAAGCATATAAAATCTGTTAGTTGCGGCAGTATCAAGAAAATCCAGACCTGCCCAGCCGCGATATGCCAGACAGCCTGCAACAGAAGTAAGCACTGTCGAAATAATAAACATGAATCCGCCCATTGTGGGAGTACCCTGCTTTTTAGCATGCCATTCAGGACCGTCCTTTACCTTGATAGGCTGACCAAATTTCAGCTTATGAAGAAACGGTACAAGCCATTTTCCCGACAACGCCGCTACTGCAAATGATATCAGCGATGTGAGTAGTATTATCAACCATAGTGTCATTTTATTTACAACTCCTTAACGAACCTACGACAGCAATTTCAATCCCTCTGCCACAACTTCTCTTTCATCAAAATGGATATGCTCCATGCCTGCAAGTATCTGATAATCCTCGTGACCCTTGCCAGCCAATACTATTATATCACCTTTTTCCGCAATTTTCAAGCCATAATATATAGCGTCCCTGCGGTCAACTACCACATCATATGGTATTTCTGTATTTTCTATGCCTTTCAGAATATCCTCAATAATCATTTCAGGCTTTTCATTTCTTGGATTATCTGAGGTAATTATCAGCCTATCAGCATATTTTGCCGCCGCAGCCGCCATTTTCGGACGCTTTGAAGCATCGCGATTTCCTCCGCAGCCAAAAAGACATATAAGCCTGCCCTCTGTATACTCCTTGACGCTTCTCAGGATATTTTCAACAGCGTCGGGAGTATGTGCGTAATCGCATATAACGGTAAAATCACGGTTTGTGGGGATAATCTCACATCTGCCCTTTACTCCGTTATAATCTGCAATTGCGCTGAGAATATTCTCCATAGGGATATTTTCAAGTCGGCATACAGCAATAGCCGCTGTAAGATTCGACACATTGAACATACCCGGAATTCTCGAAGATACGGCATATTTTTCGCCGCCGCAGTCAATATCAAAACTGCTTCCAGTGGACTTTATGGAGATATTGTCGCTGTAGAAATCAGCTTTTTCCTTGACGGAAAATGTCAGCTTTCGGCAGTTTACCTCGTTGCAGAGCCGTCTGCCGTAGCTGTCGTCAATGTTGAGAATTGCTGTATCGCACACATCAAACAGCATTTTCTTCGCGGAAAAATAATCCTCCATATCCTTGTGATAATCAAGGTGATCCTGTGTCAGATTTGTAAATACTGCTGTTTTAAAATAAGATGTGCCGATTCTGTGCTGTACAAGAGCAAAGGAGCTGACCTCCATAACTACGTATTTACAGCCTGAATCTGCCATTTTCGCAAGAAGTGCCATAAAGTCGTAAGCCATGGGCGTTGTATTCTCTGTGTGAAGTACCTCATCGCCTATCTCATTGCGAATAGTGCCAATAAGTCCTGTCTTATAACCATTCTGCATAAGTATATGCTTGATTATGTTTGTGATAGTTGTTTTGCCGTTTGTACCTGTAACACCTATCATGGTCATACGCTTTTCCGGATGTCCGAACCATGCCGCACAGAGTTTTCCATACAGCTCACGGCTGTTTTCAGTGATAATCTGCTTGTCGCCAAGACCCAAATCACGCTCGCACACAACCGCTGCCGCACCCTTTTCAAGCATCTCAGCCGCCGCAGTATGACCGTCAAAGCTGCCGCCTTTTACGCATACAAAAAGACTTCCCTTTGTGACCTTACGTGTATCGTCTGTTACAGATGTTATTTCCGTACCGCCGATAGCGGTTACGGCATTGTTTTCAAGAAGATCATATAATTTCATATTTCCTCCGAAAGCGGAATTAAGGCAATACCTCACAGAGCTTGTGCGAAATATGCAAGCATATTTCGCACAAAGCCGTCTGGCAGGCTTTGTGTGGTATTGCCTTAGTCTCCTCCGCTTGTTACGCTGAATTCGAGAACAATCGTTGTACCCTTTGCAACCTTTTCACCCGGCTGTATGGACTGTCCCGTCACGAATGCGCCCTCACGATGAATTGAAGCACCTGTTGCAACATAGTTCAAATCCATATATACAATGGAATCGTTTGCCACCTGCGGTGTAAGTCCCACTAAATTCGGAACTTCTGTATAATCGACTGTATGACTTGGGTCTGTATAAAGATATACCGTACCGCCTTTGGCAATTGATGTACCTGTTACAGGTGACTGAGCCACAACAGTGGAGCCTTCACCTATTACCTCAGGAACTGCACCAAGTCCCACAAGAGTAGCCTTTGCCTCCTCTACACCGCCCTCAAGAAGCGGAACTTTGATATCAAGCTCTGCAAGCTCCTCGTCGGTATACTCAGGACTTATATTGAGATACGGGAGAACATCTGTGAGAATATTTCTCGCTGTGGGAACAGCAACCTGACTTCCGTAGTAATTACCGCCATTATTAGCCTTATCAGGCATATCTGCAAGAACAAGGAGTATAACCTCAGGGTCGTCAGCAGGAGCAAAACAGCAGTATGAAGCACCGTATTCCTGCTTCTCAGCATTTTCCTGTTGTCCCTGTACCAGAACCTGACCTTGCTCAGTTACTGAAAGTCGCTGAGAAGTACCTGATTTTCCGCCTATGGCATAACCCTTGATATTAATATTTCCATCTGCTGCAACATGATAAAGCTTATCACGCAATATCTCAGATGTAGCCTCTGAAACAACCTGACGGCGTACTGTACGCTCATTTTTCATTACGACGTTACCGTCTTCATCTACTACCTTATCAACCACATATGGCTGGAGCAGGTATCCTCCATTTATTGCCGCACAATATGAGGTTATCATTTCAAGTGGAGTAATTGTTTCACACTGACCAATAGATGACAGCGCAAGGTCAACATTTGTAAATCTCGTTGCAGACACCTGAATTCCGCCTGATTCAGCAGGAAGATCAATACCTGTAGGCTCTCGAAGTCCGAAAGCATCAAAATAATAGAGGAATTTTTCCTCGCCAAGTCTTGCACCGATTTCCATAAATGCAGGGTTGCAGGAGTGGGTAAGTGCCAACTGATAATCCTGTGGACCGTGTCCGCCTATCTGATGACAATTTACAGGCTGTTCCATACCATCAAGCTTACGAAAGCCCTGACAATAAAAATTGTCATTTTTCACATCAATTAGATTTTCCTCAAAAGCCGCCGCACTTGTAATAACCTTGAATACAGAGCCAGGCTCGTATACCTCTGTAATGCATTTGTTGCGCCATTGCGTCTCACGAGCTGTACCCTGAAGTTTATTGTATTCGGCTTCTTCAAGAGTTTTCAGCTGTTCAACTACAACAGGGTCAACAACGTCATAAGGATTATTAAGGTCATAACTGGGATACTGCGCCATTCCATAAATAGCACCTGTTTTAACATTCATGAGAATAGCACAGCTTCTGTTCTTAACCATATAAGTAGTTGACATTTCCTCAAGATACTTTTCAAGAATATACTGAATATCCATATCAAGAGTAAGATATATGTCATTTCCGTTCTGGGCGGGATATGTCTTGGAATATCGGTAAGGAAGCTCGTTTCCATTGGAATCCTTTGCGGATATTGTTCTGCCGTCAGTGCCTGCAAGATAATCGTCATATGAGGCTTCAACGCCGTACATACCGTAACCGTCTGAGGCAGTAAATCCAATAACTGCCGCCGCAAGCTCATTCTGAGGATAATAACGCTTTGTATCCTCCTCAACATTGAGGCATACAAGACGATACTGATTGAAATATGCAAGTACTTCATCGGCAACAGGCTTTTCAACTTGTTCCTGCAATACGCTGTAGCGATTTTCCGCAATCATTGCTTTTTCGATTTTTTCAGCTGTTATCCCTAACTTTGAACTGAGAAAAGCAATAGCATCGGTACGGAAAGTCTCAGCAGATGAGGGCAGTGCATCCTCTATTGTCTGGGATACCTCATTGCCCTCAGCATCGGTAGTTACCTGCACATTTGGCTGGTATGTTCCATTTTTTATTTCCTCCGCTCTCTTGTCAATACGCTTCTGGAGGGAGTCCATATCTTCTCGAAACTGCTTCGGATCAAGAAATACCTTGTAAACCGTAGCACTTTTTGCAAGGGCTGTACCCTTTGAATCGTATATAGAGCCTCTGTGGGCTGATATAGGTATTGAGCCGAAATGCTGATCGTTAGCCATTGTCTGATATTCCTTGTTCTTCACAACGGAAATGTTGAAGAAATTGGCTGCAACACCTGTAAAAAGCAGAAGAAACGCACCTGTCATGGTTATCTTCGCTCTGATTTTCATTGATTTTGAAGGAAGATTGTTATTAGAAGCCATACCTTTTTCCTTTCTATTGTTATGGCAATTCCTCATGATGATAAATTTTATACATTTATCAATAAATAAGGCAGGGTTTATGAGCAACCCTGCCTATGAACATCTCTGTGATGTCTTTGCTCTTTGACACACGATGTAAAGGTTTCGCTTGTTGTCCCGTAAGCGAAGGATTTGCTCTCCCGTTTTTATTTTTTTATATGTGGGAGAGCAATCCTTTTATACCGATCACTCGTTGTGCCTCCGTGTTCTACTATCACTACGGCTTATATATTTTTGTTGCCGTTAGCTTTTTTATATTTTTATCAGCGGCTGTCCCTTTTAATATATATGTGGACTAACCTCTGAAATATTCCACACAACGATCAAAGAATTTTTTTATCTTTGCAATAAGACCGTCGTCCTGTTCAGGAATATTAACCACGTCATCGGTCTGAATCTCGATGTACTTTATCTGGGAGGAATCTATTTTTGTCATCCCCAATACATTTTCAGCATAATCTTCGACGTTTTTTGCAGATATCTTACTTTCAAGCTCTGTTTGCAGCCTGACATTTTCAGCCTCGGCATGAGTAAGTTCCTCATTGAGAACTGCCACCTTGCTGTACATTGTATTTCTTCTGTCAAGGCTATAAATTACAGTTCCGAGAAGTGCAGCTGCAAGAACAGCGATAAAAACAATGGATATTACCGAACCTGTTTTTGATTCACCGCCTGTATGGCTGTCAGCTTGCCGACCCTGCTGTTTTACAGAATCATTTTCAGCCATTGCAGTCCGTACTCCTTTCAATAACTCTGAGCTTCGCGCTTCTGCTTCTGTTGTTGTTTTCCAGTTCTTCACTGTCAGCCTCTATGGGCTTTTTGTTCACAAGTATTCCCTGCGGCTTGCGTCCGCATACACATTGAGGGAAATCAGGCGGACATATACAACCCTTACACCAACCTGCAAATCGCTGTTTTACGATTCTGTCCTCTAAGGAATGGAAAGTGATAACGGCAAGTCTGCCTCCAGGCTTCAGCGCATCAAAAGCTTTGTCGAGACCTTCCGAAAGGTGCTCAAATTCTCCATTGACAGCTATACGTATTGCCTGAAACGTTTTTTTACAGGGATTTTTGTCTCTCCGTGCTTTCTGCGGAACACTTTCCCTTATGATATCTGCCAATTGCTGAGTTGTCTCTACAGGAGCAATTTCTCTTGCCTTGATAATATTCATAGCGATACGGCGGGAAAATTTCTCCTCGCCATACTCAAATATAATCTTTGCAAGCTGTTGCTCAGAAAAAGTATTGACCACATCTGCGGCACTCATACCACTCTGGCTCATTCTCATATCAAGAGGAGCGTTGGTATGGTAGGAAAAGCCTCTGCTTTCTTCGTCAAGCTGGTGTGAAGATACGCCTAAATCCATAAGTATACCGTCAACACCGTCTATACCGAGTTCAGCAAGAATCATATCAAGCTCTGAATAATTCCTGTGAATTACTCGTGCATTGGGGAATTCTGCCAATCTCGCCGATGCAGCTTTAACAGCATCGGGGTCGCGGTCGAGGGAGAATAATCTACCCTTTTCGCTTAATTTTGCAGCAATTGCAGAGGAATGTCCGCCTCCTCCGGCAGTACAGTCAATGTATATGCCGTCGGGGTTGATATTAAGTCCTTCGATACATTGGTCAAGAAGAACAGGGATATGTCTGAATTCCATTTACAGCTCCTTATAATACAGCCTTAACGGCACAGCCATTAAAGCACAAGATTAGCCAGCGCCGCCTTTTTAGCAGCGGGATCGAGGCTCTTTCTGCTTTCGGCATAAAGAGCAGGATTCCATATCTCAGCTCTGTTCATATTGCCTATTACGGTAACTTCGTCGGTGATTCCAGCAAATTCTCTTAATGTCTGTGAAATAAATATTCTGCCCTGCTTATCGGGAATCTGCTTATCGGCACCGGCAAGAAGCTCACGTCTTATCTCCGAACCGATATCGCCGGGGATTTCATTGAGCTTACCGCAGTAATTCTTGAACTCTTCCACGGAGTAAACGGCGATGTAATTTTTATCGTGACCAACACAAAGATAAAATTCGGCACCAAGAATATCACGGAGCTTAGTCGGAAAGCTCATACGGCCCTTAGTGTCGATACTGGGATTATAAGTACCGCATAACGGCTCGCTCATGATATTCGCCTCCTTTTTTCCTTTTGTGTCACAATTCGTTGCCTAAATTCACCAAAAAATGGAAAATTTTACAACTCATCACCTGAATTCACCCTAAATACATTATACTCCATTTAGAACTATTTTTCAAGAGGGCATACTACACAATCATAAATAGTGGAAATCGGAAATATTTGGAGACTTTGCCGAATTTTAAATTTTATTATTAAATTTTATTACTTAAAATCCACCTTTTTTCACCCACAAGGCATAAAAAGGTGGATATTTTCAGGAATTTTTCACCTTTTTCAACGATGAATTCCAAAACGTAAACAAGCCTTTGCTTCAGACCTGTACGTCCACCGCAAAGACTTGTATATCATTGGTCATTTAATAGCCGTAATTATAATTGGAATCGTAGCTATTATAGTCGTAGTTATAATCATAACTGTTGTATGAGTCGTCTGTCCAGCTTGTTGTGCTATCAGTCCATGATGTTGTACTATCAGTCCAGCTTGTAGTGGGCTCTGTCCAGTGCGTTGTTCCGTCTGTCCAGCCTGTAGTACTTTCAGACCATGTTGGTTCCTGATACCAGTCTGTAGTTGGCTCATTCCATTCACTGCCCGTTGTAGTGTCCTCATAAGTCGGCTCTGTAGGCTCGGGAATCAATCCGATGTCTGTTGGCTGATTATTAGGATACCACACACCCGGAGTTTGTGTATACTCAGGGTTTACCACAACGATATCAGAAGAACCACCGGGCATAACCTCTCCCTCAGGTCTGGGAGTGTAGTGAACGTTGAATTTTGAGGATTTAAGTCCCATAGCAAGCTTGAACTCATATCCCTTTACTGTAACCTGATCATCTATGTTTACGTATGTTACATATCCTGTTTCGTCGGAATACTCAGGCTTAATCCAGTTAAACGGATCGTTCGAAAGAGTAATGCCGTATGCACTCTCAATCATATTTTTAAGCTGAAAATCGTCAATATATGTAACCGTACCATAGTGGGGGTCGTATGCTGCGTCATAATCACTTGGAACTGAACGCAGATAAGGTAAATCTCTCCAGAAAACTTCATCGCAGTTTGCGGTAATACCGCCGCTTGAAGCGGAGAACATAGTCAATGCAAAATCTCCGTCGTAGTAGAGCGCCTGACCGAGAACCTCGGTAACAGCGTCAACAACTATCTGTGGAGGACAAGGCTTGCATCTCAGGTCACTTGAATCGTTGCCGTTATACTTGCAATAGGTATATACCGCAACAGCCTGAGCTTTAATAGCCTCGTAATTCATAGAGCCGCCGACCTCATTGAACACTATCTGAGAAACCATGGAAATAACGTCACCTGAAACTCCTGCAACTGTAATTTCCTCGTCGTAAGCCTCCCCTGTATCCATGAGGTATGTATCGGGATAATAATGGAAAAGGATATCCTGATAGGTCCATCCGCTGTAGGTAGCGTAGAAATTAGCACCGTTCTGGCTCATTCCCACGCCGTGTCCCCAGCCGTATGTAACAACAGCGAACTGACCGGGATTTGATTCAATCACCGGTTCGCTTTCCATCCACGGAATATCGCCGACATATCCGCCGGTAACATTCAGTTCAACAGGAGTTGGACCCTTTTTCTTATTTTTTCCCGATGATTCCGGTGAAGCTTCGTAGCTGATAAGAGACAGACTGTCATCGTAGCTGTCAAGCTCTGCCTTATACCAATCGATATCCTCACCATTTTCCTCAGCCATAGCCTCTGTTGACATTTCAGTCGTTGAAGAAGTGCTATCGGCTTCGGATAACTGAGCAGCTGTAGTAACGGCCGCGTCCTTCGGCACTGTTGCATCTGTGGCATATACAGTACCTATAACGGCACCGCCTGTCACGAGAGAAGCAGCGAGCAAAGACGCAACTTTCTTAAAGCTTATCTTATCCATTGGAATCACCTCAATCGCACGTAAAATACGTGCTATATGTTAGCTTATTTCCTTTGTCGTCTTTTCTTTTTCTTTATGTTTTTTTATATATTCGTCGGTGCGCTGAATTGTTGACAAATCACCGGCAACTTCTCCTTCACGGAGCCGCCTTGCAACCAATATGAATCTCAGATTGGCATCGGAATCGCCGTAACATGTTGATAAAGTCAGCAGTTTATCGCCGAACTTCACATCAACGCCCGTATCGAAAACTTGTTTTTCGCGGAGCTTGTTTTTGTAGAAGTCGAAGTCCTCCTGTGTGTCAAGCTCCTCCATATCCCAGTATACAAAGTCAGACTCCTTGTATCCGCTGGTTATGGCATTGCCGCATACAACATAGTCATAGTCAGCATACTGTGAACTCAGCTCAATAAAAGCCGCCTGTTCCCAGAATGAATGGTCATTGTAATAATTTCTCAGCGAACCGAACATAGTCAGATTCAGCATGTTATGACCGTAGATTACAATATTTTCAGATTGAGTTTCATCTACCGCACCGAATTCATCGCGGTAATCCATAAATAAAGAACCTGCAAACTCGTAATTCCTTTCAAAATCCTTATGTAGATAAAAGGAATTTGCATCGTGAAACTCATTACGATAATAAGGCTGTCCCTCCTGGATTTCTCCCGGATCTTTAAGAAAAGGATAATCAACAGAGGTATTTTTAATTCTTATCCAGCCTGCATAATTCTTATTCTTTTTAAGCAATATGTCTGTTTTTTCTGTCATTCCGTCAACGGACGGTACATATTCGTCATAAATCGGCATAGTAGGCGGCTCTGTAGGAGCCTCTGTGGTCTGCACAATCACTTCGGAAACTACTTCCTTCTCTTTGCTTTCGCAGGCTGTGAGGGTTAATCCCGCAGCTGCAAGCAACGCACAGACTGAAATCATCTTGCCTGTTCTGTTCATTTTATTACATCATCCCTCAGCGGCAGTCTTTGTTTTCGCCGCGGCAGTAGTTTTTGTTTTCGCTGTTGTTTTTGAAGCTGATTTGGATTTTGCGGTAGTCTTTGATTTTGAAGCCCCTGTGGACTTTGCCGCTTCTTCCTTTTTCTTCTTTTCAGCCTCTTTCTTCTTTCTTTCTTCCTCTTTTTTCTTCTTTTCGGCTGCAAGGGCTGCTTCCGCTTCCTTTACAGCTTCCTCCGGTCCATAAGGAACGAAAATTGCCTTATCGTCGTACTTCTCATCTGTCTTGGTATTATAGTACATTGAAGGCCATTTTATATTTTTATTTTTCTTGCTTGTATCTGTATTTGTATACAATCCCTCACCCGGACGGACGCTTCTTGCCATAATCATAAGACGGCTTCTATCCTGCAATAAGTAATGGCAGGTAGAAAGTGTGAGAAGTCTATCGCCGTATTTTACGTCAATGTCATTATTATAAATAGTTCTTCTCTTAGCCTCATTAACAAAATTATAGAAAGCTTCCTCGCCATCGAAGCTGAGCTGATTCCAGCAATCATACTTTGTTTCGGACTCGTCCTTTGCGTCTACTATAAATATAGCAAAGATTTTGAAATAATATGTCTCATAATTTGAATTAAACTGAATTACGGGATGCTTTTTATAAAATTCTGCATCTGCGTAGTAATATTTCAGTTTGCCAAACATACTTTCATCAGCCATATTATGACCATAGACCACAAGATTATCTGAGTTTGGATGTTTAAGTTTGCCGTTTTCAACCTCGTCAAAATGATTTCTGCAATCGAGGAAAAGAGTACCTGTTCTTGAATCTTCACCCTTGAAATTAATGTCGAGATATTTCATATTATCCTCAGCCTGTACAACAGGGAGATCAATAATGGGGTCGCCGCCATTTTTGGTAGGAATACGCAGATAGCCGACTGTATCGGGATTTATATCCAGAAGCTTTCTTGCACCATCCAGCATGGTATACTCTTTTTCTTTTGGCTCCTCCACAGGAATTTCAACGGGAACATCCTCGATAATAGGCTCGTATGTCTCATACATACCCGCAAGGTCGCTGTACTGAGCGCGACTTCTCCACAAGTCAAGGTAGTAGTCAGCCACAAGATAACCGCAGACGATAATGGCGATAATAGAAATAAGAAAAACAATTTTTCTGATTATTTCCGCTGCACCATCGCCTTTTTCGGGGAATAATCCGCGGATTTTCTGTTTCAGAGTTTTTTTCTTTTTTCCGGACTTTTTCTTTTCAGGAATTTCTGCCTGAGTACTGCTGTTCACCACATTTGCCACAGGAATACCCATAGCGGCGGCATTGGCGGCAGAAGCATCCTCAGCCTGCACATCGTTGCTTTCATCGGTATCTCGCAGAGACTCACGAATAGCTCTTATTTTTTCTGCTCTTGCAGAAGCTTCGTCACTGCTTGTATTGTCTAAGATGTCTTTATTCTCTGAATTGTTCATCAGCTGTCTTCGCCTCCGCAGGAAAACTTTCACAAAAAAAGTGAATACAACTTGTCATAATACACCTATTTTATGATACTTAATTATACACTATTTTTGCAAATCTGTCAAGCACTCTCCGAACATTTCACCTACATTTCCTCAGATACACAAAATACGACATATATTTTAGTAATACTGCACAAATAAAACACTTATTTTTTATGCAAAATAAAACAGGCGAGGTGTGTCGCCTGTTTTACATTACTATTCTTTTTTCCCATTTTCACTGTAAATCATATTTCTGTTTTTATCCATTACAACATATTCTGTAAAATCAAAATTATCATTCTCATTCACTAAATATGATACAGCACGTCTGTGAATATAACCATATCTGTCTGTTCCCTCGGCATATATTACAACACTTTCATCAGGCGCATCTACATCAAAGCTTTCATTGATTTCAGTTATATGTTCAACAATATCAATTCTTTTTACCTCTCTGTCATTAATGCAGAAAATCAGCTGTACGTCATTTATTTCACCCTTAGCCTGTTTTAAATATTCTGCATTTAAGGTATATTCACCTTTTTCATATTCTTCTTCCCATATATGCATTTCACCGCCAAAATATCCCATAAATTCCATAAACAACGGATTGTAACTATCGTCCGAAACAATATGCGATGTAGTTATGCCATTTGTAGTGACAGAAGCGTATACATTTGAACAATCAGGGTCAAATATGAGAAACCACCCTGTTCCCTTATATCTTCCGTCAAATGATTTTTTCAACTCAATACTCGTATTTCCCATAGTAATTACAACAGAAGTATCCTCTCCTGCTGTTCTGGGTATACAATCAAATGCCACTTCAACGGTATGATTTTCAGTGTCAACCTCACCGTATTCATATATAAAATTCACAAAAGCTGAATTCTGCTCTTTAATCTGCTCTTTTAAATCGGTAATTTCATACCTCAGCGAGTTGATAGTATTATTTAAATTGTTCTGAGTATTCTGCACACCTGCGGAAATAGTTGAAAGCATGGACAGTGTTGAAATTGCAAAAATAACCGCACCTACAATCAGAATTATTCTTCCAATACTATCCGTAGAAGCCATTGAAACATGAGCTGTACTTTCATGTTTCTCCAGCTTTTTGTTTATTCTTTTTTTATAAACTGATGAATATACTGCATAAACTATCAACGCAATAATTATAAGGCATACTATTATAAAAGATATGCCAACAGCCGTTATCTTAGCCATAATAATCCTCCTAAATTCCAAAAAATTCCTTGAATGAATTGCAGTAGCTCCGTGTAACGTCCACAAGAGAGCCGTCAGACATTGTCAGCACAAACTTCATTGACAATGACGGTTTGATTTTCTTAACGTGGAATTTCGCAATAATAGCGCAGTTGCTTACGCGCAGGAATTTTGCGTTGTCCAGTATAGTACAAAGCTGATAAAGCCTGTCGTATGCGTAGTAAGCCTCCCCGTCAGTGCTGTGGACGACAACATCATGACCGAAACTTTCTATGAAAATTATCTCCTCAGATTTCAGCCTGAGCTTTTCGCCTTTTTTGTTCTTTACGGCTATAAATGAGGAATATCGCTCTTTTTCGCTGATTATCAATTCTGCTTCATCGTCAATTTCAAAGCCTGCGGATAAAAGATTCTGTTCAAGTTTTGCATATTTTTCATCACTGACGTTCAGTCGTATTTTCACAGATTTCCCCCTTTTCATGTATTTCAGCTGATATTTATATTATACATGATTTGTAATTTTTTGCAATACATTCTGCACAGCTTGCATTATAATCATCATGGATTGCAGTTTTGTAAAACAAAAAGGGGGTGTAAAAAAACTCCCCAAAACACAATATCTTTCAAAAATAGCCGCACAGAAACAACGATTCTACGTTGTTCTCCTGTGCGGCTATTTCTATTATATCGAGTTTTTTTACAGCACCCATACGCAATTCAAATATATATTCACGACGTTATGTCGTAGGACTGCCAAAGGCAGCCCCTACATTATTTATTGTACTCAAATATTTTCAATTCTGTTTCCTCAACGGCTTTCTGAATGAGAGGCTCAAAATCAAAGCTGTTCTGTGCCTTTTCCACATCTTCAAGACGTGGACGAACCTTTGGATGTTTGGGAGTAAATACTGTACAGCAGTCCTCATAAGGCTCGATAGATGTTTCAAATGTGTCGATTTTACGTGCGATTTCAATAATTTCAGTCTTATCCATACCAACACAGGGTCGAAGCACAGGGATTCTGCAAGCTGCATCGATACAAGCCATAGCCGCCATAGTCTGACTTGCAACCTGTCCCACACTTTCGCCTGTGATAAGTGCAAGACAATTCTTCTTTTCAGCTATTCTCTGGGCAATTTCCATCATAAGACGACGCATAATAATTGTGAAGAATTCCTCAGGGCAGTTGTCCTTGATAGCCTCCTGAATTTCTGTGAACGGAACGCAGAAAAAGGCTATATCTCCGCAATAATCCGTCAGCTTGTCGCAGAGTGTTTCAACTTTCAGTAGCGCTCTGTCAGATGTGTAGGGAGGGCTTACATAGTGAATTGCGGAAATGTGAATACCTCTCTTAGCCATCATCCAGCCTGCAACAGGGCTGTCAATTCCTCCTGAAAGAAGCAGCATAGCCTTTCCGCTGCATCCAACAGGCAGACCGCCTGCACCACGGATATTTTCAGCGTGAACGTATGCGTTAGTGTCACGAACCTCAACAGTTACCGTAACTTCGGGATTTTTCACATCAACGGTGAGATGAGGGAACTTATCGAGAAGAATTCCGCCGAGTTCCGCACAGATTTCGGGAGATTTCATAGCAAAAGCTTTGTCTGAGCGCTTTGCATTTACCTTGAATGTCTTTGCACAGCTGAGAACATCGTCGAGATATTCAACAGCTTTTGCCGATATATCGCCGAATTCCTTTTCACAGACGCAGGCACGGCAGAGAGCCGCAATTCCAAAAATCTTTCCAACGCGGTCAACAACCTCTGCTAAATCCGCATTTTCATCAAGTGGATTGATGTAGGTGGTAGACTGGGCGGAAGTAAGCTCGAATTTTCCAAGATTTTTTATGCGTCTTTTGATATTCTTTTTCAGCATATCCTCAAAGCTGCGCTTATTAAGCCCTTTCAGCGCCATTTCGCCGAATTTTACAAGTACAATTTCTTTCATTTTCATTCTCCTATTATCAAATTCAGAATTATGAATTAAGAATTGTTGCGTTCAACAAAAATTTCATATTTATTCTTAATTCTTAATTATTAATTATCCTCTTACAGAATTTATTCCCTCACGGAGTTTTTCCGCAAATGACCGAATATCCTCAATTGTTGTATCTCCGCAGACGCTTACACGGAGCGCACTGTCGGCAGATTTGCCGTGTATGCCGAACTGCCCTAAAACTCCGCTTTGCTGTCCCTTTGAGCAGGCTGAACCGCTGCTGACGTAAATTCCGAAGCTTTCAAGATAGTGAAGCATAATTTCGGAACGCTTTCCTGCGGCGGAAATATTTATGACATAGGGCGAACCGTCCTCGGGAGAATTTACAGTAACTCCCTCAATTGACGATATTTCGCCAATCAGCGTATCTTTCAGCATTTGTGCATGAGCATATCTCTCCGCTATAGTGGGCTGCAGAGCCTCCACCGCCGCACCAAAGCCGCAGATAAGCGGAACAGTTTCTGTTCCTGAGCGTATGCCCTTTTCCTGCTTACCGCCCGTGACAATGGGCAGAACACGGACTCCCTTTTTTATGTAAAGCGCTCCCACTCCCTTTGCGGCATGAACCTTGTGACCGCTTATTGAAATAAGGTCGGCATTGAGAGCTTTTGCGGAAATATTCAGCTTCATAAACGCCTGAACGCAGTCGCTGTGGGTGATTATTTCGGGGAATTTCCGCTTGACTGCCGTGAAAATTTCCTTGACAGGCAGAATATGTCCCGTTTCATTGTTGACCTGCATAGCAGTTACAAGAACTGTATTATCATCACAGGCGGTAAGAAAATCCGCAGGATAGAACTTCCCGTCCTCACGGGGAGAAATGCGGACAATTTCAAATCCGCTTTTTTCCATAGCGGTGAGAGTTTCGTCAACTGATGCGTGTTCAACCGCCGATGCCACAATTTTATGCCGTTTTTTACCGTATGCGGCACAGGCTCCACGGATTGCGAGGTTATTGCTCTCTGTTGCTCCCGATGTGAAAATTATGTTGGAGCTGTCGCCGCCAAGTGCAGAAGCTATGATTTTCCGCGCCTTGTCCACCGCAAGCTGTGCGTCAAGTCCTGCGCGGTGGAGAGATGAGGGATTGCCGAAATTCTCGGTCATCATCTCCGTAACCGCTGCCACAGCCGCCTCGCAGGGCTTTGTTGTTGCGGCATTGTCTAAATATATCATTTTTCCTCCCAAACAGAATAATCTTATTCATTTATCTGCACGGACACAGCACGCTGTGTCCCTACAATAAGCCTATCTTATTTATTATAGCATATATTTTGTGATAATGCTATAGGCGAGGGATATTTTTAAATATGTTACACAAAATAAAGAGCGGATAAAATCCGCCCATAGAAATTATTAATTCGACTAAAAGCTATAAATAAAAAATCAATCCTCAAACAAGGGTGTCGAGAAATATCTCTCCGCAGTATCGGGGAGGATAGTTACAACTGTCTTACCCTCGCCCAGCTTTTCAGCCATTTTCAGAGCCGCCGCAACATTAGTTCCGCTGGAAATACCGCACAGAATACCCTCCTTACGTGCAAGGTCCTGAGCAGTCTGAATTGCTTCCTCATCGGTTACAATGTAAATATCATCATAAATTTTCTGATTAAGTATATCGGGAATAATTCCGTCGCCGATACCCATTTGCAGATGTGTACCAATGTTTCCGCCTGCTAAAATAGCCGCATTTTCAGGCTCTACCGCCCAGATAAGCATATCGGGATACTGGGATTTCAGAGTTTCGCCGATGCCTGTAATAGTTCCCCCTGTGCCGATACCTGAGCAGAAACCGTCAATTCTGCCTGCTGTCTGCTCCAGAATTTCAAGGGCTGTGTAATACTTATGAGCAAAAATATTATTCATATTTGTAAACTGCTGAGGTACGAAAACTCGGCTGTCCTCGGCTTTCATACGGAGTGCGGTATCAAGACACTCACGAATACATTTGCCGATATCGCCGTCATCGTGAACGAGTATAACCTCTGCACCGTAGTGACGAACAAGCTTACGGCGTTCCTCGCTGACGGAATCGGGCATGATAATTATAGTTTTGTAGCCCTTTACAGCGCCCACAAGTGAAAGACCGATACCCTGATTTCCGCTTGTTGGCTCAACGATTATTGTATCCTTATTGATTAAACCCTCTTTTTCAGCCTGTCGAATCATATTGAAAGCAGTTCTTGTCTTAATTGAACCGCCTACGTTAAGTCCCTCGAATTTTACCAGTACTTCGGCATTTCCCGGCTTATTCATCTTATTCAGCCTAATTATAGGCGTATGACCAATCGCTTCAAGTATACTATTGCAAACCATTACAGATTTCTCCTTTTAAATCTTCTTAAATAAAATTTCCTTTAATATTATATTATAAAATGAAGAAAAATGCAATAGGTTTTTGAAAAAAAGCCGTCAGCTATTAGCTGTCAGCCTTTAGCATTACAAAAAATGTTTTGTCGGATACTTGACATAATACAGCAATATTTAGTATAATATGCTTATAAAAAATCTATTAAGGAGTTATATATGAATATTGATTTTGATTTACTACTCGAAAAATATTCAACCATTAAAGAACTATATGCCAACAAATTAGATTATTCTATCTTTTCAAAGACATATAATATCGCCTATGCAAAAGATTTGTCTTACATATATTACGATAAAAATATGTACAGTCATAGCTTATTGCACCATTTTAATGCAAAAAAATGTCTGTTTAAAAGATTGATGAAAAAGCTGCCGCAAAATGCAAATCCCGATGAATATACCGCTTTTTATTTTGATTCGGATAACAATTTACTGTTTTCTTCATTAAGACTTGATGATAACAGACGAAACATTACTGTATTTTTTGATGAAAACATTCAGATTGAGTATTTAGCAACCAAAAATTCTGATAGCAAAGAATGTTTTAGCATTTTAACTGTCGAAGTCAGCGAATATGATAGTAATAATAACATTATAAAATGTGAAACTTTTAAAAATGTATTAAGGCAACCTTATGGCATTTCTATCAGTGTTGAATATTATAACTACAGCGATAATAAATTAACGGAAATAGAAAGCTATGAAAACTATAATCAAAATTTTGTTCTGAACGATACTATAAAATTATTTTACCCCGATAGAATAATTAATCCCGAACACTATAAATATCAACTCATTCATAAAAATGATGATATCTTAATAAAGAAAATCCACTATTTTTCTAAAAAAGATACTCGTACAGAAGAACTGTTGTTCAAACAAAAAGAGATTCTCAAATTGAAATCTAAGGGAATTGAATATTTATAAAAAACATAACTTTTTTTCAAAAAACTGAGCCATCAGCTAATAGCTATAAGCTAAAAGCTAACGGCTCATAATTAATTTTTAACTAAATCTTTCACTACTTCAGAAGCAATAATCAGCCCTGCTACCGAGGGGACAAAGGCACATGAGCCTGCCACAGCCTTTCCCGAGGGCTGTGTTATTCCGCTGATTTTCGGGGAAATCGCCTCCTCTCTGGAGTACACGACTTTCAGGGAATCCACTCCCCTTTTCTTCATTTCGCGGCGCATAACCCTTGCAAGAGGGCAGACGGAGGTCTTGTATATATCAGCAACCTCAAATGCCGTAGGGTCAAGCTTGTTTCCTGCGCCCATGGAGCTTATAACAGGAACTCCTGCGGCTTTCGCCCTCATGATTATCTCGATTTTTCCCGTTATTGTGTCGATTGCGTCCACAACGTAGTCATACTGTGAAAAATCAATGGAATCCGCTGTATCGGGCATAAAAAAGAGATTATGAGCCATTACTTTACAATCGGGATTGATGTCGTTTATACGAGCTTTTGCAATATCTGTCTTATATTGTCCTATATTGCTTCTCAGGGCGATTATCTGGCGGTTGAGGTTTGATTCGCTTACCGTGTCATTGTCGATGAGGTCCAGTGCGCCTACTCCTGACCGCGCAAGAGCCTCTGCGGTATATCCGCCTACTCCGCCGATGCCGAAAATGGCTATACGGGCGGATTTCAGCCGTTCTATGCCCTCTGTGCCTATAAGCATTTCTGTTCTTATAAAGGTTTCTGACATATTATTCCTGCCTTTCAGGAGTGTTCTGCAAATCACAGACCATTATGTATTCCTCGTCGTTTTCGTCAATAGTCACGAATCCGACTTTTATATACATTCTTACAGCATAGTTTGCTTTCTGCACTGCAAGAGATGTTCTGGCATATCCACGATTTTTCAGTTCAGCAAGCATGGTTTTCATCATTTCCGTGCCGATTCCGCAATTTCTGTATTCCTTATAAAGTGAAATCGCAAAGGAGGGCACACCGTCGGCAATATGTCCGTAATCCTCCATATCGCGCACCCAGACAGCTCCCACAACTTTATTTTCAACTTCTGCAACAAAGCATATATCGTCCTTTTCAGTGCCAAAGCCCCTGATATATACCTGTATATCGGGCTGATTTACAATCTCCCTTGGCGGCGGTTCTACGCCCTCGGGAATAAAAATTGCCTCGTATATGAAATCTTCAAGCAGATAATACTCGTTCTCACGAATTTTTCTTATATTATAATTCATTTATATTTCCTCCAATTAATAATATTTTAATCGGATAACAGTCCACACATAACGATACCTCCTTAATTAATTTACATCATTATACCACATATCCCACAAAAAAGCAACATTTTAACAGGACAAATTGATTTCCGAAAAACCTTGACCTTTCTTTGAAAATGTGGTATGATGTATTATAGGAAGATGTCGTAAAAAGAAAGGGATAATATGAAGTTTAATGAATTAAATTTATCTCAGGATATTCTGAGAGCTGTGGAGGAACTCGGCTTCTCCGAAATGACGCAGATACAACAAGAAAGCATACCCCTGCTTGTACAGGGAATTGATGTTATCGGGCGCTCCAACACGGGTACGGGAAAAACCGCCGCTTTCGGTATTCCTGCCGTTGAATCAATTACCGATTCTGACAAGAAATCCGTGGCTGTTCTTATCCTCTGCCCCACCCGTGAGCTTGCTATGCAGGCTTGCGAGGAAATACGCAAATTTGCCAAATACAAGCGCAATGTCAAGGCTTGCGCAGTGTACGGCGGTGCAAGCATGGAACGTCAGATTATGGAGCTGAAACGCGGTGCAAATATCGTTATCGGTACTCCCGGACGCGTTATGGACCATATCCGCAGACGTACCCTTAAACTTGAAAATCTCCGCACTGTCATTCTCGATGAGGCTGACGAAATGCTGAATATGGGCTTCCGTGAGGATATCGAATCAATTCTTGCTGATGTCCCCGAGGAACGTCAGACGGTGCTTTTCTCCGCTACAATGCCCCCTGAGATACTGGCAATTACTGAGAAATATCAGCATGAACCTGTGCAGATAAAAATTAAATCCGCACAGAAAACAGTTGAACTCATTGACCAGTTCTGGTTTATGACCGCAATGGGCAGAAAAACCGACGCTTTAAAGCTTCTTCTTGCGGCATATGCCCCTGAATCTGCAATGGTTTTCTGCAACACAAAGAAAATGGTTGATGAGCTCACTGAGGAGCTTGTAAAAAGCGGAATCCGAGCCGCAGGTCTCCACGGCGATATGAAGCAGGCTCAGCGTACTCAGGTGATGAACAGCTTCAAAGCACGTACTACAGCCGTTCTCGTTGCTACTGACGTAGCCGCAAGAGGTATTGACGTAAGCGGTATCGACGCTGTTTTCAACTACGATTTGCCGCAGGATAACGAGTACTACATCCACCGTATCGGCAGAACGGGCAGAGCAGGACGCAAGGGCGCAGCGTATACCCTTATTACAAGCCGCCGTCAGCAGTACGACTTAAAGGATATTGCACGGTACACAAAGGCGACTATAACTGAGCTTCCTCTCCCCGATAAAGAGGATATCATAACAGCCAAAACTGACGCTATAATCCGCGAAATCGAGGAAATGCCTGCCGCTTCCGAGGAGATAACAGATATCCTTGAACGCCTTGCCGCAAGAGGTATTGACTACCGCGAAGCCGCCGCGAGAATTATCGGCAGCCGACTTGCCAAGGAGATTGAAAGTCTCCCTGAATTCGATATGCCCAAGCCGCTGAAAAAGGGCGGTCGAAAAGGCGCAGATACGGTAAAAATTGATTTGAATATCGGTCGAAGCAAGAAAATTGCTCCCAATTTCATTCTCGGCGCACTGGTTGACGCTACGGGAATGTCGGGGCAGGATTTCGGCAAGATTGATATTTTTGACTATCACACAACGGTTGAAGTCCCCGAGGCTGAATCGGATTATATCCTCGACAGCGTGAATCCTATACGCATCAACGGTCACAAGGTTGAGGTGAAGCTTTACAAGGGCGGTTCTAAGGAAAAGCCTGAGAAAAAGGGAAAATCCCGTGGATTCGACAAAAAGGGCAATAAGCCCGACCGCAGAAAATCGGCATACGGAAACCGCAAAAAAGCGGATGTATTCGGGGATTACACTCCCGACCGCCGCAAACGCACGAAAAAACGCCACTAAGGAGGAAAATTATGAACAACGGAAACAAGCCGAAAAAATCTACAGCTATGAGAATTATTGTTCTTGCTCTTGCAGGGGTTATGGCATTGGGAATTATTGTATTGCCATTTCTGCAATAAAATCAAATATGCGACTAAGGACGGATAATTTCCGTCCTTTTTTTATTAATAATATCAGCTAACGGCTTAATATAAATAATAGACATTTTCAAGAATACAAGAATACAAGAATACACGTGTGTACTCTTGAATTCTTAACGTATTCTTGAAAATGTCTATTATTTTTTTATTAAGCTGTTAGCCTTTAGCTGATATTATTCCCAAAAGCTAACGGCTAAAGGCTTTAATTTTATCTCACTGATTCCGAATCGACATTTTTTTCAATCCAACTGTAGTATAATAGTTTCAGGGAGGTTATCCAATGACAATTTATATTGATGTTTTAATAATTCTTAATGTGTACGTCAACTTTTTCCTCCTGAGCATAACTTCCAAGCTGACAGGCTCTCCTCTGAAACCCCTGAGATGCATTATAGCCTCATTCTACGGCAGTCTCTACTCCCTGCTTATCCTTGCTCCACAGCTGCCGTATATGGTGAATACCGCCATAAAGCTTGCCGCGGCGGTTACGGTTGTTATGACCGCTTTCGGCATACACGGAGCAAGACGGCTGATAAAAAATTCTGCCGCTTTCTACGGGGCGAATTTTCTCATTGCAGGGGCGGTCTACGGCGTTTATTCGTGGCTGAAACCAAGCTTTATGCACTTCTCCAACTCCTATTTCTACATAGATTTTTCCCTTATTATCCTCATAATCACAACTGCGGTGATGTATTTCATTGTATGCACTCTCAGGCGATTCAGCCGAAATTCCGACAATGATGATTTCTCGGTTATAATCCGCATAAAAGACAAGATTGTAAAGCTGAAAGGCCTTGCAGATACGGGAAATTCTCTTGTGGATTTTTTCACGGGCAAGCCTGTTGTCATATGCTCACGCGAGGATATAGGCGAACTGCCAGCCACGGTAAAAACACGCATTATCCCCGTTTCCACCGTATCGGGAGAGGGTATCATGGATATTTTCCGTCCCGATGAGGTAATAATTATCCGCGACAGCAACAAGGAGAGAAAGCCTGTTGATGTGATGATAGGGCTTGGCGATTCGGAAAGCAAAGCCATATTTAATCCAAAAATATTTTTAATATAAAGGAGAAAGTATATGAACATTTTACAGAAAATCATTTCAGGAATCAGAAAAATCATGGGCAGCAGCGTGTACTACGTCAACGGCTCGGACACTCTGCCTCCACCTCTGACAAAACAGGAGGAGGAAGCCGTTTTTGCAGCTCTGACGGAAAACAGCCCGGAAGCCAGAAATACCCTGATTGTCCGAAATCTGAGGCTTGTGGTATATATCGCAAAAAAATTCGAATCCACAGGTATCGGCATTGAGGACCTCGTATCAATCGGCACTATCGGGCTTATCAAGGCGGTGAATACATTCTGCCCCGATAAGAATATCAAGCTTGCCACATACGCTTCACGGTGCATTGAGAACGAAATTCTCATGTTTCTGCGCAAATCCTCTCAGTATCGCGGCGACCTCTCCATTGACGAGCCTCTGAATACCGACGGTGACGGAAATGAATTGCTTTTATCCGACGTTATCGGCACAGATGACGATATTGTCAGCAAGGGAATCGAAAACGAGGCTGAGCGTGAACTGCTGAGAAATGCCGTATCACAGCTTGGAGAACGTGAAAGGGAGATTATGGAACTGCGCTTCGGACTTATCGACGGCAAGGAAAAAACCCAGAAAGAAGTAGCGGATATGATAGGCATATCACAATCCTACATATCGCGGCTGGAGAAGAAGATTATCCGCAAATTGAGGACAAAGCTTGAAAAAATGCTTGAAGTGACATAATAAAGCACAGGATTCCAAAGGGCGAAGCCCTTTGGCAGAGTCAAGAGACAGCGTCTCTTGCAGGGTGTGGGACTGGTCCCACGCAGAGCAAAGCTCTGCGATGCGTTTAAGCGGTGGGTAGCACCCACGGGCAATTTATCAAGTTCTACTTCTATTTATATTCTCATATTAACCATGTGGACTATTTTGAAAGATGGGACGCTCTGCAAGAGAGAGCGTCCCCTAATATTGTCAAAAAACTATACTTACCTTCCGAAACCACGGACTGCCAAAGGCAGCTCCTACAGAACAACAAAAAAAATCTGACATTTTAAATTCATTTGCATATAAATTCGGATTTTTGTATTGAAAAATTCACAGAATTATGTTATAATATAAGAATATAAAAATTGATAATCGGGTGAAGCAATGAAAAAATGGAGCGTTAAACAATTCGACAACAGTCTTATATCTAAACTTTCCCTCAACTGCGGTATTTCCGAGCTTGCCGCCGCCACACTTGCCGCAAAGGGCTATTCTTCTGCGGAATCCGTTATGGAAAAGCTTGAAATAAATGAGCTCTCAAGCCCCTTTCTCATAAAGGATATGCAAGCCGCCGCTGATACCATAAATGACGCTGTTGAAAACGGTCAGCGTATCTGCGTATACGGCGATTACGACTGCGACGGAGTTATGGCAACGGTTATACTATATTCCTACCTCTATGAAATTGCCGCCGATGTAACGTACTATATCCCTGAGCGTTCTGAGGGCTACGGTCTGAATAAAAATGCCATTGAAAAGCTTCACAGCGACGGAATAGACCTGATTGTCACTGTAGACAACGGTATTTCCGCTATTGACGAGGCTGAATATATCTACTCTCTGGGCATGCGACTTGTAGTAACCGACCACCACCAGCAAGGCGAACAGCTCCCCCGCGCAGAAGCAGTGGTGGATACCCACCGCCGCGACGACTGCTCACCATTCAAGTATGCCTGCGGTGCTGTTATCGCGTTAAAGCTTGTTGCGGCTATGGACGGCGGAGATTATACCTTTGCCCTTGAACAGTTCGGCGACCTTGCCGCTGTTGCGACTGTTGCAGATATCGTAAGCCTTACAGGTGAAAACCGATTCATCGTCAAAAACGGCTTACAGCTTATAGAAAATACGGACAAGCCTGCACTTATCGCATTAAAGGAAGTATGCGGAATCAGCAATAAAAAGCCTGATTCCACATCAATCGGCTTCGGTATCGCACCGAGAATAAATGCTGCAGGAAGATTCGGCTCACCCTCAACGGCTATGGAGCTTTTCCTTGCTGAAACCTACGAGGATGCTCTGCCAATCGCTCAGGAGCTGAATAATCTCAATATGAAGCGCAGAGAGGCTGAAAATTCAATTATTTCCGAGATATACGCCATGTTTGACAGAAATCCGCAGCTTATACACGAGCGCGTCATATGCGTATGCGGCAAGGGCTGGCATCACGGTGTTATCGGCATCATAGCCTCCCGTATAGTTGAGCGCTTCGGGAAACCCTGCTTTATCGCCTCCGAGGAAAACGGAGAGCTCCGCGGTTCTGCACGCTCTTTCGGCAGTTTTTCCGTATTCGGCGCATTGACATATGCCGCAGATGTACTTGAAAAATTCGGTGGTCATATCGGCGCAGGCGGATTTACCATAAAATCGGGCATGGGCGATGAGTTTGGCAGACTTATCAACAGATACGCCCTTGAAAATCACAAGGAAATGCCCTCGTATGAGCTTTCTGCCGATTACAGCCTCCAGCCCCGACAGCTTACAATCGAAAATGTTAAAGGTCTTGATGTACTCCAGCCTTTCGGCGCGGAAAACGAAAAGCCCCTTTTCCTTATAGAAAATGCAGAAATCACGGGAATTATCCCCATTTCAAACAATGTACATTCCCGTATTGTCATAAAATTCGGAAATAACACCTTTGAGGCTATGAAATTCCGCACCTCTCCCGACCAGCTTCCCGTAGTCCGCGGAGATATGTGCGATATGATTGTTACCCTTGAAGTCAATACATACAGGGATAAAACATCTCTCAGCCTGATTATTTCCGATATCCGCAGGCATGATTTCCCCCAGAATAAATACTTTGCCGCCCTGAGTTCCTTTGAATCCCATATGCGCGGCGAGGAACTGCCTGCCAATTACTATCCCTCAATGCTGCCCTCCCGTGAGGATGCGGCAGCGATTTACAAGCTGATTCAGCTTGACGGTATAAATTCCGAACAGCTGTATTTCAAGATTTGCAATAAAATCAACTACTGTCGTTTTTGTTTTGCTGTTGAAGCTATGAAAGAGCTTGGACTTATCACCTGCTCCTGTTCGGATTCAGTTATCCGACGGGTTGCAGTTACTCAGAAAGCCGATTTTAACTCTGCCCCTGTTCTCAACGGACTGAAAAACAGAATCGGCAATCAGTAATTTACACAAGAAAGGATGATCACAATGAAAAACGAAAAAAACATGTCGGGAAATATGCCATTTCAGGATGTACCTATTCCTACTGCGGCATCTGAACCCTTATCGGAGGAATATCTCAGCGCTATCCCCGATTATGACGACAATTTCACAATTGAAATGATCATCCAGAAGATATTAAAGGATGACCGTCAGTATGACCTGAGCAAGATACTCTCAGCCTATGAGTTTGCGGCAAAGGCTCACGAGGGACAGAAACGCTCCTCAGGACAGGATTATATTATCCACCCCCTTGCAGTAAGCTATATCCTGCTTGAACTGGGAATGGATACAGATACTATATGCTCTGCCCTGCTTCATGATGTTGTGGAGGATACCGCCGCTACCCTCGACGACCTAAAAAAACGCTTCGGTCAGGACGTTGCACTTCTTGTGGACGGCGTTACAAAGCTGGGAAAAATCCCCACAAATTCTAAGGAACAGCAGCAGGCTGAAAACGTGAGAAAAATTCTCCTTGCCATGTCGCAGGATATCCGTGTTATGATTATCAAGCTTGCCGACCGTCTTCACAATATGAGAACACTGAAATACCGTCCTCACGAAAAGCAGATTGCCACTGCCCTTGAAACCATGAATATCTACGCTCCCATTGCCCACCGTCTCGGTATAAGGGCTATACAGGAGGAGCTTGAAGATTTGTCATTCCGCTATCTTGACCCATACGCCTATCAGGAAATTGAAAATATCCTCGAAAACAAAAAGGAAGAGCGTGAGGCTTTCATTGAAATTATCAAGGAACGCATAAAGGAGCGCTTCAAGAAAGAGGATTTCTCAGAACCTCCCATAATTTCAGGCAGAGTAAAGAGTATTTACAGCATATACAAAAAGATTTTCATGATGCACAAGGACATTGATGAGATATACGACAAATACGCTGTAAGAGTTATTGTATGCACTATCCCCGAATGTTACGGAGTTCTGGGACTTATTCACGATATGTTCAAGCCCCTGCCCAATCGTTTCAAGGACTATATCGCTACCCCAAAAGCCAACGATTATCGTTCACTTCATACAACGGTTTTAGGCAAAGAGGGAATTCCCTTTGAAGTGCAGATACGCACATGGGATATGCACGAAACCGCCGAATACGGTATCGCTGCCCACTGGAAATACAAAGAGGGTATACGCTCCCGCGATAAAATGGAACAGCGTCTTGCATGGGTAAGACAGGTTATAGAGGCTCAGCAGACCTCCGATGACGTTGAGGAAATTGTACGCATTATCAAGACTGATATCGCTCCCGAGGACGTTGTTGTAATGACTCCCAAGGGAATGTCAGTAATTCTTCCTATGGGCTCAAATGTTATAGACTTTGCATATCGTATCCACACAGAAATCGGACATAAGACAATCGGTGCAAAGGTTGACGGAAGAATCGTCCCCCTTGATTTCAAGCTTGAAACGGGACAGATATGCGAGATTATCACCACAAAGGACCCTGAAAAAGGTCCCAACAGAGCATGGCTGAATACGGTATTTACCAACGAGGCGCGCTCAAAGATACGCTCATGGTTCAAAAAGGAACGCCGTGAAGAAAACATTGTTGAGGGTAAAGCCGAGCTTGAAAAGCTGTTCAAGCGTCACAGAATGAACGTTCCCGAAAAGGAACTGGAGGATTTTCTCAGAGACGACTTCGCAAAGCACAATTGCGAAACTATCGACGATTTCTTTGCTTCGGTGGGATACAAAGGTATATCCCTTGAAAAAATGCTCCCCCGAATGAAAGACCGCTATAACAAGCAGTATGGCGAGCCTGCACAGGAAACGGCAAATGCTCCAATGATAAAGCCAAAGCCTGACAGCAAGAACAGTATAATCCTCGACCAGATAAATGATATCGCCATAAAATTTGCACAATGCTGTAATCCCCTGCCGGGAGATAATATTGTAGGATTTATAACAAGAGGCTTTGGTCTTTCCGTTCATACAACCAAATGCACCAACTACCGCGCGGCACTCCAGCGCAACGACCCCGAGGAAATCAAACGCTGGTTTGACATTCAGTGGTCAGAGAATACAAGTTCACAGTTCCAGACAAGCTTTGAGGTTATTGCCGCTGACCGCCTTGGTCTTGTGTATGATATCACTGCTGTTCTTATGGAATCCCGTGTTCCTATCGTTCATTCCTCATCGAGGGTACTGAAAAACGGCAACGCTCTCTTTGAAAGTACAATTGTTATTTCAAGTATGGAACAGCTTAAAGCCATATTTGATAAAATCAAAAAAATCAAGAACGTTATTTCCGTTGAACGTTCAGCTATATAGGAGGGAATGTCATGCTTATAAAAACATTACAGCTTGGCGAGCTCAATGCCAATTGCTATATCGTTGTAACTGCACCGAATCGTTGTATTGCTATTGATATAGGCGGAAGTCCGCGGCTTCTCCTTGAATATCTCAAAATGAACAGTCTTAAACTGACAAAGATACTTCTCACCCACGGACACTTTGACCACACAGGCGGAGTTGAAGAAGTCCGTCAGGCTACAGGAGCAGAAGTTTTCGTTCACGAAACAGATTCCCCCATGCTTGAAAGTTCTGCGTTGTCGCTTCATTCCATGATATCAATTATGCCTTTCAAGCCTGTTATGAAATATGAGATAATCCGCGATAACTGTATAATAAACGAGGGAGATTACAGCTTCCGTGTACTTCATACCCCCGGTCATTCCCACGGCAGTGTATGCTTTATCTGCGAGGAGGAACGTGTTATTTTCTCGGGAGATACCCTTTTCTGCTGTTCTGTCGGCAGAACCGATTTCCCGGGCAGTGACCCTCACTATATGATACAGTCCCTTGAAACATTGTATGAGCTTGAAGGAAACTATAAGATATATCCGGGACATAACGAATTCACCGACCTTGATTATGAGCGTCGGAATAACCCATATATGAAATCATTCAGAGGATAAAAGATGATTAATAAAAATAATGATTATAAAATGCCGATCGTGCTGATCGGCAATTCTTTTAAATATGAGATTGAATCAATCTGCAAGCTGTTTTTTCACACAGCACGCTTTAATTTTACAGAAGATATCACAGAGGCACAAGGCGAAAGCTACATCATTGCAGAATGTGAAATAAGCGGCGATAATATGCGTCTCAGTGCGACGATACGTCTCAACGGTGATACACCCGAAACAGAGGAAAAAATCCTCCCCGAGAATACCGAAAAAAGAACTGCGGAGCATGAGCTGTGCAGACTGATATACCACATTCTCTGCCGCAAAACAGGGATATCTGCACCATGGGGACTTATGACGGGAATCCGCCCAGTAAAAAAAGTTACAGAGCTTATGGCACAGGGATTTTCACGGCAGGAAATCGAAAAAACACTTTCAGAGCGGTATGAACTTTCCCCGAATAAGCTTGCTCTTGCCTATGAAACAGCTGTAAATCAGCAACCTATACTGGACAGCATTGACACATCAGCCGCAAGCCTTTATGTATCAATTCCATTCTGCCCCACACGGTGCAGTTATTGTTCATTCGTATCGCACAGCATGGCTTCTGCAATAAAGCTTATGCCCCAGTATATAGACGCTTTATGCCGTGAACTTGAAATCATCGGCAGACTTGTAAAAGAAAATGATACAAAGATTGATACAATCTACTTCGGCGGAGGAACTCCCACTTCAATTTCTGCTGAGGATATCCGCAGAGTTATGGAGGCCGTTGCCGCAAACTTCGATTTGAACAGAATCCGCGAATACAGCTTTGAAGCAGGCAGACCTGATACAATAACAGAGGAAAAACTTCGCGTTATAAAGGAACTGGGCGCAGACAGAATATCTGTAAATCCACAAACTCTCAATGACGATGTATTGCGTGTTATCGGCAGACAACACACAGGAAAAGAAGCTATTGAAGCCTTTGAACTTGCAAGAAAAATCGGATTTGACAATATAAATACTGACCTCATTGCAGGACTTCCTACGGAATCAACAGAGAGTTTCAAAAATACCCTTGATAAAATTGTCGAACTATCCCCTGAAAGTATAACTGTACATACCCTGACAGTTAAACGTTCAGCGGCACTTTTCCGCGACGGAAATGAAAATATGGCAAATCCAGCCGCAGAAATGGTGGATTACAGCATTGAAAAGCTTATGGCTAACGGATATCTTCCCTATTATATGTACCGTCAGAAGAATACTGTTGATAATCTGGAAAACGTAGGATATGCAAAAAAAGGCTATGAAAGCCAGTATAACATATTTATTATGGACGAAACACAAACGATTCTCGGCGCAGGCTGTGCGGCTTCCACAAAGCTTGTATATCCCGACGGACTTATCAACAGAATCCACAATTATAAATTCCCATACGAGTATATCAACCGCTTTGATGAGCTTATGGAGAAAAAACAGGAGGTTACACAATGCCTGAGAAAAATCAAATCTATACCGCAGAAATAACAGGACTTACCTCAGAGGGCAGCGGTGTATGCCGAATTGACAATATGGCTGTATTTGTTCCCGAAACGGCTGTAGGAGATGTGGCTGATATTAAAATTGTCAAGGTTCTCAGCAGTTACGGCTTCGGAATTGTGGACAAGCTGATTACCCCCTCCCCCGACCGTGAAATAAGACAATGCAAAGTTTACAAGAAATGCGGAGGCTGTGTTTACCGCCATATAAGCTATGATGCAGAGTGCCGCGCAAAATCGGATACCGTAAAAAGCGCTTTTGAGCGTATCGGCGGACTATCCCCTGAATACGATGAATTTATTCCCAGCGATAGCTCCGACAGATACAGAAATAAAGCACAATATCCCCTTGCATCTGTGGACGGAAGAGCTGTCTGCGGATTTTACGCTCCCAGAAGTCACCGAGTTATTCCTATTGAGGATTGCCCTTTACAGCCCGAGATTTTCAGCAGTATAACCGCTGATATTCTTGAATTCATCAACAAAAAGAAGCTCCCTGTATACGATGAATCCAAAGGAACGGGCATAATGCGCCATATCTACCTGAGAAAAGGCGCGTATTCCAATGAAATCATGGTGTGCCTTGTGGTGCGTAAAGATATGAGCCGACAGCTTGCCTCACTGTGCAGGGTACTTGCGGAAAAATTTCCCAATATAAAAAGCATTGTGATGAATATAAACCCTGATAAGACTAATGTAATTCTTGGTACTGAATGTATTACTCTGTGGGGAGGAGCAGTGGTCTCCGACACCATGTGCGGCAATAAAATTGAGATTTCTCCTCTTTCGTTCTATCAGATAAATACTCCACAGGCAGAAAGCCTTTACGCAAAAGCGCTTGAATATGCCGCACCCGACGGCGATGAAATTATTGCAGATTTGTACTGCGGTGCAGGAACTATCGGGCTATCTATGGCTCATAAGGCAAAGAAAATCGTGGGTATTGAAATAATCCCCGAGGCTGTGGAAAATGCAAAGAAAAATGCCGCTGAAAATAATATTTCCAACGCAGAATTTTACTGCGGCGATGCAGGCGAGGTATTTTCTCAACTCCACAAAAACGGCTGTAATCCGGATATTATCGTGATTGACCCGCCAAGAAAGGGCTGCTCTCAGCAGTCCCTCGATGTGATACTCTCTGCCGCACCCCGAAAAATCGTTATGATTTCCTGTAATCCTGCTACCGCCGCCCGTGATGCGAAATCTCTCTCCGATAACGGGTATAATGTGGAGAGAGTGTGCGGTGGGGATTTCTTTCCTGGTACAAAACACGTTGAGTGCGTGGTTTTGATGTCAAAAAACAAGGCATAAATCCCTCGAATTATCGGCATTTATTGCCTGTTGTACTAAATAGCAGTGTCAACCCTCACCCCTTTTTTACTGTATTTGGAAAGACATCTACGCAGTAAAATTGGCTGACAACCAATCTGCACAGTGAGATGTATGTGTGGTTTGGATAACAGAGAGGTTGGTACACTGTCATTTGGTTGTCGTTCGTCAAAATGTACAAAGCAAAAGAATAAACCTATTGAAAGGAAGCTCTTATGATTAACCATAACGATCATTTAGGTTTTTTTATAGCTGTCGACGGACCAAATGGTGCTGGAAAATCGACATTAATTTCAGAGATAAAAAAACAGTTAGAGATTAAAGGGTACAATACATTTATTACACGAGAACCAACTGAATCAAAGTTAGGCAATTATTTACGTGATTACGCAGAAACTCATAAAGGCATTAGTGTTGCCTGCTTAGTAGCTGCTGACAGATATGAACACATTACAAATGATATACTTCCAGCATTACATGAAGGCAAAATTGTAATTACTGATAGATATATTCTTTCATCATTAATTCTACAAGTAATGGACGGCGTTAGCTCTGACTATATACTTAGTATTAATTCTAATATAGTTCAACCGGATTTACAGTTGGTCATTTTCGCGGATGAAATTGTCTTACAGAAAAGGCTTTCGGAAAGAGATAAATTGACAAGATTTGAAAAAGGCACACAATCTAAAAACGAGTTATCTCTAATGGAAGAAGGAATAGAAATTCTAAAATCAAAAGGTATTGATGTATTGTCTATCGATAATAGCTCTAATTTAAATGAAAATGTAACTAAGATTATTTCTTACATTGTTAACAGGTGTAAATTATGAAAAACTTCATGTTATTGAACTCACCTATTTTCTGGGATTCAACATCAGAACAGGAACAATACTTATCTCCTTTAGGATTGGGCTATATCGCAACTTATATAGAACAATCTGGTATCAACGTCGATGTTCTCGACTCTGTAAAGCTTAATAAACCTGTTTCAGAATTAATATCACTATTAAACTCAAAATCTCCGGATTATATAGGTATTAATATCTTTACACAAAATTACTGTATCGTAAAGTACATAATAGAGAGTATTAACTATCCATGTATATGTTTTGTTGGCGGACAAGCAGTTAGAAGTATTTACCAAGATATTTTAACATGGAATTCGTTCAATCCAATAAATATCATTATTGGTGATGGCGAATTGATTATTCCTGCGATTATTTCTGGAAAGTGTACTCAACAACCAGAAAAAACAATTGGAAACAAATACGTTTACAGAGTAAATAGTAATTCGATTTATTTTCCCAAAGACATAAACAATATTATTCTCAATAGGAAATACTTGGGAAACGAAATTGTTTTAAACCATTATGGTGAAAAAGAAACTGCTATTATTACTTCTAGAGGATGCATGTATGACTGTGCTTTTTGTGGCGGTGCAAGAAGCTTAAACATGGATATTCCAATAAGAATGCGATCAGTAGATAGCATCATTCAAGAAATAAGAGATATTCTAACATTATATCCTGACTTAAAGAGCATAAGGATTTTGGATGACCTTTTTCTTAGAAATGATAGAAGTATTGACATGGCAAATACGATTTTTTCAAATTTTCCACAAATAAGCTGGCGAGGAATGGTTCATGTTCTATCTCTGATTAGGAATTTAAAAAAGGCTGCCGAATTGCCATCTAGTCATTGTAAAGAGCTTTTTATGGGCATTGAATCTGGTTCGGAAAGAGTAAGAAAACATATCAACAAGTTAGGATCAATTCAAGAAATATTAGATGTTGCCACTGCAGTATTAAATAACAATATCGATTTGAAAGGCTATTTCATTTTTGGCTTTCCTGATGAAACGGAGGAAGACTTTAAAAAAACATATGATCTGGCTCTACGAATAAAAGAGATTTCTTTAAAGACAAGTGGTTGTTTTAGAACAAGCGTTTTTCAGTTTAGACCATATCACGGCACCAAGCTATACAATGAAATAGTTTATAAAGGTGGAATAATTGAACAATTTGAATTAAATAGCTCTATTAGTCAATTCGAAGGACGTTCGCAGTTCAATTTTAGTGCCGGAAATTATAGTTTAGAGCCAGATGATGTATTGAATAAATACATAATTCAAACGCAAAGAATAGGTGAAATCAATGAATGAGAATATAATATCTTGTCAAAAATGTGGTCTTTGTAAAAATCAACCTCCACTTTTAGACATAAAGAAAAAAAGTCAGGTTATGTGGGTCGGTTTATCCGCAAAAAAGAAAACAGATGAAAAAGAATGCCCTTTATCTTCCATAACAAATTCTGGTAGATTAATTCAACAAATCGAAGAAGCTTACACGGATTCCACGTTAGTAACGTATCGAACAAATTTAGTTAAATGCCTTCCTTTAGATAGCAAACATAAACTTCGTTATCCCAACAAAACAGAAATAGATGCTTGCTTTAGCAATTTAATTACCGAAATAGATTCTGTATCTCCCAAAATTGTATTCTTGTTAGGGAAAAATGTATATTCAGCGATTGACAGGCACTTTAAACTATCCTTCGAAAAATGGGATGGTTATAGCTACTGTTATAAAGAAAAATCGGGCATATATTATGTACCTATTCATCATCCTTCGTATATACATGTTTATAAGCGTAAAGAAATTGATGAATATATTGCTGGCGTTATAAAAATAATAACTGAACTATTATAAAACAGCCCCGCACCACTGAATAACCAGTGTTGCGGGGATTGTCCTTTCTATTCACTTTTCAATACTAATCGTCACTCCCGACTTAAACCGAATTTCCAAGTATTCGCTGTGTACGGTAACTTTTTCAAGTAGTTTTCTGACTAAAGCCTCATCAAACTCCGTAATCTCACTCGATTGAGAACGGATGAATTTTTGAAGTTCCTTTATGCGTTTCGTGTGTTCTTTCTGTGCAGCATCGTCCATACCTTTCTGTTCCTGCAATTCACGCAGACGGAGAATTTCTTCTGTTATGTCGTCATAGTTTTCACGGTGCTCTGTTCTGTTGATTAGTTCCTGCTGAAGTTCAGCCATTCTCTCTGACAGAGTTTCAGCCGACATAGGATTAGCCATATTAAGTGCTACTTCAAGATTTTCTGCAAGCCTTGACAGATAATCTGTACTGTTGCCGACCATTTCATTGAGTGCCTCAATAAATGCTGCCTTTAGTGTTTCTTCACTAACAGTTCTTGCACGGCATTTGTCTTTGTCGTTCAATCGTGTGATGCAACGCCAGACAATTGATTTCTTGCCCCTGTTATTCCAGTGAATTCGGCGGAATTGCTCACAGCAATTGGCACAATACACCATTTGCGAAAATGCGTGGTTTGCACTAAAACCTTTTTTACGTCCGAACCAATCCTGTGTTGCCCCTCTCCGTGCCATTTCTTCCTGTACCATAAGAAACATCTCTTTCGGAATAATCGGTTCGTGGTCATCCTCAACATAGTACTGCGGCTGGATACCAGTGTTCTTTACACGCTTTTTGTTTAGAAAATCCACGGTACAGGTCTTTTGAAGAAGTGCATCGCCCATATATTTCTCATTTTCAAGAATCAAGCGCACACCGCTATCATGCCATTTTGTATTTCCCCTTGATGTCTTGATGCCGTCACGCTCTAAACCTTTAGCAATCTTTTTACAGCTTGCACCTTCAAGATATTCACGGAAAATTCGCTTTACAATTTCTGCTTCTTTGGGATTGATAATCAAGCGTCCTTCTTCATCCTTATCATATCCGAGAAAGTTTCGGGCATTGACCATTACTTTCCCTTGCTGAAAACGATACTGAATTCCTATTTTTACATTTTTACTAAGCGACTCTGATTCCTGCTGTGCCAGCGATGCCATAATTGTAAGCAAAACTTCACCTTTGGAATCCATTGTATTTATTGATTCTTTTTCAAAGAAAACAGGAATATTTATTTCTTTCAGCATTCGGATGTAGTTCAAACAATCAACGGTATTTCGGGCAAAACGGCTGATTGATTTTGTAAATATCATATCAATCTTTCCCTCTTTGCAGTCCTCAATCATAGCATTGAACTGTTCTCTGCCTTTCGTTGAAGTCGCACTGATTCCTTCATCTGCATACACATTGACCAGTTCCCATTCGGGATTTGCGGAAATGAATTCACGGTAGTGAGCAATCTGTGTTTCATAGCTTGATGCCTGTTCCTCGTTGTCAGTTGAAACTCTGCAATAGGCTGCTACACGAAGTTTCTGAACTTCAATTTTAGCTGCATTGTTTCCTTTTTGCGGTTTGGCAGGTATTTTTATTACATTCATTTTATCACCTCGATAAGACTGTAGACGTATTCAGCTTGCCTGATAGGATCATCATAATGCATCTTCGGTTCAGAAATGCTGAACTTCGTATAGAATGGCGGAGCTTGCAGACGTTTTCCTTGAGGATGCTTTTCTGCCCTGCGTATCAGTTCTGCATTGGCTCTCGCAAATGTCTGCCTACTGATAATTGCAGGATAAAACTCATCACCAACATAACAGCTATTTCGTATAATGCGTTTCACCATACTGTGTACCATTGGTTTGCCTGCATTTACAGAAGCATCACGCAAACTCATTCCGGAAAGATAACCGTTAAAGATATTTATGATAACTTCCGCTTCTGACTCATATACAACAGCTTCACCGTTTACTATTTTGTACCCGTACATACTTCCTCCTTTAAAGTCAGACCGCATTTCAACCGAAAACCGATGCAGGTTCTTGTGTACACATAAATATTTTCTACAAAATCAGAAAACACCTCATCTCTAAATTCCGTAAGCATCTCTGTAGTTTCTATAAAGTGCAAAAGCTTTTCAGTTTCCTTTATCCCACGATGTTCTCCAGACTTATCGAAATTTTGTAATGCTGCACGGATTTCCTCATTTTCCTTTTCTACACGCATTAATTCCTGATTGTATAAAGCACCGTCAAGGAAACCATTTACTCGCAATTTACGCAAATCATTCTTTCTGTCAACATTGGATTGCAACTTATTCTTCATTCGTATTATCTCTTGCAGATTTCTATCTTTATCGGCAATATGGATAGATTCATAATACGGCAAGATTACCTGCTTACAGCCGAATATCAGCTTGTTAATCATCGTAACAAAAGATGCCTTTATCGCTTCATCTTTAATAAACTTCATTGAACATTCCGCTTTATTGTACAGATGTTTCGTGCAAGCCCATGCAATTCCAACTGACTGTGTTTGACGCTTAAACTTTTCACCACACTCCCCGCATATAATAATGCCGGAAAACGGATATTTATTATGATACTTGCCAGTATCCTTTTCAATATTGCGTTCATCACAATACTTTTGTATCATTATCTGTGCCTTATCAAATTCTTCTTTACTGATAATCGGTTCATGATGTTCTTCAGCATAATAACTATCAACTTCACCGTGATTATGATGTCGCTTAAAGTTGCTATCTGTATACGTTTTCTGAAATATGGCAGCACCATAATATTTTTCATTGATGAGTATGCCTTTAATTGTGGAACCAGACCATTCTCCGCCTTTACGGGCAGGTACTTTCATTTTATTCAGCATTTGTGCAATTTTGTATGTTCCCATACCATTTAATGTTGACGAAAAAATCAGACGAACCACGTCTGCTTCTTTTTTATTTATTATCGTTCTTCCCTCATCGCTTTTGGTATAACCATACGGCAAACTTCCAAAGATAAATGTTCCTGCCTCAATTCTCTGCTTTATTGCCCACTTCATATTTTTTGATATTGACTCCGATTCATCTTGTGCCATGCTGCTGAGAATAGAAAGAACCAACTC